>JANYCX010000024.1 GCA_025360065.1 Acetobacteraceae bacterium | reverse complement strand
ATCGAGGATCTGCTTCTGGATGGTAACATCCAAAGCCGTGGTCGGTTCATCGGCAATCAGCAAACGCGGATTGCAGGCGATTGCCATCGCGATCATCACGCGCTGGTTCATCCCCCCCGACATCTGGTGCGGAAACGCGCCAGCGCGGCGGCCGGCATCGGGGATGCCGACCTGATCGAGCAATTCGACCACCCGGTCACGGATTTTGTTGTTGGGCACCATGCGGTGGGTGCGGAGCGATTCCGCAATTTGCCAGCCCACCGAATAGCACGGGTTGAGCGATGTCATCGGTTCCTGGAAAATCATCGCCATGTCTTTGCCAACCAGCTTGCGACGATCGCGGGCCGACAAGGTCAGCAGATCGGTGCCATCAAAGCGCAGCACATCGGCGGTGACCTTGCCGGGCCAGGCGATCAGCCCCATCGCGGCCAGCATCGAAACGGATTTGCCCGACCCCGACTCGCCGACCACGCCAAGCACTTCGCCGGCATCGACGGTAAGATCAACGCCATCGACCGCGCGGAAGCGACCGCGCGCGGTGCCGAACTCCACCGCCAGATTGCGAATTTCAAGGAGTGCCATCAGCGTTTCAACTTCGGATCGAGCGCATCGCGCAGCCCGTCGCCAAACAGATTAAAGGCCAGCACTGTCACAAGGATGGCAATGCCCGGAAACGCCAAAACCCACCAGGCACGCTGGTAATATTGCAAGGAACTCGACAGCATGGTGCCCCATTCCGGCGTCGGCGGCTGGGCGCCGAGGCCCAAGAAACCCAGCGCCGCCGCATCGAGCACCGCAGTTGAAAACCCCAACGTTGCATGCACGATCAGCGGCGCCATGCAGTTGGGCAGCACAGTATCGAACATCAGCCGCGGCATCGATGCCCCCATGGCGCGCGTCGCGCTCACGTAATCGCGGTTCAGTTCAACCAAGGCGGAGGCGCGCGCGAGGCGGACATAGCCCGGCAAGGTCACCACGGCCACCGCGATCATCGCGTTGAACAGGCCCGGCCCGATGATCGCCACCACGACAATCGCCAGCAGCAGGCTGGGGAATACCAGGATCACATCGACCAGCCGCATAATCAGTATATCGACGGTGCCACCGCAGAAGGCCGCCGTCAGCCCCAGGCTGGTGCCGACCACGAGCGCGACTGCGACCAAGGTGAAGCCGATCATCAGCGACAGCCTTGCGCCGTGGATCAGGCGCGACAGCATGTCGCGGCCGACATCATCGGTGCCGAGCGGGAAGCGCCAGGTGCCGCCGTCCTCCCAGACCGGGGGCGTGAGGAAATTCTCGCGATATTGCTCAATCGGGCCGTGCAACGACATGAAATCGGCGGACAGGGCGACGAGGATCAATACCAACATCAGGCCAAGCCCGAACACCGCCCCACGGTTTTCGGCGAAGCTGCGCCAGAAGATTGCCAATCGCGACGGCATTAGCGCCGGATCCGCGGGTTGAGCACCGAATACAACATATCCACACCCAGATTGACGCTGATCACAATCACCGCGATCAGCAATGTGCCGCCTTGCAGCACCGGATAGTCGCGCCCCTGAATGCTCTCGATGATCCAGTGCCCAATGCCAGGCCAGGCGAAAATCGTTTCTGTCAGGATGGCCCCGCCGAGCAAGCCACCGATCGACAGCCCGATCACTGTTACCACCGGGATCAGCGCATTGCGCAACGCGTGGACAACATTGATGCGCAAGCTGCCCAGCCCCTTGGCGCGCGCGGTGCGGATATAATCCTCACCGAGAACCTCCAGCATCGCCGATCGGGTCATGCGGGCAAAATTAGCCAGCGGAATGGTGCCGAGCACGATGGTGGGCAGGATTAGATGCGACCAGGTTGAGCGGCAGGCGCCGTCATCCTCGGCCCACCAGCAATCGATGGTCATGAAGCCGGTCCACGGCTCAATGAAATAAAGGTCGCTGATCCGCCCGGAAACCGGGGTCCACCCGAGCCCGACCGAGAAGATCAGGATCATCATCAGCCCCCACCAGAAAATCGGCATCGAGGCGCCGGTCACCGACACCCCGATCAGACCGAAATCAAAGGCAGTGCCACGCCGCAAGCCTGCAATCATGCCGAGCGGCACGCCGAGCAAAACCGCAAAACTGATCGCGCAGATCGCAAGTTCGATGGTGGCAGGGAACAAAGTCAGGAACTCCGACCAGACCGTGCGATGGGTCACCAGGGATACCCCCAGATCGCCATGCATAACCTGCCAGAGATAGTCGAGAAACTGCCGCCAGATCGGCAGGTCGTAGCCAAATTCATGGCGCAAGGCGGCCAGCCGCTCCGGTTCAATGCCACGCTCACCCACCCGTGCCTCGATCGGATCACCGGGCACGAGATGGATGAGCGTGAAGCTGAGCAGGATCACGCCGAGGAAAGTCGGCACGACGAGCAGGACCCGCCGCAGCAGATAGCGCAGCATTACGGCAAGACTACTTCAGGTCGACATTAGCGAAGTCGTAGCCGCCCACCGCCGAAATCTTAAACCCGGTCACGTTGGCACGCAGCGGCCAAAACACCACCGAATGCGCGATGAACAAATAGGGTGCATCCTTGTGCATGATCACCTGGGCTTGTTCATAGAGCTTGGTGCGTTCGGCGACATTGCTGATCGTGGCGGCCTTGGTAATCAGGGCGTCATAGTCCTGGTTGCACCATTTGGTCACCGAACCAGCCTTGGCGGCGGCACAGCTTGCCAGCACCGCGAAGAAATTATCCGGATCGCCATTATCGCCGGACCAGCCAAGCTGGGCCATCTGGTGATCGCCGGCCGAGGCGCGCTTGCGATATTCGCCCCATTCGTAGCTGACGATTTTGGCCTTGACGCCAATTTTTGCCAGATCGGCCTGCATCAGTTCGCCGATACGTTTCGCATCCGGGTTATACGGGCGCTGCACCGGCATCGCCCACAAATCGGTTTCGAATCCGTCCGGGAAGCCGGCTTCGGCGAGCAGCTTCTTCGCTGCCGCCGGATCGTATTTGAAGTCTTCGATCTTGTCGTTGTAGCTCCACATCGTCGGCGGGATCAGGTTCTTCGCGGTCTGTCCAGCACCTTGATAAACCGCCGTCAGAATGGCCTTCTTGTCCACCGCCATATTGATCGCGGTGCGTACCCGCACATCGTCAAACGGCTTCCTGGTGACGTTGAACGCCAAATAGCCGATGTTCAAGCCGGGCTGGGACAGCAATTGCAGATTTTTGTCAGCGCGGATCGACGGCAGGTCGGCCGGCGACGGGAACGGCGAAATCTGGCATTCATTGGCGCGCAATTTGGCGAGACGGACGGCGGCGTCCTTATTGATCGAATAGACCAAGTTGGTCACTTTGGCCTTGTCACCATAGTAACCATCGAAACGCTTGTACCGGATGGTGGCATCCTTGACATACTGGACGAACTCAAACGGGCCAGTGCCGATCGGGTCCTGATCGATCAGCTCGGGCTTGCCCATCTTGAGCAGGACGTCGGCGTATTCTTTCGACTGGATTGATGCGAACGGCATCGCGATATTGGCGATGAACGGCGCCTGCGGCACGTTCAAGGTAAGCTTCACCGTGTAATCGTCCACCTTGGTGACCGATTTCAGCAGCTTGGGCATGTTCATATCCGCCCAGTAATCATAGCCGCCGCCGGTGACCTTGTGGTACGGATTGGCCGGATTGCCCTGACGGTCGAAGCTGAAAACAACGTCATCGGCATTAAAGCCACGGGTCGGCTTGAAATTCTTGTTGGAATGCCACTTGGCGTTGCGGCGCAGATGGAAAGTATAGGTCAGGCCATCGGCCGAGACGTCCCATTTTTCGGCGAGCGCGGGGCCAACATTGGTGGTGCCGTTCACGAAAATGGTCAGCCCGTTATAGATCGGCCGGCTCGCCTGCAGTGAGGTTCCGGTGGTGTTGATCATCGGGTTGAAGTTTTCCGGCGAGCCTTCCGAACAATAGACCAGGGTCTTGTTCTGCGCCTCGGCGACACCAAGCGAAGCGGCGAGCGCCGCGGCTGCCAGCAGCGCCGTCTTTCTGAGCATGGATATGGTCATAGCCGGGAGCACTCCCTCGAAGGTTGATCGCCGATTGCGGGCGAACGAGCAGCAACACTAGGCGGTATCCGGCGCAAGCTCCATCCCCTGATTACCTGCCCGCAATGGGTGACCGCCGATCAGCCAGTGATCGGATCATCCGGGGACGATGCCAGGTCCACCGTCCAAAACCATTGGTCGAGATGGGCGCGCACGATCGGACCAAATATCGCATCCAGCCGGGCAACCTGCGCCAGCACGCCGTCGGGCCCGAGCCGTCCGGGCGGAATGTCAAGCGGCGGCAGGATGTGGGAGATGAAGTTCGCTCCCGATAGCCGCTCACTATAGATCGGCACCACCCTCGCCCCGGTGGCAGCGGCGAGGCGAACGATCTTGGCCATGTTGCCGTTGGATTTGAGCCGCCGGCCGAAATGCGGTGCCATCACCACGCCATCGACAAATTCATCGGCGGCGAGCCATACCACCCCGCCCGGCTGGCGCAGGATTTCGGCCAGCCGATGCCAGACCTTGCCATCCATCGGGATCAGGTCAACCGGTAAATGGGCACGCTGATTGGCAGCGATCCGGGCATGAGCGCGGCTCCCAGGTGGCATCACAATCCCGGCGAGCGGGCGTCCGGGATAAATCCTCGGATGGGTGGCCACCTGGGCGCCGATCACCTCCCAGTTACCGGTATGGACGAAGCACAAAATGCTCGGCCGCTGATCGGCATAAATCCGATCAAGCAGGGCAGGATCGGACACCACCGCCCGCCCGGCTGCGAGGATTTTGGGCAACACCGCGAATTCGCAGAAAATCCGGCCAAGGTTGCTCCATAAACGCAGGGTGCTGGCCTCGATCCGGTCCGGCGTGGCGAGGTCGGGGCGCAGCAACGCCATCGCCGCCCTGCCCCGCGCCTCGGCCTCGGGGCGGATCAGCCGGCCAAGCTTGCCGCGTCCCAGGAGCGCCCCCAACGCCGAGGACGCATCGATCGGCAAGGCGCGGAGGCCAAGATAAATCGCATAGTCACGCAGTTCGGCGCTGGTCCAGCCCATCGGCCTGTCGTCCTTTGCGGTTCGCAGAGCTGCGCTGCGTATTGCGTTGCAAATTGCCTAAAGCCGCATTTCGCGCCACGGATTCCTCGGTTTTGGCCCTTTTTACAGTGGCACGGCGGTTGCACTGATCCCCGCTATTATAGCCGAATGGAAACTTCATGCGCGTGTTTACACTGGCTGGTCTATTTTTAGTGGCCCCGCCCGCGGTACAATTCCTGTGCCTGGGAGCCGTATTCGTGATGGGCGCCGGCCTGGTAGACATGCTGCGCGTCGGCACGCCGATCGCACAACGTCGCAGCATGTTGAACGCCCATTTCCGTGCGCAAGCCGCGGCCATCACCCGCGTGCGGCGTGACAATATCCGCCCGCAGGTCAGCTTCAGAAGTGGCTTCCGGTAACCAGTGTTGGCGGCACGATGGGCAAAGCACTTGGGGGACAAGCAGACCACTGACAACAAACAGCGCGTCTCCGCTCCCGGGTCACAGCCCCAGCCGCGCCGACAGGCCGTAACCGGCGGCGAGTTCGGCGAGTTTTTTCCAGGTTGCGTCCTCGACATCAACCCCGTTGGCGCGGCGATCCTGTTCGGTGAGGTATTCGATCTCTCCCGGATAGAACACGCCCGGGCTGCCGGCGCTGGGCGGGGTGGATTTGAGGTAGGCGGCAAATTCACCGACTTCTTCCTTGAAACGCTCCAGCGGGCGGAATGCCTCGACATTGAAGACCGCCATGAAGCAGCCATCGTTATGCCGGCCGGTAGGCTCGACGCCAAAGCCCAAGCCGGTGAGCAACCCGCAGAGGATTTCGACGATCACCGCAAGCCCGGTGCCCTTGTAGCCCTCGGTCCCGCCCAGCGGCAGCAGCGCGCCGCCGGCCTTGAGCGCACCGGGATCGGTGGTCGGGTTGCCGTCCTTATCGACCACCCAGCCCAACGGCATCGGCTTGCCGCGCGCGGCCGACAGCGACACCTTGCCGGCGGCAACGGCCGATGTTGCCATGTCGAGCACTAGCGGACCGTCGAGATTGGACGGGATGGCAAACGAAATCGGGTTGGTGCCCAATCGTGCCTCGCGCCCGCCAAACGGGGCGACGTGCTTGGGGGACCGGCCGCTATCGGCAGTGATCATCCCGATCATGCCTTCGCGGGCGGCCATTAGCGGGTAGTTCGCCAGGCGTCCGATATGGCCCTGGCGGAACACCGTGGCGGCGGCGACGTTGGCGGTGCGCGCCTTTTCGATGGTGAGCTTCATCGCCCGTTCATTGGCGACAAAGCCGAAGCCCCAATGGCCGTCGATAACGGTGGTGGTCGCCGATTCCTGCTTGATCTCCCACGGTGCGCCCGGAACGATGTGCCCAGCACGGACCCGGTCGATATAGGTCGGGATCGCGATAATCCCGTGGCTGTCATGGCCGGCGAGGTTGGCGTTGGTGCAATGGCGCATGACGATTTCGGCTTCGGCCGCGGGCGCGCCGGCGGCAATCAGCAAGGCCTCACCGATTTCGGTCAGGCGGGCGGCTGGGATTTTGGGCATGGTCTTGGGTTCCTTTCCGGGCGACTGGCACGAACCTCCCACGCAGGCGATTTTCGGGCAATGTCAGGGCAAGGCTAAAGGGTCGCTCGATGAGACGACACGATGACCCCGGCGGCAGGCTCAGCGTCATCAACGACATACCGGCTCAGGGCATTGCCAATTTTCCGCGTCAGGTGCTCGACCGGCTCGAACGCAATCGCAGCCAACAGGCTGAGGCAGATCGATGCCACGACAATCAGCCAAAGTATGTGCGGCGCGAGAATGCCGCCCTGATGCGCCCACACCACCATCCCGGCGGAAAATGATGCCAGAACCGAAAAATGGACCAGATAAAGCGGGAACGATATCCGCCCGAGCCATTGCGACAGCGGTGTCGAAAACAGCCAATCCAGTTGATGACTGGCCAGGACGCAAAATACGAAAGCAGCCGAGAGCAGCGAAAACGCCAGGACACGGCCAGTGCCCGCCAACGGCACGCTTGCCGCCATCACCATGCATGCCGCTGCAATCGCGGGAAAGCCGGGCGCGTAGCGCGCGCCGCGCAGGCGCGCAAATACCCCATCGGCCCGCCAGCGTCCGAACATCACCCCCGCGATAAAGCAGGCGAGATAGGAGCGGCAGACCAGCAACAGCACGGTTAACGCCACTAAAGTCAGGGTTTTGCGCCGAATATGACGGTCACCCAGAAGCACCACGAACACCAGGATCGAGCCAAGCAGCTCAATACCCATCGTCCACAGCGGAGGATTGAGCGAGCTCGTTTCAGTGTGCCGAAAATAGACATCGGCAAATGCGAACGAGAACAGATCGGGAAGGCGATAGCGTATTGAGAGAACTTCACCGAGCCAGTCGTGGTGCCGCAGAATCGCCGCAGCCTGGTGCGTGAAGGTCAGCCCGCATTGATACAGTATGAACACGATCGCACAGGAAAAGAAAATCGGAATGGTCAGGCGCGGATAGCGCTTGATCGCGAGCCGCACGACGCCGGCCACCGATCCGCGCCGCCAATAGGCGACCGAAAGGGCATCGCCGGACAAAACGAAAAACACCGCGACGTCGAACTCGCCATTGAGGAAAATACGGTACAGCAGGCTGGTCGCTGTCGGGTCCGGGACCGTCAGGATGCTGACGGCGTGAAAGCACATGACGGAAAATGCCGCCCAGCCCCGGACCCCATCAATGCTGAGTTGCCGCCCCGTGTCGGCTTGAGCCTGGTCCACGCCCGCTTCCATGTTTACCTATCTGAAATCATACGTTCTTGCGCAAAATGCCTGTCATCGGCCATAGCACGCAGGCAAAACACTTGCTAACGATTGACGGTCGAGCGAACACGCATACCCAATGCGGTCGGCCGTTGGTCGTGGGCGGAAAGATCGCTAATCTGGCCGGACGATAACCTGAACGGATTGCCGGATGCCCGACTATCGCACCATCATCACCGAGGTCTTCACCGACCGGGCCTTTGGGGGCGATGGCCGCTTCAACAGGTTGCCATGATCCCGTCCTGGCACCCCGATCGCCTGTCCGCCCGCCTGCCGGCATTGCGCGCGCGGGCGCGCCTGGCCGCCGACACACGCCGATTTTTCACCGAACGCGACTATCTCGAAGTCGAAACCCCCTACGCGGTGCCGGCGCCGGGCGAGGACGTCCACATCGCCACCTTCCGCACTAGCCAGACTTATCCCCAAGGCGGTGGGCGCGATTTGTGGCTCCATACCTCGCCCGAATTCGCCATGAAAAAACTGCTCGCCGGCGGTGTTGGGCGGATTTTCCAGCTTGCCCGGGTGTGGCGCAACAACGAAGCCTCCGACACCCATTCCGCCGAGTTCACCATGCTGGAATGGTATCGCCCGGATGGCACGCTCGCCGATCTAATGGATGAAACCGAGGCACTGCTGCGCGCGGTGCTGCCGGAACAGCTAACCTGCCGTGGCATGGCAATCGATCTCGCCGCGTTCGAGCGCCTGACCGTGGCCGATGCCTTTACTAAATATGTCGGGGCCGACGTGCTGGGAACCGCCGACGATGCCGCGGCGCTGGCCGCCCAGGCCGGTACCAGGCTGCGCGATGGCGAGGATTGGGAGGATCTGTTTTTCCGCCTGCTGCTCGAACGGATTGAACCCGCCATCGGGCAAAGCCACCCCACCTTCCTCACCCACTGGCCCGCCGCCCAAGCAGCCCTAGCACAGCGCGATCCCGCCGACCCGCGGGTAGCGGAGCGGTTCGAACTTTTCGCCGGCGGAATGGAACTCGCCAACGCCTTTGTCGAGCTGACCGACCCGGTCGAACAGCGCGCCCGCTTTGTCGCCGATCGCGCCCGCCGCCATGCGTTGTATGGCGGGCCGGATTGGGCGGTGGATGAGGATTTACTGGCAGCCCTCGGTCATGGGCTGCCGGCGTGCGCGGGCATTGCGCTCGGGTTTGACCGGCTGGCAATGCTGGCGGCAGGGGTGAACCGGATCGACGATGTGCTATGGTTGACCTGATATGGGCCTGATGGAGAGCACGATGCGCCGTTTCCCAATCTTTCTGATTGCGCTGCCCCTGCTTGCGGGCTGCGTCAGCCTCGCCGAACTGCGGGCCGAGCGCGAAGCCCAGCTTGGCGGTTTCATCGGCCAGTCCGAGGCCGATCTGGTGCGCGCGCTCGGGGTGCCAAGCCGGCAATTTGAGTCTGATGGCCGGCGCTTCCTCGCCTATCTCGATCGACGGGTTGATCTGGTGCCCGGCTACATGCCGTTCCGGCCCTATGGGTACGGCTTCGGATACGGACCAGGGTTTCCGCCGCAGGCGATTGAGCGCAGTTGCGAAACGACGTTTGAAAGCGTCGGCGGCAAGGTGTTCGGGTATTCGTTCCGTGGGAATGCCTGCAACTAAAGCGTGGTCCGCGCAGGGTGACGAGCAGATTAACGGTGCACGAGAATGCTCTCTAGCGGCGACATATTTGTTGTCACAATATGTAATGTAGCACTGAGTATTTTCCGATTCTACCTGTCTTCGTTTGATGGTGTCTGGCTTGTTCGACAATCACGAGTCCGCAGCCCGCACCGTGCGCGACCTCAACTCTGCAAATATCGGTGAGACCGACATCAGTCTGGTCGCCCACCCATCGGGCGATTATGACGTAGACGACAATTCAACCACCAGCCGGGCGGCGACCGGCGCCGGGACCGGCAGTTCGACCGGTGCTGTCATCGGCGGCGGCGCGGGGGTGCTGGCAGGCTCGGCATGCTCGCCATTCCTGGTGTGGGACCGGTCGTCGCTGCCGGTCGGCTGGCGGCCATGGCGGCCGGTGCGGTCGTGGGCGCGCTTGCCGGGACAGCGGCAGGCGGCTTGATCGGGGCGTTGACCGACGCCGGCGTATCGCCTGTGCCGCACGCGAACCTGCCCAATATTCGAGCAATCCAAGACTCTGATCCCGGTCGAACCCAGGCGTGCGGACGCATGTCTGGGAACCGCTCCGGGGGGACTTATGCAAGACAGTGTCGCCGATGATCGTCGCTGGATGCAACGGGCACTGCGCAAAGCGCGCGAGGGCAGCGTCACACTTGGTTGCACCGCCCTGCGTGGGACAACGCTTTATTCCACCCTGCAACCTTGCGGGATGTGCAGTATGGCCGCAATCAGGGCCAAGATCGGACGCATTGTTTACGGTGCCGGTCGCGCCGATGTGCATGACATGTATTTCGCAGACCGGCATTTGCAAACCATTGACTTCATCCGCGATGCCTATCGCGATGATCTCGCGTTGAGCGGCGGCGGGCTGGCTGCTGAATGTGCCGCACTTTATGTCGCGCCGGGCGCAAACATCCCTCAAAGCCTGCAATTCAATCGTTGAGGGTGGCGGCCACGCTGCCGACCCGGCTTGACAGTCGATACCCGGATTCCGATTGTGGGGATGTATTGGCCTCGCCATCCATCCGGGACAAAAAAATGCTTAATACCGCCGCCACCGCCCGCTGCTCCCGAGAGATCGACGACGTGCTGCGGGAAGCGGTGGCGCGCGGCGCGGTGGCGGGCGTGGTCGCGCTGGCCGGTGATGCCAATGGCACATTCTACGAAGCCGGTTTCGGGCGCCGCGACCTTGCCGCCGAAACCGCCATGGACCCAGCCAGCGTGGTCTGGTTCGCCTCAATGACCAAAATCATCACCTCGGTCGCCGCGATGCAACTGGTCGAACGCGGCCTGTTATCCCTCGACGGCCCGATTGCCGACATCCTGCCGGGCCTGGCCAATCCCCAGGTAATGATTGGCACCCAGGCCGACGGGCAGCCCATTCTGCGCCCAGCGCGCGGGCCGATCACCTTGCGCCAGTTGCTGACCCATACCGCCGGCTTCGGCTACGACCTCTGGAATGAGGAGATCGCGCCGGTCTTCAAGGCGCTCGGGCTGCCGCGGGTGCCCGACACCGCCGCGCAGCACGCCCGCATTCCGTTATTGTTCGATCCTGGCACGCAGTGGAATTATTCGATTGCCACCGATCTGGTCGGCCAGGCAGTGGCGGCGGCGAGCGGAATGGGCCTCGCTGCCTATCTGGACAGCCATATCCTCGGCCCACTCGGGATGACGGATTGTGGGTTCGTGATGGCACCCGACCAGGCCGCCCGTAAGGCACGGATCCATGCGCGCCAGCCCGATGGCAGTCTGGCCCCGATCGAGTTCGTGACCGGCGCGCCAGATGCGCCGGCACGTGGTGGCGGCGGCCTGCATGGCACCGGGCGCGACTATATGCGGTTTCTGCGGATGATGCTGAACGGGGGCAGCCTCGACGGCGCAGCCATTCTGCGCCCGGAGGCAGTCGCCGAGATGTGCCGCAACCAGATCGGCACGGTCAATGGCAAAGGGCTGCGGAGCGTGGCGCCGGCGAGTTCGGCGGACGCGGATTTCTTCCCCGGCATGGTGCAGAAATGGGGGCTGGGTTTCCTGATTAATACCGAACGCAGCGCTGCCGGCCGCAGCCCTGGCGGGTTATGCTGGGCCGGGCTGGGCAATACCTATTACTGGATCGACCCGGTGCGCGGCGTGGCCGGGGTATTACTCACCCAAAGCCTGCCATTTGCCGATCCAAAAGTGCTGGACCTGCTGTGGGCGTTCGAACGGGCGGTTTACGCGGCGATGGATTGACCAAGGCGTCCACCGCCGGGGAGATTATTTCCGCCGGCGCAGCTTCGCCAGGATCACTCCGCCCGCGCCGATCGCGAGCAGCGCCATCGATGCGGGTTCGGGCACTGAAATCGGGTCCACGGCGGCAAAGGCCTGGGCGGTCATGGCGATGACGGCCATGGCGGAGATGATTGCGATATTGGAAATGCGCATCTTACCCTCCTGAAGACCCCGACCCACGCATGGACTGGTGAGACCATTTTCGGCGTCTGGAAAAGGTGAAGCAATTTTCATGCCCGGAGAAATAGGTAAATTAAATGAAGCATTTGCGGTTTAGGCGTTAAGACAAATGTAAAGTTTCCTGACAAAATCTTGGGCTTGCAGGGCATAGCGCCGCCGTCCCGGCATGTCATGCCTATTTCCGTCCCGTCACCTTGCGCGCCGCCGCACCCCGCTTGGCCGGCTTTTTGGTGCCGCCGGCAGCCTCGCGCAAATCGGCGATGGTGGCGCGGGTGGTGATTTGTTCGGGGTTCATCCGCAACTCGATCACCGCAGGCTTGCCCGATGCCACGGCGCGGGCGAAAGCCGGGGCAAAATCGGCGGTGTGCTCGACGATTTCACCGTGGCCGCCAAAAGCCTCAATGAATTTGGCAAAATCGGGATTGGTGAGCGCGGTGCCCGACACCCGGCCGGGATAGCGGCCTTCCTGATACATCCGGATGGTGCCGAACATCTGGTTGTTAAACACCAGGATAATTGGGGCGACGCCGTGATGGAAGGCGGTGGCGATTTCCTGCCCGGTCATCAGAAAGCCGCCATCACCGACCAGTCCGATCACCTGGCGCTCGGGGAACGCGATCTTGGCGCCCACCGCTGCCGGCACCGCATAGCCCATCGCGCCATTGGTTGGGCCGATGAAGCGCTGTCCATCGGCGAAATTGATGAAACGCGGCGCCCAGGTGGCGAAATTACCGGCGTCACAGGTGATGATCGCATCCGGCGTCATCAGGGTTTCCAGGGACCGCATCGCGTCCGCAAGATTGAGGGTGCCGGCATAGCTCGGCACCTCCCGGCCCTTTTGCCGCAGCGCGCGCAATTCCTGGGTCCAGGCCGACCACGGTTGGGCGTTGGCGCCCTTTAGGGCAGGCTTGAGCTTTACCACCCCGGCGGCGAAGGCGTTGAGTTCACTGACAATGCCAAGGGTGGGGCGAAACACCCGGCCGATTTCGCCGGCATCAGGATAGATGTGCACGATCGGGGTTTTGTCGAACAAAGTGTAGCCCTGGCTCACCGGTTCGCCGAGCCGGGTGCCGATGGCGAGGATGAGGTCGGCTTCCCGCGCGCGGGCCACCAAAGCCGGGTCGCTGCCAACGCCGATATCGCCGACGAAATTCTCCGCTGTGCCGTCGTACAAAGCCTGACGGCGAAACCCGACCGCGACGGGGATGTCATGCGCCTTGAGGAAGGTTGCAATCGCCGCCCTGCCCGGCTCGGTCCAGCGTGTGCCACCCAGGATCGCCAGCGGCTTTTCCGACTTGGCGAGCAGCGCCATCATCTTGGCGATGGCTGCCGGATCTGGGTAGGCGACCGCGACATCGGCACGGCCAATATCGGCGACCGCGACCATGTGGCGCTGCATTTCCTCCGACAGCGCGATCACCACCGGGCCGGGCCGACCGGAGGTCGCGACATCGACGGCGTGTGCGATCAGTTCGGGAATGCGGGCGGCGTCATCGATCTGGGTCACCCATTTGGCAAGCGGGGCGAACATGCGGCGGTAATCGACTTCCTGGAAGCTTTCACGGTCGGTTTCGCCGAACGGGATCTGGCCGACGAACAGCAGCAGCGGGGTCGAGTCCTGAAAGGCAATATGCACCCCAATCGCGCCATGGCAGGCACCAGGCCCGCGGGTAACGAAGGCGGCGGCCGGGCGACCGGTGAGCTTGCCATAGGCTTCGGCCATGTTGACCGCCCCCGCCTCGAACCGGCAGGTCACCAGCTTGACCAGTTTGCTGTCGGCATAAAGTCCGTCAAGCACATCGAGATAGCTTTCGCCGGGCACCGCGAAGACGTGATCGATGCCTTGCGCCACCAACGCATCGGCCAGCACGCGGCCGCCACTGCGCAAAGCGGGTTGGGATTTCTGGATGACGGGCATGGGCTGGGCCTCTCGGTCGCTGATTTCCCAAGAATAATCCCCGCGCTGCTTTGCGCAACCACGATGGCGGTGGCAAACTGCCCCAACCGAACAGGAGTGCCGCGATGCGACCGATCTTTGTCTTCATCAAATGCGAAATGGGCCGTGCCTATCGCGTCGCACAGGAGGCCGCCGACAGCATCGAGGAATTGTCGGAACTGCACTCGACATCAGGGCAATACGACCTGTTGGGGAAATTCTACCTTAACCCCGACCAGGATACCGGCTTGTTTGTCACCGAACGCATTCAGTCGCTGGCGGGTGTGAGGGATACGTTGACCTTGATCACTTTCAACGCGTTTGTGGGTGGGCGGAGCTAGATTTTGTCGCTTTGGTAGCTACGTCCGCGTGGGAAAACGATAATTTGGATATGGGCACCCACACCCGCTGGACAGTTAAAAAATTGCTTACTATCAATAGAATACACTTGTTTTTTCGCGCGCCGATGGTTGCGCTGCGGACGCGGCGCAGTGCGCCGTTCGATCATGATGATTTTACGGCTTGGTGCACGCTTGGCAGCATTGCGGATTAGTGCCTCTCGCAATTTGCGACAACCGAGCGTTTGTCGGCTGTGAATAACTTTATCCACAGGCTGTTGATATTTTCGCCCGAAAAACTGCGTAAATGACTACGAATGCACAAAAATTCACAATTGAGCACAACTCAAGACGATGAATCAAATTTAAGTATTTTTTATTTAATTAACGAAAAAATTACAATAAATAATCGAGAAAACCATCGCATTATTATACCGAAAAATCGACAAAAACTTTACTTTTCAACGTGAAACACCTTTCTTATTAATCTCAATTATCGTTAAATCGGAATTGAGGACACAATTTCTCAGGCAAGATCATGGAGGACTTCCGAATGCTTGCTCTTACCCGGCTTGACGGGCTAGTTCGCGAAAGATTGCAACAATGGCCGCAACGGCCCCCGGGGATTAAGGACCCCAGCGGCAAGGGGCGCTGGCTGCGCGGCCGGCCTGGGGATATCTCGGCATCATCGCATCCCTTTCTGAAATTTCCAGGCAGCGACCGATTGCGCACCTTGCCTGATGGGTTGTGGTTGCATTTCGGTGGGACATCGCTGGAACCGTTCGTCGATATTTTCGCAGTCGAGGCATGCAGCAGCTACGCCAACATGCTTGATAAGCGGTCACGTTTTGCGCCCAGCACCAACTCATTGTTGGCGGTGTGCCCAGTGCCGTGGCTATTGGCACCGTCGGTTGCCGGCGATCCGACGCCACGTTGGCGGCTGACAGGTGCCTTGCGCGCCGAGCCGGCGACACCGCTGGTGCTGCCGGTACGCGATATCCGCGTGCTCTACGCCCTTAAGGAGCGCCAATACAAAGGCTTCATCGAAAGCCAAATCCCGCACCCGCATGAATACTTCATGCCGATGGAAACCCTGACCTCGGCCAACGCCCAGAATGATCCGTCGGTGCGGGCATTGGTGGCGCGGGCATCGACGAGTGCAAACTTCCTCGCCGGGTCTTGATCGGCCACGCTTGCGCGGCGTGGTTTCGCGCCCTAATCCCGTCATCTGAAACCGGAGGATCTGATGACCGCCCATACTGAAATCCGCGACGAGGTCGCCAAGCTCTGCGCCAAATTCCCCGGTGAATATTGGCGCAAGCTCGATGTTGTGCGCGGCTATCCCACCGAGTTCGTCCAAGCGCTGACTGCGGCCGGGTATCTTGGTGCGCTGATCCCGGAAGAATATGGTGGCGCCGGACTGCCGCTTTCGGCGGCGTCGGCAATCCTCGAAACCATCCATCATGCTGGCAGCAATGCCGCCGCCTGCCATGCGCAGATGTATATTATGGGCACCATCCTGCGGCATGGCTCGGATGCGCAGAAGCAGCATTATCTGCCCAAGATCGCCACCGGGGAACTTCGCCTGCAAGCCTTCGGGGTGACCGAGCCGACCAGCGGCACCGATACGACCTCACTGCGGACCTTCGCCCGCAAAGACGGCGACAAATACATCGTCAACGGCCAGAAGGTCTGGACCAGTCGGGCCGAACATTCCGACCTGATGCTGCTACTGGCCCGCACTACACCGAAAGACCAGACCGCCAAGCGCACCGAAGGGCTGTCCACCTTCATCGTCGATATGAAATCATCCCTCGGCAAAGGTCTCACCATCCGGCCGATCCGCAGCATGATGAACCATAATTCCACTGAGGTGTTCTTCGACAATATGGAAGTGCCGGCGGAAAACCTGATCGGGGTGGAAGGAAGCGGCTTCAAATATATTCTTGACGGCATGAATGCGGAACGGCTGCTGATCGCGTCAGAATCGATTGGCGACACGAAATGGTTCATTGAAAAGGCAACCGCCTACGCCAATAGCCGTGTGGTGTTCGGCCGCCCGATCGGGCAAAACCAGGGCGTGCAGTTCCCGATCGCCAAAGCCTACGCCCAGATGCGGGGCGCCGAATTGCTGGTCCATGAAGGCATTCGTAAATTCGATGCTGGCGAGCATTGCGGCGAGGAAGCCAACATCGCCAAAATGCTTGCCGCCGACTGCGCCTGGGCGGCCGCCGAAGCCTGCATCCAGACCCATGGCGGGTTCGGGTTCGCCGAAGAATACGATGTCGAACGCAAGTTCCGTGAGGCGCGGCTTTACCAGGTGGCGCCGATTTCGACTAACCTGATATTATCGTATGTCGCCGAGCATGTGCTGGGAATGCCGAGGAGCTATTAGGGCAAGCCGTTCCTTCCGTGAACGAATAGAATATCTTCCTTCGCCATCACTTAAAGGATACCCCCTTGTCTTCCTCCCGCCCGCTAGAAGGACTTCTCGTCGTCTCGCTCGAACAAGCTGTTGCCGCGCCCTATTGCTCCTCGCGCCTCGCTGATGCCGGCGCGCGGGTGATCAAGCTCGAGCGACCGGAGGGCGATTTCGCCCGCGCCTATGACAAGGCGGCCAATGGTCTTTCGAGCTATTTCGTCTGGCTCAATCGCGGCAAGCAAAGCCTCACGATCGACATCAAGGACAAGGCCGACGCAGCGTTGATCCATCGCCTGCTGGCACAGGCGGATGTGTTCATTCAGAACCTGGCGCCCGGGGCGGCCGGGCGGGCGGGTTTGGGTTCGGACGCCTTGCGGGCGGCCTATCCGCGGCTGATCACCGTCGATATTTCCGGCTATGGCGACGAAGGGCCTTATGCCGAGATGAAGGCGTATGATTTGCTGGTTCAGGCGGAATCGGGGTTGGCCGCGGTAACCGGCGATCCGATCGGGCCTGGGCGGGTGGGGGTTTCGGCCTGCGACATCGCCTGCGGCATGGCAGCCCATGCCGGGGTGTTGGAAGCGCTGATTGCGCGCGGCATTTCCGGCCACGGCAAGGGCATCAAGATCAGCCTGTTCGACGGCATGGCGGACTGGATGACGGTGCCGCTCGGGTTTTATGAGGGCCTCGGCCGCGCCCCGCCGCGCATGGGCCTCGCCCATCCATCGATCTGCCCCTATGGCGCCTTCACGCTCATCGATGGCGCCCTGGTGCTGATCAGTATCCAGAACGAGCGTGAATGGGCGAGCTTTTGCCGGGTGTTCCTCGAAGAACCCGATTTGCCCAAACAGCCAGGCTTTGAAAGCAACACCGTCCGCGTCGCCCATCGCGACATGGTTGATCCCTATATCGCCGCGCATTTTGCCCGGCTCACCCGCGATCAGGCGGCAGCCAAACTGAAAGCCGCCAACACCGCGTTCGGCTTTGTCAACGAGGTTGCCGATCTGGCGACCCATCCGGCATTGCGCCGGATAACGGTTGAAACCGAGGTCGGGCCGATTTCGCTGGTGGCGCCACCGGTCATCATATCCGACGGGCCTCGCGCGCTGGGTCCGGTGCCGGCGATCGGATCCCATAGCGACCAAATCCGCGCCGAGTTCGCCTGACGCTGCGCGACGTCGCGTATTTGCCTTTTTTAGCCGCCCACGGGGAGAAAGATCGCAACCATCGTGCCGACACCTTCGGTGCTGGCAAGGCTGATCGCGCCCCCGGCGTCCTGAGCAAAGCCGCGCGCCATCGACAGGCCGAGACCAGTGCCCTGGCCCGCCTGCTTGGTGGTAAAGAACGCCTCGCCTGCCCGGGCCAGCGTTTCGGCCGTCATGCCAATGCCGGTGTCACGTACTACGATCCGCAGATAGGCCCCGGCGTCGAGGCCGGGCGTTTCTCCGGCAGCCACTGCCACCACGGTGGTCTCAAGCGTGATCGTGCCGCCCTTCGGCATTGCGTCGCGCGCATTGACCAGCAGGTTGATCAGCACCGCTTCCAGCGCCGGCGCCGATACGCGCACCGGGGGCAGATCAGCACCAACCGGGGTGATCCGCAGGATGGTGTCCGGTCCGAGCGCACCGGCCGACAGAAATGCCGCAACATCTTCGATAATCGGCGCGATCGCCTGCGGCACGAGCAGCGGCGAATTGTTGTCCCCTCCTGCCTCCCGCCGGGTCAGGTCCAGCAGCCGTCGTACCAGCCCGATACCACGTGCGCTCGCGCTATGGATCACCCTGGCCGCACGCTGGGCGCCTTGCAGGGTCTGCGCCTGTTGCGCCTGGTCTGACTGCAAGACGATGGTTTGCAGTAAATTATTGAAATCATGCGCGATACCGGCCGAAATCTGGCCCAGGGCGACGACATTCTCGGATTGTCGCAGACGGGCCTCGAACGCGGCGCGCTCGGTCGCCTGAACCGCACCGGCCTCGGCAATGGCCATGCGCTGGTGCAGATATTTCCGCTCGGCAAGCGTATGGGCCTGGGTGCGCGCGGTCAGCGCCATCAGCAGCAGCATTGCCGCGCCCGCCGCGAGAGTCGGGGACAGCATCTGGCGATACCATTGCGCCTGCACCACTGCCGGATCGAGCCGGTGGATGATGTGCAAGGCGTAATTCGCCACCGGACGGGCAGCGATCAACAAGCCATCGCTGAGCAACCAGCCCTGTGAAAAAAATGCGGTCTGGGGGCGCCCATCAGGGCGCAAGGCCTGCATTGCCAAATCATCGCCCGCCAGCCGCTCGCCCTCGCGCGTCACCGGCACCGGGTAGCGCGCCAGCAGGGTCCCGTCCTTCAGCACCAGACTGAACCCGGTGCGTTTGGTCTGAACGACCTGGGCAAAAGCGGCCTCGACATTGCCCGGTGCGAAGGTCGCCACCAGCACCCCGCCATCGCCGTTGCCATCATGCCCAAGATGCGGCCGGGAGGCATAGACGTGGCGCCGACCATCGGTACGACTGAAGGCGACCGCACTGAAATAGGTCGGGCCAGGTTTGCAACCGGCCGGCCAGGCTTGCACATAGTCGCGAAATTTCAGGTTGATACGCGACGGGACCGCCGTTTCATTGCCGGCCGCAATCAGGCCGGTAGGATCGATAATTCCGAGAGTTTCAACCGTGGGCGTTGCGGCGGTAATGCGACGCATGAAATCATGGACCGGAAGCGAGTTGGTTATTTCACCCCACGACATCGGGCTGACAAAGGCATCGACCGCCGCCAGCACCGCTTCCTGGGTTTCAAGCCCGCGCAAAACCTGTTCGTGCACCATGTCGATGCTGCGCGCCATTTCGCCGCGTGTCGCTTCCAGGACGTTATTCCAGGTCCAGGTGCCGGCAGCCATCAGCGCGAGGATCGGCATCAGCACCGCAACAGCCCAAAGCCGCCCGAACTCGGCGATCAGCGGTCGCCGCCCGGTTGCATTGGCTTGGACCGTCGTCGTCGCCATCGGCATCCCCATCCCCATGGTTGTGTCAGTCCGACAGCCTGCACCAACCTGGGGCTGCACACCATCCATCCCGCCCCTGAACCGCGCAATATATCCGGCGCGAGTCTTCATGATATGGCTAGCAAGATCAGTGGGTGGGCGTGTATGTAGGATTAGGATTACAGCTATTCTTGGATTTTCAAAGGAATCGGCGCCCCTAAATGAATATGGCCAGTTTTGGACGTCTTCGCCTTCCACGCCGCGTGAAGCCGCCTGGCAACCGGTCCTGACCGCATGGCCGGCGTGATCGACTTCCTGCGCGGGGTATTCGGGCTGCGCCGTCGGTCGCCGCGGTCGCGCCGTCGGGATGTCACCACCGACCTGTTGACGGCAAGCATTCACCAGCGCGCCAATTCGTCGCGCGCCGCCGCCAAGGCAACCACCCCACCCATGCCACCTCTGGTGGGTCGCAACCGCGACCGCGAGGTTCCCCTGATGCCGCCGCCGGACCCGCGCCGGGAAAGATCGTCGCGCCGTCGCAAGTCCGAACCGTTATGGCCGCAAATCAGTGCGACACTCGACCAGACAGTGCTCGTTGTCGAGCGGGTCATCCGGCGGACGCTTGCGGTGTCACTCCGGATTCTGCGCTGGGTGGTTATCATCGGGGTGCCGGTAGCCGCCATTGCAACCCCGTTGACATTGATGGTGCATGAGGTGCGCGGCATTGGGATCGAGATTGCGCACATCGACGTTCCCGACCAGCTGGTCGCCCGCGGCATTGACCGTGCCATCCTCGGCAGCCGCCTGGCTGACAAGATCCTCGCCGTCCGCCAGCTCACGCTCGGCGATCCGACCGAGCGGCCCGCCAAAGAGCTGGGGGGCGCCCCGATCGAGGTTGAGGTGACCGCGCGCACAAACATCTGGCATCGCACCGCCGTTTGGATCCGCGATCTGTTTGGCCTGTGGACCACGCGGATCACCGGGGAGTTGGTCATTGCACCCGACAACACCATATCGCTGCGATTGCGCGTGCCAGGATATGGCCAGATTGCCGATGTCTCTGGCTATACCGAGGCTGACCTCGACAAGGCGCTGATCGCGGCCGCACCGGAAGTCTGGCAGATTGCCCAGCCGCGGCTTTATGCGTGGTACGTCTATCAGAATTTTTATCAGCAGGATCAGGTCCAAGGCCGCCTGGAACAACTGCGCAACACCGGACGGCTCGAC
The DNA here is from genome assembly GCA_025360065.1 of Acetobacteraceae bacterium. Lineage (GTDB taxonomy): Bacteria > Pseudomonadota > Alphaproteobacteria > Acetobacterales > Acetobacteraceae > CAITOL01. The sequence continues at coordinate 3,886 of JANYCX010000024.1, read as the reverse complement.
CAGACCAGCGTGAATACCGTGGGCTTCCTGCTCGCCCGGCTGTTGCTCAATGGCAGCCGTGCCGAGGACGCGCTGGCTTTTGCCGACAATCTTACCGCCCGCGCCCCGCGCTATGCTCCGGGTTGGTATATCCGCGCGATGGCGCTGCTCCAGCTTGGCAAGCCGCAGGACGCGGTCGAAGCCGGCCAGAAAATGATCGAGGTCGATGGCGGTTCGCTCTGGGGTCGCAAGGCCACGGCGCGGCTGTTCACCGCATCCGGGCGCTATAACGAAGCGTTCCGCGAAGTGCGTTCGGCGCTGCGGGTTGATCCCGAAGACATCGATGCGATGATCCAGGAAAGTTCATTGCATAGCGTGCTCGGCCGGATCGACGAAGGCGTGGCGGTCGCCCGCCAGGCGGTGGAATTCCGCCCCAGCCATCCCGGCGTGCACGAAGTGCTGGCCAACGCGCTGATGGCCAAGAAACTTCTGGCCCCCGCGCTCGCCCAACTCGACATCGAAATCGCCAACCATCCGCTTCGCCTGTCGAGCCGGATGCTGCGTGCCAATGTGCTGCTGAGTGTTGGACGCGCCGAGGAAGCCCTTGCCGAAGCCGATGCGGTGTTAAAGGAAACCCCAAACAACGGGCAGGCGATGATGATCCGCGGCTGGTCGCAGCTCGCCCTTGGCAGACCTGTCCCAGCCCTCGAGATGATGACCGCGCTGATTGCCGCCAACATTACCAGCCCCGGCGTGCTGCATGCCAAGGCAATTGCGCTCGAAATGATCGGCCAGCGCAGCGCGGCCATTGTGTTCATGCGCCGTGCCCTGGAGCAGGCGCCCAACAACCTGCTTTTCCTGAACGACCTCAATCGCATGTTGAATGCGGCTGAATAGCCCGCAATCGGAGACAATCATGACAACGCATCGCCTCGGAGACACCACGATTACACGGGTGATGGAACAGATGGGCCCTGGCTTCCCGGCCAATCATCTGCTGCCCGACTGGGATCCGGCCATTCTTGAAGAACACGGCCATTGGCTGGCGCCGAACTACTATCAATCCGAAACCGGCAAGTTCGTGTCCTCGATCCATTCCTGGGTGATCAAGACCGGGCATCACACCATCCTGGTCGATACCTGCTGCGGCAACGGCAAGAACCGGCCGGGGTCGGACCGTTTCCACATGCTCAACACCCCGTATCTGGATCGCCTCGCCGCCGCCGGGGTGCAGCCCGAAGATGTCGATTACGTGATGTGCACCCATCTCCATGTCGATCATGTCGGCTGGAACACCAAACTGCTCGACGGACGCTGGGTGCCGACCTTCCCCAACGCGAAATACGTGATGTCGCGGATCGAACGCGAACACTGGGACCCGAGCCTGAACAAGTCCCTGCGCACCGGCCAGGCCGAAATCTTCACCGACAGTGTGCTGCCGGTGATCGCGTCGGGCCAAGCCGTGCTGGTTGAAATGACCGATCAGATCGGTGACGGGCTGTTGATCGAGCCCGCCCCCGGCCACGCCCCTGGCCATGTCATGCTGCGGCTGATCTCGGGCGGGAAAGAAGGCATTTTCGTCGGCGACGTGATGCACCACCCGATCCAGGTCTATCGCCCGGAATGGTCGTCCGGTTTTGACACCGATCCGCGTCTTGCCGAGCAGTCGCGGCGCCAGATGCTGGCCAATTGCGTTGCCCGCAATGCCCAGGTCTTCCCTGCCCATTTCGGCGTGCCGCACACTGGTTTCGTCCGCCAACACGGCGACGGTTTCCGTTTCGAGTTTCTTGAAAGTCCAAAATGAGCGATTTGACGATTGATCTGCCCGTCGTGATTGCCATGCAGGGCGCCAGCAATGTGCGCGACATGGGCGGCTGGACCACCCAGGATGGCCGGGTTGTCGCACGCGGCCGGCTGTTTCGCAGCGCCGCACTGCACAGCCTGACGGATGCCGATCTCGCGGCCTTCGCCGGCTTTGGCCTGCGCACGGTCTGCGATTTTCGCGGCGAGGCCGAACAGGCCAAAGCCCCGTCGCGCCTGCCATCGGGGGTGACATTGCACCGGCTTGGCATCCAGCCAACGATCGGTGCCTCACTCGCCGATCTTGCGAAGAACAGCGAGGCCAATGGCGATGACGTGATCGCGGTGCTGTGCCAGGCCTATGCCGCCTATGCGCTGGACTGGGCGTTTCAGTATCGGGCGATGTTCGACCTGATCCTGGCCGAGGATATTCCGCTGCTGTTTCATTGCACCGCCGGCAAGGACCGCACTGGGTTTGCTGCCACCCTGATCCTGTCGGCATTGGGGGTGGACCGGGCGACGATCCGCAACGATTACCTTGCCACCAATCGGATATGGCAACCGCCGGCCGATTTGGCGTCGCATCTGCCGCCAGCGGCGGCGAAAATGCTGCTCAGCGCCCATCCGGCGTTTCTCGATGCCGCCTTTGCCGCCATTGATGCGGCCTATCCGACGATGGATGATTATCTGGCCGACAAAATCGGGCTGGATGGCGCAAAGCGGGAACGTCTCAGGGTTTTGCTCTTGGAGTGAGCAAAACCGTTGTAATTTAATTACGATATCGCAACAATTAGGTCGCAGGCTTGCCCACGCCTCAAACATAGAAAAATCGACCGGCCGGCCCCAGCGCCAGCCCAGCCCGCGGCATCACCCGCGAATCACCAGCGGGCGAATCACCAGCGGGCGAATCACCAGGGGGCGGCGCAGCAGGGGGCGGCGCAGCAGGGGGGGGCCAAACCGGCGGCGGCTTGCGAGGTACGGCTGCCACCACGCCAATTCCCAGCATCCGGCATAGCGGGCGAAGGATGCGCCCCGCCTGCGGCACCGCCGCCAGAAATTCCGCGCACTCCGCCTGCGACAGCAAATGCTCCAACTGCGCCCGGTAAGACGCCGCCGCCTGAACCTGCACCAGCAGCCAGGCCGGCGCAGTTGGAAACGCGGCCCGCGCGCGAACCGACGGCCGCGCCTCGCCAGCCCTGGATTTGCGTGGAGCCTGCACTATCCCGGCGCGCCAGCGCGCAATCAACCGCTCCAGCCGTGTCCGCATCCGCGCAATCCGGCCCCAAACCGCGACCAGCAGCACCGTCAGCGTGCGCTCGCGCGCAGCCACGACCGCGATGGCCGCTTGCAGGTCAGAGAGGATGGCGGTGAAAGTGATCATGAATAAAATTAACATGCGCGCGCATAAATGTCAATTATTTCTAACCAACGTCGGGCGCGAGTGCTCTATCCCATATCGCGACGCAAACGCTTATACCAAGCGGCCTTGATGTTGACCCATGAAGACTGGGTCAACGGCGCTTGGTATAAGTCTTTGCTCGGCGCACCGCCGCCGGCCAACCCGGTGCGCAATACCAAGCGCCCGAATGAGTGGAAGAGTCAGTCATTCGGGCGCTTGGTATCAGTCAGAAATCTCGACCAGAATATCGCCGCCTTCAACCCGAACCGGAAAGGATTTCAGGTCTTCCTCAATCGGTGCGCCCAGGCCTTTGCCGGTGCAGACATCGAACTGGCCGGCATGCAGCGGGCATTCAATCGTGGTGCCTTCCAACCAGCCATCGGTCAGCAGGGCGAAGGCATGGGTGCAGATATTATCGGTGCAAAACACCCGCCCGTCATCAAGGTGATAGAGTGCCAGGTTCAGGTCACCGACCGTCACTCCCAACGCAGACCCGGCGGCAATCTCGTCAATCGCTGCCACCCGCACCCAATTTCCAGTCAATGCCATGCTGAACCCCTCCCTGTGTCAATGTGGCCGTGGCATATCAGATGGTCGCCAGGTTGTCGCGCCATCCGTTGCCTTATACCAAGCGCCCTTGATGTTGACCCATGAAGAATGGGTCAACGGCGCTTGCTATAAGTCTTTGCTTGGCGCATCGCCGCCGGC
>JANYCX010000239.1 GCA_025360065.1 Acetobacteraceae bacterium | reverse complement strand
GCTATGGCGGGTTGCTTATGACCTGATCTTGCCGACCTGATGCGGACGATCATGGAAAACCGGCGCGATCGGGGTGCCGTCATTCTGGCTGGCATGTTGCCCGAAGGTCGGCAACCCCGGCGCGAGGATGCTGTCGGCGCGCGCCTCATCAATGAAAATCTGCTTGGACTGTTCGGGGGTGATGTCGAACCAGTCCGGTTGGTCAAACGTGCCGGCATAAATGCCACAAATATCGGGCCAGCGTTCGAACGTGAGGGAGAGCTTGGTGCCGCAGGTCTGGCAAAAATGGACATTGACGGTTTTGCCGCTGCCGGCCGATTGCAGCGCGTAGATCGCCGGCGTGCCCTTGATGAACGCGAAGGCCCCGCGTTCGAAGATCGGTTCGACCATGTAGGCGGTGCCGGTGGCGCGCTGGCAGAATTTGCAGTGGCAGATGGTGACGCGGATTGGCTCGGCACGGGTTTCGTAGCGGCAGGCGCCGCACAGGCAGCCGCCTTGGTGGGTTGTCATTGGTCTGCTCCTTGGTTGCGGTGGGGGCGGGCCCGCAAGGCCCACCAGCCGATCACGCCCAGCCTAGCGCCTTCAAGGTCAGCCCGGAATGCCAGATTTTGGTCATGTGGCTGATCTTGTCGCCAGTGAACTGCATCACATAAACATAATCGGCGGTGGCTTTCTTGCCGGTCGGAGGCACCGGGCCGCCCGCGAGGTGGGTGCCGCTGAACACGCCGTAGGCAGCGACGTTGTTGCGCTCAGTGTCGGTGGCGAAGGATTTGATCTCGTAGCTGCCATCGGTCAGGACCGTCATCAGGCCCTGCATCCAATCGCAATAGGCCGCCAAGGTGGAAATATCGGCGAGCGCCTCGCTCTGGGCGGCGAAGCTTGCGTTCGGGGTGCAGTAGGCCTGGCAGCCGGCCCAGCCCTTGCCGGTTTCGCAGGCGGCGAAGAAGTCATGGGCGATGGCGGTGATGTTGGACATTGGGTGATCCTTGCGTGCTGGGGGGCGGGTAGCGGGGGCGCGTGGACGGCGGGTGCCGATGGTGAGGGCGAGGGATGCAGGTTCAGGGGCGTTGGTGGTCGCTGTTGCATTCGTGGCGTCGCGGATCACGCGCATGCCAAGAATCTCGCTATTGGTTGTTATTCCATGCGTATTTGTTGGGCTTTGTACGACACCAGCTTACTCCCGCGACGCCGAATTCCCATCACCCGAACGGGTGAGAAACTCCTTTTATCTCCCCCGCCGACCGTGATACGATGCAAATCCGGGACAGAACGCGGGGCCGCCGAATGCCCGACACCGACGATGCCGTCCGCGCCATCGCGCTCGACCTTTACGCCGCCGTGCTCGATGGCCACCCCATCGAAGTTGTGCTGGCCCGCATCGCCGCCAGCATCGGCGCCGAAACCGCCTTCGCCACCATGGTCAGCTTCACCGACGGCAGCACAATGTCCGACATCCGTTTCGCCCAATTCGGGTTCGACCCGGACGCGCTGGTTGATGACGCCACGACCTGGCTGCCGCAGGACCCGCGCATGCAGATCGGCGGCAGGCTTGCCCCCGGGGTGATTAATTTCGCCGACCATATTGCCCCCGAAGCCATGGTCCGCAGCGTGTTTTGGAACGAATTCAACGCCCGACGCGCCCCGGCCTTTCACAGCATCGCGACCAGCTTTGCCGAGCCAGGCGATGTAACCGGCATTGTCGCCTTCCAGCGCCCGCAAAATGGCGAGCCGTTCGGCGCGGCGGAAACTCGCCTGTTGGGGCAGCTTTATCCGCATATCAAGCGTGCTTTCACCGCCGAGGCGCGCCTGGCGGCGGCCGGGCCGATGCTGTCTTGCATGGTGGCGGGGCTGGATACGATGCGCCAGGGTGTCGCGGTCATCGGGCCGGATGGACACATGCGGCACGCCAACGTCGCTCTGGTGGCGATGGCGGCCCAGCGCGACGGGTTGGCGATTGGCCATGGCGGCGTGGTGCTGGCCGATCCAAGGGCGCGGGCGGCACTGGCGCAAAATCTGACGGCGACCCTTGGCACTGCCGGGATGGCGGCGCAAAGCGTGGTGGCGACGCGACCATCGGGGGCGACGCCGTGGCTCTTGCAGGTACTGCCGCTAACGGCGGGGGGACATTTCGCGGGCACCACCGGCGCATTGCTGCGGGTGACCGACGTGGCGCGGCGCGGGGTGTCGAATAGTGCCGCCTTGCGTCAGATGTTCGGTCTGACCGCATCGGAAGCCGCCCTCGCCGCAGCGCTCGCTGGCGGGGACACCATCGCGGGCCATGCACGGCAACGCGGGGTGGCGCTTGAGACGATGCGCAGCCATCTGGCGAATGTTCGGCGCAAAACCGGGTGCCGTCGCCAAGCCGATCTGGTGGCGTTGGTGGTTACGCTGTCCTGACAGGTGAGGAGGGTGGAATGCCGACGCTCTCCTCGCCTCAGCCGGCTATCATGGTGCCGATGAAGGGGGCCGAGTTCCTGGGTCAGGCCTGCCATGGGATTTTTCCTCGTGCTGGTTGGGGCTGGTTTGTGGTCCGATACGGCACCCGCGCCGCCGGCTTGGGCAACCGCGTGCGTAGCGCGAGCCATGCGACCAACAGGAGGGCCGTGCCCGCGCCATGACCCGTGCCCTGTGGCCGCGAACCATCGCCGGCCTGCCGCCCCGCCAGGGGGCGGCTTTTCTCAGCCTGTTCTTCTTTCCCTGCATCGCCCAGGCAATTCTGCTGACCGTGCTGCCGCTGGGCGCGCTGCGGCTGCTTGGCACGCCGCGCGCGGTGACGGTGGTGTACGCGGTTGCGGGGCTTGCCGCGGTGGTCGGACGGTTTAGCATCCCGATCATGGTGCGCCTGATTGGGCGTCGCCATGTTTTTGCTCTGGGAACACTCGCGCTCATTGCCAGTTCCCTGCTGTTTACCCTCGATGTGTTGCCGGCCTTTGCTGTGGCCCTGGTGATCAATACGGTGGCGATTGGTTGCCTTGACGTCACCAGCCAGCTTTATTTACTTGATAATGTCCCGCGCGAGGCGTTGCGGCATTTCGAACCGATGCGGATCTTTTCTGCCGCCGCCCCATGGACCTTTGGCCCGTGGCTTGGCGTCTACCTCCAGGGAAGCGTCGCCTTCGCCGCCCCCTACATTGTGGTCATGGTGAGCGCGGTGGCACTATTTGTATTGTTTCGGATGCTTGATTTGTCCGAGAGCCCAGCTGCCGCGTCCCGCAAGGCAGCGAACCCGTTGCACTATTTGCCACGTTTCTTTGCACAACCCCGCCTGCTGCTGGCCTGGACCTTGGCGTCCGCCCGTTCGTCGTGGTGGAGCATGTTTTTTGTCTATGCACCTATCCTGGCCGTGACCTCGGGCCTGAGCCCCGAAACCGGTGGCCTGGTGGTGTCGATCGGCACGGCGTGGACATGGATGGTGCCGCTGTGGGGCTGGACGGGGCGGCGCTTCGGCTTGCGGGCGCTGATGCGGGTTGGCTATGCCAGCACCGGCGTACTCAGTCTTGCCGCCGCCATCGCCGCCGATCAGCCTGAGTTGGGTGCGTTTTTCCTGGTGATGGCGGCGTGTGCGGCGGGTGCGCTCGATGGCGCTGGAAATCTGCTGTTTCTGCGTGCCGTCCATCCCTATGAACGTGCCGAGATGACCACGGTTTTCGCGAGTTACCGCGATGTTACCCAGGTAGCGCCACCGCTGGTTTGCGCGTTGCTGCTGGCCTTTTTTGCTTTGCCGTCGGTCTTTGTCGCCTCCGGCACCGTCATGCTTGGCTCTGCCGTGCTCGCCGTCCGCATTCCGCGCCGGCTGTGACTGCCATTTTCAATAGTTGGGAGATCGCCTCGTGACCAAGATATTCTCGCTCGACGGCAAAGTGGCTCTGGTAACCGGAGCGTCGCGCGGTCTGGGGCGGGCCATGGCGTTGGCGCTTGCCAGTTGTGGCGCCCATGTCGTTGTCCATGGCCGCAATCCGGCGGGTATTGCGGCGACGCGGGCGGCCATCCTTGCTGCGGGCGGCACGGCAACCGCGCTGGCGTTCGATACCACCGACATTCCTGCCGCCAATGCCGCGATCGACCGGATCGAAGCCGAACTCGGCCATCTCGACATCCTGGTCAACAATGCCGGCTACGGCAACGCCAAGACGGCGAGCGAGGCGACCAACGCCGAGTGGGACGAGATCATCAACGTCGACCTCAGCGCCTGTTTCCGCCTCGCCAAACGTGCCTCGGTCGGGATGATCGCCCGCGGCTGGGGGCGGATCATCAATATATCTTCGATCAATGCCCATATCGCGCGGGACGCCAACGCCAATTACTGCGCCGCCAAGGCCGGGCTGGAAGGGCTGACCCGGGCGCTGGCGGTCGAATGGGGGGCGAGCGGGATCACCGTCAACGCGATCGCGCCGGGCTACATGATGACGCCGGACAATCTGGACACGCCCTTGCGCGCCGACCCTGTCCAGCACGCGCGTTTTGCCGAGCGCACTGCGGTCAAGCGCTGGGGCCAGGCCGACGAACTCGATGGTGCGGTGGTCTATCTGGCGAGCAACGCATCGGCCTATTGCACCGGCCATGTCCTGATTGTCGATGGCGGGATGAGCGTGAAGATCTGATCGAGGGCAAGCCGGGCAGCGACCTGCCCTCGGTCGTTTACCAGGTCCCGACGTTCGCCATGCTGGTCCATGGTTCGGCCAATGCCAGCGCGTCGCCCTGTTGCAGCAATTCCACCGATATCCCGTCCGGGGTCTTTACGAACGCCATCTTGCCCTCGCGCGGGGGGCGGTTGATGGTGACGCCATGCGCGATCAATGCGTTGCAGGTCTCGTAAATATTATCCATCGCGTAGGCGAGATGGCCGAAATTGCGGCCGCTGACGAAAGCCTCCGGGTCCCAGTTATAGGTCAGTTCCAAGGGCGTTGCCTCATCGCCGGGGGCTGCGAGAAAGACGTTGGTGAAGCGGCCCTTTTCGCTCGAATAGCGGCGGATTTCGGCCATCCCGAGGACGCTGAAAAAGGCGATCGTGTCCTCGATGGAGGATACGCGGATCATCGTGTGCAAGTATTTCATCAATTATGGTTCCCAGGCGAGGTTGGTGGTGGGCGTGGATGTTTAGCCGATCAGACGACCGGCCGCCAGAAAGGCGTGCGTGCCTTGACCGGGTCGAGCAGCGACCAGTCGCC
>JANYCX010000177.1 GCA_025360065.1 Acetobacteraceae bacterium | reverse complement strand
TGGCGCGGCGGTTTGCTGCGATTCTGGCGGGGTTGGCGGGGTTGGTGGCGCGACGATTTTTGCGGATGCCGCATCTGTCGGGGTTCACCGTGTTGCTGTGGGGCCGGCTCAACCGGGCGGTGCGGCGGTTTTATCGCGCGTTGACGCAGGCGCCGGGCAAAGCGCGGGCTGCGCGGGTGCGGGTGCCGCGCGGGGATGATGCGCGGGTGCGAACGCTGGTGTTGCCGACCGGGCGGGGCTGGTTGGTGCGGGAACTGGGTTGGGAGGCGGCGGGCTATATGTCGCAGCTGGAGGCGTTGCTGGCCGAGGTTGCGAGCCGGGAAGCGCTGGCGGGGGCGCCGGCGACCGGGCGGGTGTTGCGGCCGATCTGCCGGATGCTGGGGGTTTCGATGGCGGTGGCGCCGGTGGTGGTGCGCAGGGTGTCGGCGGTGGTAATGGCTGCGGCGCAGGAACTGGCGATGGATGGGCTGGTTGCGGAGGCTGACGGTTTTGCAAAAAGTGGGTAAGGGGGCCGGGAAAATTGCGCCCTATTTATTACGATATCGAAATAAATATGTTGATTTTCCATGGATTGCGTCGCAATGACGACGATGGCGCGTGAGGGCGCACGCCAACGGCCAGGAATGGTTGAAGTTTTTTTGCTTCTTTTTGTTCACAAAAAGAAGACCTTGCTTACCCTGAGGCTAATGTTCTTCCACTTCGACCGAATAATTTGAGTAGCAATTTGACTGCCATCCCCCGAGGCCCTCGCAGTTTCGGATCGCGATCGAGCAGCAAAGCCGCATCGCGGGCGGCCATTTGCAGGAGCCCTTCGTCGCGTTCGGGGTCGGCGAGTTTCCAGTCTCCGAAGCCGGATTGCGATGTGCCGAGCAGGTCTCCGCCGCCGCGCAGGCGAAAGTCTTCGTCGGCGATAGCGAAGCCGTCATCGGTGTCGCGCAACAGCACCAACCGGCGTTTGGCGGTTTCGAACAGCCCGTCGGCATGGAGCAGCAGGCAGAAGCTGGCCTCGGCGCCGCGGCCGATGCGGCCACGGAGTTGGTGGAGTTGGGCGAGGCCGAAGCGTTCGGCGTGTTCGATCACCATGATGGTGGCTTCGGGAACATCGACGCCGACCTCGATGACGGTGGTGGCGACCAGGATGCGGGTGCGGCCGGCGACAAAATCGGCGAGGGAAGATTCGCGGATCTCGCTGTCCTGCTGGCCGTGGGCGAGGCCGACGAGGGGGCCGAAGCGGTCGCGCAATTCGGCGAAGCGGCTTTCGGCGGCGGCGAGGTCGACGAGGTCGCTTTCATTGACCAGCGGGCAGACCCAGTAAACCCGGCCGCCGCGGTCGAGCATGCGGGCGATGCCGTCGATAACGCTGGGCATGGTGTCGAGGGAATGAAGGGTGGTGCGGATCGGCAGGCGGCCGGCGGGTTTTTCGGTGAGGCGGGAGACGTCCATTTCCCCCCATTGGGTGAGCAGCATGGTGCGCGGGATGGGGGTGGCCGTCATCACCAGGATGTTGACGTCGGCACCTTTGGCCCCGAGGCGCAGGCGTTCTTCGACGCCAAAACGATGCTGTTCGTCGATGACGGCGAGGCCGAGATCGTGGAAGACCACCTTATCCTGGAACAAAGCATGGGTGCCGATGATGATTTTGAGGGTGCCGTCGGCGAGATCGGACAGGATTTTCGCCCGCGCCTTGCCGGTGACCGAACCTGTCAGCAGCGCGACGGGGACGGGCATGATGCGTTCCAGGGTGCGCAGATGCTGGCGGGCGAGCAGTTCGGTTGGCGCCATGATCGCCGCCTGGGTGCCGGCTTCGACAGATTGCAGCATGGCCAGCGCGGCGACGATGGTTTTGCCGGCGCCGACATCGCCTTGCAGCAGGCGCAACATCCGATGCGGGGCGGCGAGGTCGCCGGTGATTTCGCGGAGTGCGACATCCTGCGATCCGGTCAGGCGGTAGCCGAAGCGGGTTCGGGCATGGTCCTGCAAAGCGCCGGTGCCGGGCAGGGCGCGGCCGGGGCGGGCGCGGCGGCGTTGCTTGACCAGGCACAGTCCGACCTGGATCGACAGCAATTCGTCATAGGCGAGGCGGCGGCGTGGCGCGTCATCCGGCATTTCGCCGGGGGTGTGCAGGGCGCGCAAGGCGGCGGCGAAATCGGGCCAGTTTTCGCGCTTGAGCAGGGCGGGATCGTGCCATTCGGGGAAGGCGGGGATGCGGTTGAGGGCCTCGGCGAGCGGCTTTTTCAGGTGCCAGGCGAACAGCCCGGCGGTGAGCGGCCAGACCGGTTCGACGGGGGGGAGCAATTCGGGGCGATCGGCGGGGACGATATGGTCGGGATGGGCGAAGCTGCGATTTTCGCCGGCGCGACCGCTGATCAGCACCCGGGCGCCGGGCAGCAGGCGGTTGGCGGGGAAGCGGTTGAAGAAAATCAGCTCGCCAAAGCCCGAGGCATCGCGCACCGCGATCTTGGTCGGTTGACGCGGGCCGCCGGGAGGATCGATGCGAAAGACTTCGACCTCGGTGGTGGCGATTTCGCCGGGGCGGAGCTGGGCAAGGGTGCAGCGGCGGCGGCGGTCGATATAGCTTTCCGGCAGATGGAACAGCAGATCGAGCACGCGGGTGCCGCCGGTGGCGCGCGCGATCAGGCGGGCGAGGGTCTCGCCAACGCCACGCAGGCTGGTCAGGGGTGCAAAAAGCGGGATGAGCGGGTCGGGTTCCACGGGCTGACACTGTGTTGATGCGGCTGTATAGACCACGCCAAGAATGTCTGACACCAACCCCCCCTTCGCGCCTGAAACGGTTCGCCTGCGCCGGCTGCGCTACCGGGCGACCCATCGCGGCAGCCATGAATGCGACCTGCTGCTTGGCGGCTATGTGATCGCGCACATCGAAACGATGGATGCGGCGACGCTTGATGCGCTGGAAGAAGTGCTGGAACTGCCGGATAGCGATCTGGCGGAATGGCTGACCGGGCGCGAGGATATTCCAGAACATGTTGCAACGCCGTTGCTGTTGCAGATCAGGGCGGCCGCGCAAAAATGAGCCTGCTTCACGTCCACGGCGCGCCGGAAGGGTTTGATGCCGTTCTGCTCGCCCGTCGCCAAACCGAATTTTCCGGCCCATTGCTGCACGTCGCCCGCGATGATGCGCGGATGGCGCGGATTGCCGAGGCGTTGGCGTTTTTCGCGCCAGGTGTTGAGATTTTGCAGTTCCCGGCGTGGGATTGCCTGCCGTACGACCGGGTTTCGCCGGCGGCTGAATTGGTGGCGGCACGGATTGCAACGTTGTCGCGGCTGCTGGCCGAACCGGGTGCGTCGCGGATTGTGCTGACGACGGTTAATGCGCTGGTGCAGAAAATCCCGCCGCGGGCGGTGTTCGATGGCGCCAGCCTCAATCTGGCGGTTGGCGGCACGATCAAGTCCGATGCGTTGGCGCGCTTCCTGGAGGCCAACGGCTATGGTCGGGCCGGGACGGTGATGGAGGCCGGGGAGTTCGCCATGCGCGGCGGGATTATCGACATTTTCCCGTCGGGGCTTGAGGCGCCGGTGCGGCTTGATTTATTCGGCGATGAGATTGAGTCTATTCGCAATTTGGATGCCGCAACCCAACGGAGTGGGGCGAAACTGGCCTCGGTTTCACTTCGGCCGGTGTCGGAGGTGTTTCTTGATCGCGACTCGATTGCCCGCTTCCGCACTGGCTGGCGCGATTTGTTCAGCCCGGCAGCAGCGCAGGACCAGATTTATCTAAGCATTTCCGAAGGCCGGCGCCATCCCGGCATGGAGCATTGGGTGCCGCTTTTCCATGAAAGCATGGAAACCCTGCTGGACTATCTGCCCGGCGCGTCGGTCAGCTTCGATCATCAGGCCGATGCGGTGTTGACCGCGCGGCTCGAAATGATCGCCGATCATTACGCGGCCCGGCAGGCGATGCCGCGTGATGGCGAGGCGGCTTACCGGCCATTGCCGGCGAGGCTTTTGTATCTCGACCGGACCAGCTGGCAGGCGATGCTGGCGCCGTGCCCGCAATTCGGCTTCTCGCCATTTGGCGCGACCGATGAGGGGATGGAAGCGGGCGGGCGTCCGGGGCCGATTTTTGCTGCGTCCACCGGCGGGCCAGGGGTCGGGGTGTTCGGCGAACTCGCGGCCCAACGGGATCGCTGGCAACGTGACGGCAAGCGGCTGGTGGTTGCGGCCTGGACCGAGGGATCGCGGGAACGCATCGGCAATTTGCTGCGTGAACATGGCTTCGCCACTGCGCACGCGAATTCGCCGATCGAAATACGCGCCGTGCCGCTTGGCACCGCAGTGTTGGTGGTGCTGGGGATCGAGCGCGGTTTTGTCGCAGATGATATGGCGGTGGTTTCCGAACAGGATTTGTTGGGCGAACGCATCAGCCGCCCAGCGCGACGCCGCAAGCGGGCCGACCAGTTCATTGCCGAAGCCACCGAAATTGCCGAGGGCGATCTGGTGGTCCATCAGGACCATGGCATCGGCCGCTATGACGGGCTGGTGACGTTGCATGTTTCGGGCGCGCCGCATGATTGTTTGCGGCTGCTGTACGATGGCAACGATAAATTATTCCTGCCGGTCGAGAATATCGAAATCCTGTCGCGCTTCGGCACTGAAACCGCCGGCGTGGGTTTGGACAAACTTGGTGGCGCGGGCTGGCAGGCGCGCAAGGCGCGGATGAAGTCGCGCATCCGCGACATGGCCGGCGAACTGATCCGCATTGCCGCGGCCCGGGCGTTGCGGGAGGCGGAGGTTTTGACCCCGGCCGAGGGTGCCTGGGACGAATTCTGCGCCCGCTTCCCGTTTGCCGAAACCGAAGATCAGGCCCGCGCAATCACCGACGTGATCGAGGACCTCGCCAGCGGCCGCCCGATGGACCGCCTGATCTGCGGCGATGTCGGCTTTGGCAAGACCGAAGTTGCGCTGCGGGCGGCGTTCATTGCGGCGATGGCAGGGTCGCAGGTTGCGGTGGTGGTGCCGACAACATTGCTCGCCCGCCAGCATTTCCGGGTGTTTTCCAAGCGCTTCGAGGGCCTGCCGATCAGGGTCGCGCAATTGTCGCGCATGGTAACTGCGAAAGACGCAATCGAAGTACGCGCCGGGCTTGCCAATGGTGACGTCAATATCGTGATCGGCACCCATGCGCTGCTGGCCAAATCGGTGAGCTTTTCTGATCTCGGGCTGCTGATCGTCGATGAGGAGCAGCATTTCGGGGTTTCGCACAAGGAGAAGCTGAAGGCGATCAAGGCTGATGTTCACGTCCTGACCCTGACCGCCACGCCGATCCCGCGCACGTTGCAACTGGCGCTGACGGGTTTGCGTGAAATGAGTTTGATCGCGACGCCCCCGCTGGATCGGCTTGCAGTGCGGACCTTCATCATGCCGTTCGATGCGGTGATCATCCGCGAGGCCATCGCCCGCGAACGCTTCCGGGGCGGGCAGGTGTTCTGCGTGGTCCCCCGTCTGGAGGACATGGATCGCATGGCGCTACGCCTCGCCGAAATTGTCCCCGAGGTGCGGATCGCCCAGGCGCATGGCAGATTAGTGCCGACCGAGCTTGAACGGGTGATGACCGAGTTTTCCGATGGCCGCTACGATATCCTGCTGTCGACCAACATTATCGAGAGCGGCTTGGATATGCCCGCGGTCAACACATTGATCATCCATCGCGCCGATATGTTCGGGCTTGGGCAGTTGTATCAACTGCGCGGCCGGGTCGGGCGCGGGAAATTACGAGGGTATGCCTATCTCACCTGGCCGCCAACCAGGAAGCTGAGCGTTGCGGCGGAAAAGCGTCTCAACGTGATGCAGACACTGGATACGCTGGGGGCGGGGTTCACTTTGGCGAGCCACGATCTTGATATTCGTGGCGCCGGCAATTTGTTGGGCGACGAGCAGAGTGGACATATCCGCGAGGTTGGCATCGAGCTTTACCAGCAAATGCTGGATGATGCGGTGGGCGAACTTCGCGATGCCAAGGGCGCGCGGCGGGAAGCGGCGCATGACTGGACACCGCAGATTTCGCTTGGCCTCCCGGTATTGATCCCGGAAGCTTATGTCCGCGATCTGCCAGTTCGGCTCGGGCTATATCGCCGGATGGGCGGGCTGGCGTCCGATGGCGAGCAGGAGGCGCTGGCAGCAGAACTGGTCGATCGTTTCGGCAAAATTCCGGTGGAAGTTGAAAACCTGCTGGCTGTCGTGGCCATTAAACGTGGCTGCCGGGCTGCCGGGATCGACAAGCTCGATTGCGGACCGAAGGGAATGGTGCTGGCCTTTCGGGGCAACGCGTTCAGCAATCCGGGTGGATTGGTGCGCTGGCTTGGCGGGCCGGCCAACGCGATCCGCGGCGGCGGTACGGTGAAGCTGCGGCCGGACCATAAGCTTGCGGTGGTGCGCGATGTGGCAACGTCGCACCGGCTGGGCTTGGCGCGCGAGGTGGTGGCGGCATTGGAACGGATCGCCAATGACGCTGTTCCGGCAGCGCGGCTTGGGGCAGGTTGATCGGGCCGAAAGGGTTAAGGTTAAAGATAGTATCCCACCACCAGGATCACTCGATCAGCAACGCTGCCGCGATCAGCGCGGTGTGGGTCAACGCTTGCGGGAAATTGCCCATTTGTCGCGCCTGGACCGGATCGTATTCCTCGGCCAGCAGCCCGACATCATTGGCAAGCCCAAGCAGGCGGTCGAACAGCGTGCGCGCCGCATCCTGCCGGCCGAGCCGCGCATAGGCCTCGGCAAGCCAAAAGCTGCAGGGCAAAAAAGTTGCCTCATGGTCTGCCAATCCGTCGGCGGAACGATAACGCCGCACCAACCCGTCCTCAATCAGGTCGGCGGCAATCGCATCAATGGTGCCGATGATGCGGGGATCGTCGAGGGGCAGGAAACCACTGCGCGCCATGAGCAGCAGGCTCGCGTCCAGATCGCGGCCGTCATAGCACTGCACGAAACTGCCGCGCGTTGGGTTGAAGCCTCGGGCACAGATCTCGGCATGGATCTGGGTGCGTAGCCCATGCCAGCGTTCCAATGGGGCAGGCAACCCATTGTGTTCGGCGCTGCGGATCGCCTGATCCAGCGCGACCCAGGCCATCAGCTTGGAAAACGTAAAATGCTGTCGTCCACCGCGGGTTTCCCAAATGCCTTCATCCGGCAAATGCCAGATGGTTTCGAGATGCGCGATCACTGCAAGTTGCAGGTTCCACCCGTCACGGGTAATCGACGAGCCGTCATGGCGGGCATGGCTGAGGGCTGCAATCACCTCGCCATAGACATCAAGCTGCAACTGACCAGCCGCACCGTTTCCTATCCGGACAGGTTTCGCGCCCTGATAGCCCGGCAGCCAGTCGGCCTCCCATTCCGCCAGGCGACGTTCGCCCGCAAGGCCATACATAATCCGCAAATCCGACGGCTTGCCCGCGATGCTGCGATGCAGCCACAAACCCCAGGCACGGGCCTCGGTGATATGGCCGCAGCGAAGAAATGCGTCCAGCGCCATGGCAGTGTCACGCAGCCAGCAATAGCGGTAATCCCAGTTGCGCCCGCCACCATGGGCTTCGGGCAGCGATGTCGTAGGGGCTGCAACCATGCCGCCGGTTGGCGAGTAGGTCAAAGCTTTCAGCACGATCAGGGAACGTTGAACCGCGTCGACATAGCGACCGCGATAGGTCGTACGCGCAGACCATTCGGACCAATAGGCTTCGGTTTCGGCCAAAGCGCCGATCGGGTTGATGGCAACGGGCAGCGGCAAGTGGCTGGCAGTATGGCTCAATACAAACGGCACCACTTCGCCAACGGCGACAGTGAATTGGCCAATCGTTGCGAAGTCCACGCCGGTCAAACGAACCGGTGTCCGCAAGGTAACCTGATCGGGGCCGGACACGGCGCACAGCCCACCTTCGGGCAATCGCGTCACCCACGGGATTGCGGTCCCGTAGTCGAAGCGCAATGTCAGATGCAGATCAAGCGTGACACTGCCACGCAGCCCGCGCACCAGCCGGACAAGATGGTTGCAATCCCCTCCCGGCGGCATGAAATCAATCAGTGCAACCTCGCCCGATCCGGTGGTAAAAATCGTTTCGAGCACCAGCGTTTCGGGCAGATAGCGGCGCCTGGTGGCGACAACCGGATCGTGTGGTGCGATCAGCCAATGCCCGTGATCGACCGTCCCGAGCAAAGCGGCGAAAACCGATGGACTGTCAAAACGCGGCCAGCATAACCAGTCGATGGCGCCGTTGCGGCTCACCAGCGCGGCGCTACGGCAATCGCCAATCACGGCATAGTCTTCAATGGGCGGCTGCGTCATCGCTCGCGGTCTGCCGTCAAATGGTCCGGGCGAGGTCATGCAGCCAAGTCCGCACCCCACCTGGGGTTCCAAACACCGGCCCGACCTGCCAGCCAACACCGCCCATTTCGTGAGCGGCAGCAATCGCATCGAGATCAGTGACATCATCGCCGATAAAGACGGGTATCCGCCCGGCAAACGGGGGCTGCAACATCAGCGCCCGCAATGCGGACCCCTTGTCGGCCCCGACGGGTTTGACTTCCCACGCCATGCTCGCCGCCATCAGCATGAAATTGGGATGCTGGCCAAGAATATCAAGGGCCGCCGCATGCAAATTTTTTCCCGCTTGCGGGGCCTTGCGATAATGCAGGACAAAGCCATGGGCCTTGGGTTCGTAGAGCGCTCCATCATGCCGGGCTGCGGCCGCCATCGCGCGATCGGCCCAATCAGCCGGCATTGCGGGCAGGGGGATATGCTGGATTGCAGCACCGGGCGCCATACGCAACGCCGTGCCGTGTTCGCCAGCAACCGCAAAGGGCGCATCGCCGAGCAATCCATCGACCTGGGCGATCGGCCTGCCGGTCACAATCGCCAGCGCATCACCCAGCCTTTGCCGTACCGCCCGCAAATCGGCGATCAGCCCGGCCGGGACGATCACCGCATCCGGGGTCAGCGCAAAATCCAGCAAAGTCCCATCGAGATCGAGCAGCAATGCCGCATGATGCGGCAGCGTTAAGGGTGGCATAGCCCGACCCTGATATCGTAGCCGGGATGTTCCAGCATTGACAGCGCTGGGGCGGAGACGAACATCCAGCCATGAAATCCTGGTCCCCCATGACGATCGGTGACATCGAGGAAAACTGCCGAGTCGGCCGGCTGGTCCTTCGGTCGCACCAGGCAGCTGCGCATCACAATCGTCAGACCGCCGAACTCCCGGCTTTCGCCAGGCTTCAGGACTACCCCAGAAACCCGCGCGGTCACTTTGTCGAGCAAGCGCAAATCAGCCGCGCTGCCCGATATCCAATTACTTGAACCTGGTGCAACCTGCGGCGCCTTCTGCAACGGGGTCGCATCGAACTGGGATAGCGGGGCCCGCGGGGCAGCGACCGGCGGAAGCGGCTGGACGGTGACGGTTGGCGGCGGCGGCACGTTGGGCAGGCTCTGCGCCCAGGCGGTGCCACAGATCAGGCCAAACGATAATGCCCATACAACCCGGATCATGCGCGCCGCTTCGGGCTTTCCAGCGCCGCAACCATGTTCGTCATAATGCCGCGCAACGCCGCTTCATCAACCCCGATCAGGATTGCGTCGTCAAACACATCGCGCAATGTCTGGGCGAGTTCGCGGTGATTCTCGGCAAGCGTTTTCAACTTCTCGCGGCACGACACCGGACTGCCATCCGCCTGCGGCCACAGCAGCGGTGGCGCCAGTTTGTCGCCCACGCTCATTTCGCGGGGGTGGCCTTTAGGGTCTTTTGCACTTCGGTGGTGAGGTCGTTCACCCCGAAGATGAACTTGCCAAGCAGGTCTTCCAGACTGGCGGCCGATTGAGTGATGGTGATTTCGCCGCCATCCTTCAGCATCACGTCATCGCCACCGGGCACCAATGCGATCACCTTGCCACCCAGCAGGCCATCGGTGCTGACCTGGGCGCTGCTGTCTTTCGGAAGTTTGATATCCGATTGTACCGACATAAGCACCACCGCACGATAGGTTTTCGGGTCCACCGTCGCACTCATAATACGTCCGATCTTCACCCCGGCCAGGCGCACATCGGCGCCAGCCGCAATCCCATCAATCTTTTCGAATTTCGCACTGATCACGTAACCGCTGACGCTGGCGCGCCCGGTATTGGCGACCGCATAGCCGAGGAAACCCGCGGTAATCACCAAGACCACGGCGCCGGCGAAAAGTTCGGACAAATTACGCTGGGCCAAGGCCTCGCCCTTTCGGTTAAACTAGCTACCCGGCGTCCAGGCTTCATAGCCACCCGCACTTTGCGGCGCAGGCCCCGCCGGATGATAGCGCGCGGCTGTCCCGGTTGCATTTGCAACCTGCGGCTTCTGCCATGCCCGATGCGCAACCGGCAGCGCAGCATCGGTGGTGTAATGGAGCCAGCAATGCCATTCCGGCGGAACCGCGGTCGGATCGACAGCGCCTGCAAACATTACCCAGCGTCGATGCTTGCCGGCGCTATCTGGTCGCTTATGCTCGAAATAGACATTGCCGCTGCCGTCGCGACCGATCTCGCGACCATTCAGCCAAGTGTATATGCGTGTGCCGATGCTCATACGATCCCTTATACAGCAGCACGCACCGTTGGTCGAGCCAGACCCGCATCCGAAAATATCCACAGGATTTTGTGTTTGGAGCGCCTCGGCACCGCAATATGTGCTTCCCGAGTCGCGACCGCCATCGTAGCATAACGCTATGAGCCAGCCCCTGTCGCCAGATACCCAGATCCTCAAATCCGCCTGGATCAAGGTGCGGATGCGCCGCACCAGCGCCGCCGCCGATCCGGATGCCCCGCTCCGTCGGGTCGCCCTGCCGGCGGCGTGGGATGATCGTGCGGCCGCAGCGGTTGCCGCTCTCGCCCATAGGGATGCCCGCGCCTCGCTCATCGCGCTGGCCGATAGCTGGATCCGCCCGATCAGCGTCCGTGCCCGTCGGGCCGGCATCGTATCCCCGTTGGCCGCCGATTTGCATGCGCTGCTGCGTGATCGGCAAGGAACTTTCGTCGGGGGACATGGCTTTGTACTCAATCTTGCCGCTTTCCATGGCGGTGAGTCCGGGTTCGATGTGGCCGGCTTTGCCGCCGCCGCCCGGTTGGCGGTCACCGCGCTCACCGTCGCTGACCCGTCGGCGCGGCGTCTGGCCATCGGAGTTGCCGATCTTGCCCGCCTGCTCGCCGAATTGGGCCTCGACTACGCAACGCCTGCCGCCCGGAATGTCGCCGCCGGCCTGCTCGCACTCTTGCGCGCCACCGCCGAGTGCGAGTCCGCAGCGCTGTGTGACCAATTCGGTGCCTTGACCATCGCCGGCGCCGTCGCTGCCGCCCCGCGCAATTGTGTCATTCCGGGCCTCGCCGCCGCCGCCGCCGCCGCCCAGGCGGAAGCTGCTGCAAACCCTGTTCGCCATCACGAAACCCTGATCGCAATCGCCGCGCCAAATGCGGTCGAAGACCTGCTCGGGGTCGAAACCGGCGGCATCGCCCCGGCTTTCGCCCCACTCGATGATACCGGCCACCTGACCGCCACCGCGCGGGCCCGTCTGGCCAGCCTTGGTCTCAGCGGAGAAGCAGCTTTTGCCCAGTTGCTCGCCGGGCACAATCCTTTGCCGCCGGTCAGCGCCGAAGCCCATGTCGCCATGCATGACGCGGTGGCGCCCTTCACCCATGCGATCACCGCCCGCCCCAGCGTCACCGGCCCCGCGCCCACCCCAATCACCCGCCGTGTGCTGCCCGCCCGCCGCAATGGCTATACCCAGAAGGCCAGCATCGGCGGCCACAAGATTTTCCTCCGCACCGGCGAATATGCCGACGGCAAGCTCGGCGAAATTTTCGTCGGCCTCCACAAGGAGGGTGCGGCCTTCCGCGGCCTGATGGATAATTTCTCCGTCGCCGTCAGCCTTGCCCTGCAACACGGCGTCCCCCTCCAAGCCCTGGTCGAAAGTTTCACCTTCACCCGCTTCGGACCGTCCGGCACAGTGGAGGGCGATCCCGCCGTCGCCCGCGCAACCTCGCTCATCGACTATGTTTTCCGCACGCTGGCGGTCAATTACCTCGGCCAGACCGATCTGGCGGACGCCGAGGACGAAGCCGGCGATACCCTCGGCGGAGGCGCCCGCGAACGTGCCCCCTTGCTGCCACTCGAACTGCCGCGCGAAGATGGGCCGAGACAACGCCGCCGTGCATTGCGCGTGGTGGGTGAATAAATAAGGATTATCCGCATGTCCGGAATTGTCGCGGCCAAACTCGCCGAACTCGGCATCATCTTGCCCACCCCGGCCGCCCCGGTCGCCAATTACGTGCCCTTCGTTCGCACCGGCAATCTGGTGGTCATTTCCGGCCAAATCCCGATGCGCGACGGCAAGGTCGCCTATACCGGCAAGGTCGGTGAGGGGATTAGCGCCGAACAGGCCGTGGTGGCCGCCCAGCTTTGCTTCATCAACCTGCTCGCCCAACTCCGCGCCGCCTGCGATGGGGACCTCGAT
>JANYCX010000132.1 GCA_025360065.1 Acetobacteraceae bacterium | reverse complement strand
TTTCCCGCATGATGCGCACCGCGCGGTGCTGACGGATTTTGTCGCTGCTGTCGGCGAAGGTCGTGATCCGGCGGTGACTGGGGAGGACGCGCTGGCGACCCAGGAATTGATCGACGCGATTATGGCGGCGGGGGCGCGGTCGGGCGGATGATTGGTGGCTGTTGCGGAAAAACCTTGCGTTCCTGGCATATCCAGCCTAAGAACAAAGCATGAACTCATCCGCAATCCCCTTTGGCCTGCCCGATACCGCGCCGGAATTGGCGCGCCGGTTTGCTGTGATCATGGCGGGGTTGGGGGCGTTGGTGGCGCGGCGGTTTATCCGGATGCCGCATCTCGTCGGGTTTACGCTGTTATTGTGGGGCCGGCTTAACCGGGCGGTGCGGCGCTTTCATCGGGCGCTGACGGTGCCGGCAAAGGTTGGGGCGCCACGGGTGCGCGCGGTTCGTGCGGCGGCGACGCGGGTTCGATCAGCCGAGTTGCCGCGCGGGAGAGGCTGGATTGTGCGCGAACTGGGCTGGGAGGCTGCGGCCTACCTCGCGCAGTTGGAAGCGTTGCTGGCCGAGATTGGAACGCAGGCTGCGATTGCGGCATCACCCGGCGCCGGGCGGGTGTTGCGGCCAATCTGCCGGATGTTGGGCGTGTCGGCCGCAGTGGCGCCGAAGATTTTGCCCGCGACGAAAGACATCCCCGTTGTGGCGAGTTCGCGGTCGTTGCCGGCAGGCGGATTGGTGGTGCCGGGCGGGGCAGGGGTGGAAATGGCCTCGATTTTAGGAAGTGGTTGAGGGTTTGGGCGCTTTGACGTCTTATTTGTTACGATATCATAACAAATAAGACGTCCAGCCGGCTTTTCCTGGGAAATTGAAAGCCGACAGGCGATTGTGTATGAACGCTGGATAATCGTTCCATCGACCGCAGGAGGGGTGCATGAATTTTCAGCTTCAGTACCGCCAGCATAGACCCTGCCTGGCCCCGCAGTTGATTTTCGCGGGGCGGGCCGAACGCCGGATCTGATCGTCGCGATTTCTCCGGACCAGCCAGCCCTATCGGCATGACGAGCTTTGCCCACCCGGCAGACGCTGACCTGAGAGATTTTTATGAGCCTGATCAATATCAACGGACTCGGCATCGCGTCCCCCCATCGGCTGTTCCACAACCTTACCCTCGCCATCCATGCAGGCGACCGGATTGGCCTGATCGCGGGCAATGGCGCGGGGAAATCCACTCTGCTGCGTTGCATCGCCGGGCAAACCGAGGCCGGCAGCGGCGAGATCACCCGCAAACGCGGCCTCAAGATCGGCTATGTCGAACAGGATGTGCCGGAAAACCTGCTCGATCTGCCGCTGATTGAGGCGATCCGTCGCGCATTGCCGCCGGCGGATCGTGAGGCCAATGCCTGGCGCTGCGGGGTGGCGCTCGACATGTTCAACACTCCGACGGCGTTGCACGACCGTCCGCTGCGAGTGTTGTCCGGCGGCTGGCAGCGTTTCGCGCTGATTGCCCGCGCGTGGATCACCGAGCCTGACCTTCTGCTGTTGGACGAGCCGACCAACCATCTCGACCTCGATCGGCTGGCGGTGCTGGAGGATTGGATCCGTTATGGCAGCGAGGGGGTGGCGATGCTGATCGCGAGCCATGATCGGCAATTCCTTGATGACTGCACCACACGGACACTGTTTTTGCGCGCCGATATCAGCCGCGATTACGCCCATCCGTTCAGCCGCGCCCGTTTGCTGATGGCGGCCGATGATGCCACCCAGGAAGCGGTTCTGGCGAAAGACGCGAAGGAAGCCCAACGGCTGCGGCAGAATGCCGGCCGGCTGAAAAATGTCGGCATCAACAGCGGCAGTGATTTGCTGCTGAAAAAATCCAAGCAATTAAACGCCCGTGCCGAGG
This sequence comes from Acetobacteraceae bacterium, assembly GCA_025360065.1. Classification (GTDB taxonomy): domain Bacteria; phylum Pseudomonadota; class Alphaproteobacteria; order Acetobacterales; family Acetobacteraceae; genus CAITOL01. The sequence goes on along the minus strand of JANYCX010000132.1, from coordinate 27,942 downwards.
CAATTGAACAGGCATTGCGCCCGGTTGAGCAGATCCGCAGTGGTGAAATTAAGCTGTCCAATCGCGGAACCCATGCCAAAGTTTTGGTATCGCTCGACAATATCGCGGTCACCACGCCGGATGGTCGGCATTTGTTTCGCACCGGCACGATCAAGATATTTCAAGGCGACCGGATCGTGATCACCGGCGCCAACGGGGTTGGCAAGTCGCAATTCGTGCGGATGCTGCGCGAGGTGATGTGTTTAGGTGGCGAAATTCCCGGGATTATCGCAAGCCCGAGCGCGGTGGTTGGTTATATCGACCAGCAGATGTCGCAATTGCCGGCCGATGAGACCGCGCATGGTTTTATTGCCGGCAGCTTCCGGCTCGGCGATCAGCGCAGTCTTAGCCTGTTGGCGTCGGCAGGGTTTGACATCGACACCCAGCGCCGCAAGATCGCGCAGATGTCGCCTGGGCAGAAGGCGCGGCTTGGGCTGCTGGCGTTGCGGCTGACCGAGCCGAATTTCTATCTGATGGACGAACCGACCAACCATGTCGACATTGCCGGGCAGGAACGCCTGGAGGACGAAATCATCAGCCATGGCGCGACCTGCGTGCTGGTGTCGCATGATCGGTTTTTCGTGCGCGCGATTGGCACGCGGGTGCTGGTGGTGGGGGATGGCGGGATGAAGGAGCAGGAATAAGACACGCCAACGGCAACAAAGTATTGAAGTTTTTTTGGTTCCTGTTGTTCACAAAAAGAACACCCTGCCTTATGCTTTTGCTGCCTTCTGATCAATCAAATTTTGATAAATATGAACATAATCCCCAGCCATGCGCCGATTGGTAAAACGTTCCTCAAACCGCGTCCGCACCTTGCCACGATCGAGCGTATGCACCCGTTTGGCCGCCGCGATCGCCTGTTCCATGGTGTCGACGATAAATCCAGTGACGCCGTCATCGATTACTTCGGGCACTGAGCCACGGCGGAAGGCGATCACCGGGGTGCCGGTGGCCATCGCCTCGATCATCACCAGGCCGAACGGTTCTTCCCAGTCGATCGGCACCAGCAGGGCGGTGGCGTTGGCGAGGAACGGCACTTTCTGCACGTCGTTGATTTCGCCAATGAAGTTTACATGGGGCTGGGTGAAGAGATGGGCGATGTCACGGTCGAAATAGTCCTGGTCGGCGCGGTCGATCTTGGCGGCGATTTTCAGTTCGCGGCCGGTGGCGCTGGCGATTTCGATGGCGCGGTCAACGCGTTTTTCCGGGGAAATGCGGCCGAGGAAGGCGAAATAATTACCCTGTCCGCCATTTGGCAGCGGGGTCAGCAGGTCTTTCGGCATGCCGTGATAGACAGTGCCGGCCCAGTTGAGATTGGGCACCGGGGTGCGTTGGTTGTTGGAGATTGAGACCTGGGGCACGTCCTTGAAGAAGTTGAAGATCTGCACGAACTGCGGCAAATCGAGGCGTCCGTGCATGGTGGTCACGAACGGGATGCCGAGGCGCATGAACACCGAATTGGGCCAGTAATCGATATGAAAATGCAACACGTCAAATTCGTGGGCGCGTCGGGCAACGGTTTCAACCATCATCGCATACGTGGCGTTCCAGTCGAGCACCGGATTGAGGCGCAACGCTTGCGGCCAGCAGGACACTAGCGTCGCCGAAGTTTCCGAATCGCCCGATGCGAACAGGGTGACATCATGGCCAAGCCCGACCAGTCCTTCGGTCAGCCAATGCACCACCCGTTCGGTGCCGCCGTAAAGCTTGGGCGGCACGGCTTCGAAAAGCGGGGCAATCTGGGCGATACGCATGGGCTTTGGCTTTCTGGCAGGGTGGAAGGCGGGTCTTTAGGCGGCGATGATGGCCGAAAAGCGGCTATTTGCGGTCAATCAGGCGCTGATACAGCCCGAGATAATCGGCGGCCATGCGATCAGATGTCCAGCGTTGGTCGAACCGGGCACGGACCTTGGTGCGGTCGAGCGTATCGAGCTTGGCGCAGGCGGCAATCGCTGCGGCGAGGTCGGGCACGATGAAGCCGGTCAGTCCGTGCTCGATCACTTCGGGCACCGAGCCGTTGGGATAGGCGATGATCGGGCAGCCGCAGGCCATCGCCTCGATCATCACCAGGCCGAAGGGTTCGGGCCAGTCGATCGGGAACAGCATGGCTTTCGCGCCGGACAGGAACGCGGCCTTGGTGCTGTCGTCGATCTCGCCGATGTAGTCGACCCGATTGCCATCGATCAACGGGCGGATGACCTGGATGTAAAACAGCGCGTCTTCCTCGCCGATTTTGGCGGCGATTTTGAGCTTGATGCCAGTGGCGTGGGCGATGCGGATGGCGTCAACAATGCCTTTTTCCGGGGAGATCCGGCCGAGGAAGGCGAAATAATCATGGGTGCCGGGCGGGGCGCCTGGCGCGGGGCGCAGCAGGTCGCGCGGCATGCCGTGCAAAACGGTGGCGAGCCAGTTCTGGTCGGGCAACGGGGTGCGATGGTTATCGGAAATCGAGACCAGCGGGGCATCGGGGAACAGGCGATAAATTCCCGGCACCCAGTCCTGGTCGAGCCTGCCATGCAAGGTGGTCAGGAACGGGGTTGGTTGGCGCGACATCACCGACATGGGGTGGAAATCGATATGGAAATGCAGGATGTCGAATTCGTTGACGCGACGGGCGACGTGTTCGATCATGGCGGCGTAGGGCGCGTTGTTGACCTCGAAATTACGCTGAAAACGTTCTGCACGGGGGCGCATCGGGGCAAGCTTGGCCGAGGTCCGACTGTCACCCGAAGCGAACAGGGTGACATCGTGGCCGCCGGCGACCAGCGCCTCGGTCAGCCAATGCACCACCCGTTCGGTGCCGCCGTAGCGCAACGGGGGCACGGCTTCAAACAGTGGGGCGATCTGGGCGATGCGCATGGTTTTGCCTTACGGGACGCAATTGGGCCTTAATGGCGAGGCAGACTGCTGCTGTCCACTCCCGACGGAAGATTGTACAATTGCCAAGCCATCGGACTGATGTCGTGCCATTCCAGCGCAGTCCTCTGCGTTTCCTGCGCCATTATGTCCTGCGGCATAGGGTCGGGCACGGGGTGGTGCTGGCGTCTGTGTTCTTTGCAGTGCTGTTTTCAGTGTTTACCCAGTACGGCCTGAAGAACCTGATCGACGTGGTAAGCCAAGGGCCTGCGGCCGCGGGCAACGCCGCCTGGGCTGCATTTGGGGTGTTGTGCGCCTTGATTGTCGCCGACAATTTCACCTGGCGCATTGGCGGGTGGGTGTCGGCGCGGGTATTTGTCCGGGTGACCGGGGATGTGCGCGCTGATTTGTTTGCGCATCTGACCGGACATTCGCCAAGCTATTTTGCCGATCGCATGCCGGGGACGCTTGCCAGCCGGATCACCGCGACCTCGAACGCGGTTTTCCAGACCGAGAGCACCGGCACCTGGAATATCATCCCACCGATCCTGGCGGTAACCATTGCCATCATCCTGATTGCCACGGTGAACCCGTTAATGGCGATAAGCCTCGGGGTCGTATCGGTCAGCATGGCGGCGGTGATTTTTCGTCTGGCGACCGCCGGCACGCCAATCCATCGCGCTTTCGCCGAACAGGCGGCAGCGGTTGATGGCGAACTGGTTGATGTGATCACCAACATGAATGTCGTGCGCGCTTTCGGCGCCACGTTCCGCGAACGTCAGCGCATTGGCGGGCGGATCGGCAATGAAATGGCGGCGCGACTGCGCAGCCTGCGCTATATGGAAAAGCTGCGCCTGCTCCACGCTGCGATGACGGCACTGATCACTGCGGGGTTGCTGGCCTGGGGCATTGCGATGTGGCAAGCCGGGCAGGCAACGGTCGGTGACATTAACCTGATTTGTGGCCTCGGCTTCACTATTCTGCACGGCACCCGCGATCTGGCGGTGTCGCTGGTCGATCTGACCCAGCATATTGCGCGCTTGGATGAGGCGCTGGTGGCGCTGTTGGAACCGCACACCATGCCGGATGCGCCGGATGCGGTGGTGCTGTCGCCGGGGCCGGGCGCGGTGACGTTTGGCGACGTGACGTTTGCCTATCCCGGTCGGTCGCCGATTTTGCGGCGCTTCGATCTGGTGGTGCCGGCCGGCCAGCGTGTGGGACTGGTGGGCGCGTCGGGCGCCGGAAAATCCACCGTGCTGGCATTGCTGCAACGGTTTTACGACGCGAATGACGGCACGGTTCGGGTTGATGGACAGGAGATCACCCGCTTGACCCAGGCAAGTCTGAACGACGCGCTGGCGGTGGTGCCGCAGGATATTGCATTGTTCAACCGATCCGTGCTAGAAAACATTCGGTACGCCCGCCCCGATGCATCGGAAGCCGATGTGCTGCGCGCTGCCGAAAGCGCGCGCTGCCGCGAGTTCATTGAAGCGCTGCCGGATGGCTTCGCCACCCCGGTCGGCAATCGCGGCACCCGCCTGTCCGGCGGGCAGCGCCAACGTCTGGCGATTGCCCGTGCGCTGCTGAAAGATGCACCGATCCTGCTGTTGGATGAGGCGACGAGCGCATTGGACAGCGAAAGTGAGCAGGCGATCCAGGTCGCGCTCGATCGGCTGATGCAGGGCCGGACGGTGATAGCGATTGCGCATCGGCTGTCGACGCTGCAGAATTTCGATCGGGTGGTGGTGATGCAGGCCGGGCAGGTGATCGATGACGGGCCACCGGCGGTGCTGGCCGCAAGGCCCGGGCCCTATCGGGAGTTATTGCGCCAGCAGGGCATGGGCGAGGCGGTCTGACTTCTATCGCCCCATCCGCCCGAGAAACTCGATCTGCCAGCGCATTTCGTCTTCGGCGAGGGGGAAGCCTCCGCGAGGGGCTGCCCCCAGAACTTCGGCGGGCTTGATGCCGGCCAGCAACCCTTGGGCCGCAATTGCTGCGGTCATAGTGAAGCCGGCTTTCCACACCAGGCTCACGATGCCCTTGGCGCTGCGCAAACTGGCGGCGCGGTCGACCACCGAAAACGTCGCGTCAGCTGCGACCGCCAGCATCGCCGTCAGAGCGATCGCGTCACCACGCTGGGCGGCTTTGAGTGCCAGAGCTTCGGTGAGTGTGCCGTTGGCAAAGAGCTTATTGGCCAACCCCATGGCAGCTTCACTGTCCATATCCACGGTCAGCGGGATGGGGTGGGGGCCGTCGAGCCGCCGGCGCAGGCGCAGGCGCAGTTCGGCCGCGGTTGCACTATCAAGGTCAGCACGGTTCGCGAGATCCGCGATCAATTGTTCGGCGACAAAATGGGACAATGCCTCGGCGGCGGCAGCCGACAGCGCTGGGCGGTGCACCAGCGGCGCATGCCAGGCGGTGTGCGGCGCGGCGCGGGCGATCAGATTATCGAGCGTTGCTTCGCGGATTGCAGCCGATGGGTTTTCCAGCATCGCGGTGATCGCGGCGATATTGTCGGAGCCGGCGATGGCATCGGTCACGGCCTCGCCAATGCGTTTGCGGCGGGCGACGGCAATGGTGGTCGCGGGTGCTGGCGGAGAACGCACCAGAGCCAGCAGATCCTCGGCGGTGAGCAGCGGTGATAGCCGGATTACCGGATCGCAGACCTGGGCGGCACTGTCGGATGCAAGCTGCAGGATCAGCGCCCGCGGTGCCTTGGCCATGTCCTTCACCGCCTCGGCGATGGCGGCGCGCACGCGCATGGCTTCGTCCCGCACCAGAATGGTGAGCGTTGCCATGGAGTCCGGCGGCAGCACGGTTGCCAGCCGGTGGGCGAGGAGCGACCGTATCAGGGGATCGCTGTCACCGGCGATTTTCTGATTGACCTCGGTTGGTGCGGCTGGGTTCATCGCCACGGCTGCGCGGACAGTGACCAGCGGATCGGCCGCGAGCTGTAGCAAAGCGGTCAGCCCGGTATCGGACGCTGCCGCCATGCGCACCCGATATTTTTGGTCGCTTGGTTCCGGCAGGGTTCGCAAGGTCATTTGCGGTGCCCCGCATGAAGACTGTTGCCGGGTCCGGAATGAGAGACCAGCCATTGCCCGCGTCCGGCCCGTTTGACGGCGTACATCGCCTGATCGGCGCGATGCAGCAGCGCTTCGATGGGTTCGCCATGCCCGGGCGCCCGGCTGGCAATGCCGATCGAGAGTCCAAGGCCTTCGGTGGTCGCACCGACGATGTCGGCGAGAATTGCCGGGCCGTTGATTCGCAGCGATTCTGCGCGTTCGGCGGCTGTCAGCTCATCAGCACCGTCGAGCCAGAGGGCGAATTCGTCACCGCCCAAACGTGCGACCAGATCGGTGGGTCGCACCGTTGCCCGCATCAATACGGCAATGCCGCATAGTGCTTCGTCACCCATCTCGTGGCCGTATTGATCGTTGAGGTGTTTGAAGTTGTCGAGATCGGCGAACATGAGTGTGCCGGGCAGGCCCTCGTGATCGAGGCGCGCCAGGCGACGGGCGATTTCTTCGAGGAAGGCACGGCGGTTGAGCAATCCGGTCAAAGGGTCAGTGTGGGCCTGGCGCGACATTTCATGCTGGATGCTTGCGTGTTCGAGTACCATCCGGATGATTGCCGAGCTCGCCCCGACGACCCCGCGGTCATCGTCATCGAAAGTGCGGGCATCGGGATGCCGCCACACGACAAGCATTGCCGTATGGCCGAAGCGCGGGTGGCAAATGCACGCCAGCAGCCCGCGACCGTCGCCCGCGATGAGCATGATCGCAGGGGAAGGCGTATTGGCGACTGCGGTAAGGGCGACAAGCACGCTTTCGGGCATAATGGAGGTGTGATGGATGATCTGGGCACGATCATGGGTAATGTTGGGACCAAATTCCACCACCGCACACCCCTCGGCGCCCATCGCGGTGCCGAGCGCTTGCAGTGAGGCCTGCATCATGCGGGGGGCGAGCACTTCTTCACGCATGCGCTCGAGCACATGTTCGACGACTTCGCCGCGCCGCAGCTTGGCAGCGACAGCCGCGTCCTGCCCGTCGGCCAGGGTGATATCGTGGCCGACCCCGCGTATCCCGCACATCAGGCCGGCGGCATCGATGATCGGTGAAACCGCGAAACCGATGCAGATCGGCGTGCCGTCAGGCCGGCGCAACCAAGCCCGGCGACCCCGGCTGGTGTCCGTGGCCTGGAAAGGATTGAAAGCCGCCCCCTTGCCCGCTTCGGCCAGCAGAAGGTCGGCACTTTGTCCCAACAAGGTGCTGGCGGGCCAGCCAAAAGCTGGGTCAGGATGAACAAACACCAGCCGACCGGCGCTATCGGTTTCGAAGGCAAAATCGACCGACATCATGGTGAACGCGCGCCAGCGTTCCCGGCTTTCCAGCAGAACCTGCTGCAAGGACGGAACCCAGTCTTGCGTAGCTGTACCGGGGGGGCATCCGATGCCGATTTCCTCCGGACAGCCGGTAGGGGCGGGTTGGCTGGCGTTGGGCATCATGGGCAGGTTCGGGTCCCTGAATGGATGGGATCGTCATTCAACGCCAAGAGGGTTAAAGCGGTCTTACTGATTGGGGCGCAATTGTCGGCAATCCTCCGCGGTTCATCAGTTGACGCCCAGCGGCGCCCTGCGCATGGTCCGCCCGACAGAGTAGGAGAGTGACTAAAATGCCGAACCAGACCGATCGCCTGACCATCGAAGCCTTGTGGGAGCGGCGTGAAACAGTTAATTCGGCGACCGGGGGCGCTGATCGCGCGGCGGTTGAAGCCGCTTTGGCGGGCCTCGATGCTGGCACGCTGCGGGCTGCGGAGAAGATTGGCGAAGACTGGGTTGCGAATGAATGGCTGAAAAAGGCGATCCTGCTGTCGTTCCGCCTGAACGACTCGGCGCTGATGGAAGGCCCGGGTGGCGCACCGGTGTTCGACAAGGTGCCGATGAAGTTCGCCGGCTGGGACGACGCCCGCTTCAAGGCGGCAAATTTCCGCGCTGTGCCGGGGGCCGTGGTGCGCCGGTCGGCCTATATCGCGCCGGGCGTGGTGCTGATGCCGAGCTTTGTGAACGTTGGCGCCTATGTCGGTAGCGGCACAATGGTCGATACCTGGGCGACCGTCGGCAGTTGCGCTCAGATCGGCAAGAACTGCCATCTGTCGGGTGGCGTAGGTATCGGCGGGGTGCTGGAACCATTGCAGGCAACGCCGGTCATCATTGAAGATGATTGCTTCATTGGCGCGCGGTCCGAAGTGGTCGAAGGCGTTATCGTCGAACGCGGCTGCGTGCTGTCGATGGGGGTGTTCATTTCGGCGACCACCAAAATTCTGGATCGCGCCACTGGCGAGGTCCATATCGGCCGGGTGCCGGCCTATTCGGTTGTGGTGCCTGGCAATCTGCCCGGCCCGGTCGGCACGCCGTCGCTTTATTGTGCGGTAATCGTTAAGCAGGTGGATGAGCGCACGCGGTCGAAAACCTCGATCAACGAGCTGCTGCGCTATTGATGACCGATCCGCTGCCCCTGGCGCAGGCCTTGCTGCGCTGCGCCTCGGTCACCCCCGCCGATGCCGGCGCGCAAACCGTGCTGGCGGATGCGTTGCGGGCGCTGGGCTTCACGGTGACGCATTTGCGTTACGGGGAGATTGAGAACCTGTTTGCCGAGATCGGCGGGGACGGCCCGCATTTCTGCTTTGCCGGCCATACCGACGTGGTGCCGCCCGGCACGGCGAATTGGGCGGCAGGACCGTTTGGCGGAGAAATCCGCGATGGCGTGCTGTTTGGCCGCGGCGCTTGCGACATGAAAGGCGCCATCGCCGCGTTTGTCGCCGGGGCGGCGGCCCATCTCGACGGTGGAGCACGATCGGGTAAAATCAGCCTGCTGATAACCGGGGACGAGGAAGGCCCGGCGGTTGATGGCACGGTGAAGGTGCTGGATTGGATGGCCGCCAATGGCAAAATCCCGGATTTCTGCCTGGTGGGTGAGCCGACCAACCCGAAAATCCTGGGCGAAATGCTCAAGATCGGGCGACGCGGCAGCATCAATGCGACGATCACCGTGCACGGCATCCAGGGCCATGTCGCCTACCCGCACCGCGTCGATAATCCTGTCCACCGTCTGGTGCGTGCGCTCGACGCGCTGACCGCTGCCCCGATCGATGCGGGCAGCGATTTCTTCGAGGCCAGCACCTTGCAGGTCACCAGCATCGATGTTGGCAACAGCGTGACCAATCTGGTGCCAGCGAGCGCGCGGGCGATGCTGAATATCCGCTTCAATGAACGCCATAGCGGGGCCGCCCTGGCAGGTTGGATCCGTGCCACGGTAGGTCGCTACGCCGAACGATCGGAGGTTGACATCAATATCAGCGGCGAAAGCTTCGTGACCGAGCCTGGGCCCTTGCTCAACCGGGTTGTCGCAGCCATTGCCGATGCCACCGGCCAAACGCCGGCGCTGGATACTGGCGGCGGCACGTCGGATGCCCGTTTTATTGCCCGCTTCTGCCCGGTTGCCGAGTTCGGGTTGGTTGGTGCCACCATGCATCAGGTCGATGAAAGCGTGCCGGTCGCTGATCTGCGGGCGCTGGCCGATGTTTATCGTCTGGTGCTCGACCGGTTCTTTGCCTGAGCCATGGCCGAGATGAAACCATCCATTCTGCGCGGTATGGGCCAGTTGGCGCGCTTGCACGGCGCAGGGATCACGCAATTCCCAACAACCCGGCAGGCTTTTTTCAACAGTTTGGCACCTTGGCTGGCGCTGCCGTTGGTCGGGGGGGTGATGTTGCTGCTGGGTGGCCAATTCCGGGCCGCGATCGGCAATCTGCTGTTTGCAATTGTGGCGTTGCTGGCACCGGCGGTGGTGTCGCACGCGGTTGCCCGCTGGTGGGGGCGCGAGGCCGGCTGGCTGCGCTACGCGATAGCGTTCAACTGGTGCCAATGGGTGATCATTGCGGGCGGGCTAACTGCCCTGCTGCTCGGTGAGATCGCCCTTCAGATCGGCCTGCCACGCAATGCGGTGCTTATCGTGCTGAGCCTCGGGTTCATGGGGTATGCCATGGCGGTGCAGATCACCCTATCGAGTTTCGCACTGGCGATCACCAAGCTGCGCGCGACGGGCTTTATCATCATGGTCAATCTGGCGGCACTATTGCTGGTCCTGTTGCCGCAACTGCCGATGCTGGGCCGCGCCGGGGGGGCTGGGGGATGACGCAAATGGGCGCGATCGGCAATGGGATGCAGGCGGCTTGGATGTTCGCCCGGGGCGATGTCCAGGGTGCAGCATTACTGACCGGCGAACCCGCAGTCGAGCGGGCGGCTGCGCGAACCAGCTTCTGGGCCATGCTGCTTTGCCTGCCAGCCGTGATGTGCGTTTATCTCGTCGATCCACCCTCGTCGCGAATTGGGGCGGGGATCGGTCGGCTGTTGCTTGGCGAGGTGCTCGACTGGGTCGGCTTTGCTGTGCTTACCCATGTGCTTATCGGGCAGGCGGGGCTGAGGTCGCGCTGGCCGCGCTACATTGCGGCCTGGAACTGGTGCAATTTGTTGCAGGGATTGATGATGGTCGGCGCTGTCATCCCGACCCTGCTTGGCCTGCCTGACGCGATCCGCGAAACCACCGGGTTGGTGGTGGTTGGCTGGGGGCTGTGGCTCGAATGGTTTGCCACGCGGGTCACGCTCGGCATCCCTGGCGCGGCGGCGTTTCTGCTGGTGGCGATGGATGTGCTGCTGTCGAGTGTGGTGAGCGTTATGCTCAACGGGATGCATTGAACGGATCAACCGGATAGGTCACCGAAACCAGACACAACCCCTCGGCCGGCGCAGTTGGCCCGGCGGCGCGGCGGTCCCGCGCGGCAATGGCATCCGCGATCTGGGCAACCTCCCAGCGACCTTCGCCGACCAGCTTCAAACTGCCGACGATATTGCGCACCTGGTGATGCAGGAAGGCGCGGGCCCCGACAGCAAAGGTGATGATGTCGCCGTCGCGGTCGATGTCCAGCCGGTCCAGGGTGCGGACCGGGGATCTCGCCTGGCAGGCAGTGGCGCGGAAACTGGTAAAATCATGCGTCCCCAGCAGCATCGCTGCACCTTGCCGCATCGCGCTGACATCAAGCGGGCGCATCACGTGCCAGACCTTGCCGGCATCGAGCGCCGGGGGGGATTGGCGGTTAAGAATCCGGTAGCGATAGGCTCGGCCGATAGCGCTGAACCGCGCGCTCCATCCCGGCGGCGCCACCGCGGCCCGCAATACGGCCACGCGATGCGGGCGCATATGATAATTCAATGCTTCGGCGAGCTTGGCGGGGGCGATGTCGCGATCGAGGTGCAATCCGACCACTTGGGCTGCGGCATGCACCCCTGAATCGGTGCGTCCAGCGGTGATGCTGATTGCCGGTCCGCCGAGCCTTGCCGCCGCCGCTTCAAGCACCGCCTGCACTGAAATGCCGGTTGTCTGCCGTTGCCAGCCCACAAACGCGGTGCCGTCATATTCGATCTCGAGTGCGAACTGGGTCATCGGCCCAGCACGGTCCCCGCCGGCACTGCATGCCCGCGCAGGAAAGCATCCGCCGACATCGCCGCCCGACCAGGCACCTGCACCCGGGCGAGCAGCAACGCGCCTTGCCCGCAGGCAATGGTCAGATCGGCCCCGATCGCGGTGCCCGCTGCCCCGGTCCCGGACGCCAGAGACGCGGCAAGGATTTTCAGGACAACGCCGTCGAGGCGGGTGAAGGTGCCCGGCCACGGGTTTAGCGCGCGGATCTGGCGATCGAGCAGCGCCGCATCCTGGTGCCAGTCGATCCGCCCGTCATCGCGGGTGAGCTTGGCGGCATAGGTCGCGCCGTCTTCGGGCTGAACGATCGGCGTGGGCGGGGTGTCCAACGCCTGTAGCATCAGCGCAGCGCCGATGGCGGCGAGCGCATTATGCAAATCGGTGGCCGTGGTGGCAGGCCCGATCGGCACTGTACCGCGCAGCAGCATCGCGCCAGTGTCCAACCCGGCATCCATCTGCATGATGGTCACTCCGGTTTCGCGGTCTCCGGCCAGCAATGCCGCCTGGATTGGCGCCGCCCCGCGCCAACGCGGCAACAGGCTGGCATGAATGTTGAGGCAGCCGCGCCGGGGAGCCACCAGCATCGCCTCGGGCAGGATCAGGCCATAGGCGGCGACCACCGCGATATCGAGGTCGAGAGCTGCGAACGCGGCATGGGCATCCGCGTTACGTCGAAGCCGCACTGGCGTGTGAACCGGCAGGCCCATCGCCTCGGCTGCCACCTGCACCGGCGATTTGCGCACCGCCTGGCCACGTCCGGCCGGCCGTGGCGGCTGGCAATACACCGCCACCACGTCATGCCCGGCCACCACCAGCGCCTGCAATGCCGGCACCGCGAAATCCGGGCTGCCCATAAAGGCGATGCGCATGGTTATTGCGCCTTCAGACGCTGGTCCTTGGCCACCTTGCGCAGGATCATGTTGCGCTTCAGCGCCGAGATGTGATCGACGAACAACACCCCGTCGAGATGGTCGATCTCGTGCTGCAAACACGCCGCCAGCAATCCGCTGCCCTCTATCTCGTGGCGGATGCCGGCAATGTCCTCGTAGCGCACTTTCACCTGGGCAGGGCGGGTGACGTCGGCATATTGGCCGGGCAGCGACAGGCAGCCTTCTTCGCGGGTCGCCAGGTCTTTGCTGGCGGCGATAATTTCGGGGTTGATCAGAACGATTGGGTGGCGACCGTCATTTTCCATCAGATCAATCACCACTAGCCGCAGCAGGGCGCCAACCTGTGGGGCCGCCAGACCAATGCCCGGGGCCTTGTACATAGCCGAAAACATGCGCGGGATCAGTGCGTTGGCTGTGTCACGATCAGCTGGCAGCATCTTGCGGGCGCGCGCCTTCAAGGCCGGGTGCGGCATGATCAAAATTGGCAACGGCACGGCATCAACAGCCGCGCTGGGGGAGGTAACGTCCATGCCTCCCATTTAGCGATGCCCTAGCCGTGGAGCAATCCGTCGCGCCCTCTTGCAACCCAGCCGGGACTTACCAATCTAGGTGGAACGAATCGCCGCGCTGGGGTTCGTGCCCGCTTCGCTCACCGAGAGGAGGCTATTTTGACGACTCGCCTATTCGCGTCCCCGATGTTTGTTGGCTTCGATCAGCTCGAGCAAATGCTCGAACGCGCCTCCAAAACTTCGTCTGAAGGCTACCCGCCCTATAACATTGAACAAATCAGCCCGTCCGCGCTGCGCATCACCCTTGCCGTCGCTGGGTTTACGATGTCAGACCTGCAAATCACCCAGGAAGACAACCAGCTGGTGATCCGCGGGCGACAAACCGATGACAGTGGCGAGCGTATTTTCCTCCATCGTGGCATTGCCGCCCGCCAGTTCCAGCGCGCCTTCGTGATGGCCGAAGGCATCGAGGTGCGTGGCGCGTGGCTCGATAACGGCCTGCTCCATATTGACCTGGCCCGCCCGCAACCCGAGACAAGAGTGCGAACCATCCCGATCACCCAGCCCAACCAATCCACTGTCACCAGCCTCGGCCCCATCGTTGCCAGCCGCCGCGTCGGCACGATCGACCCATAGGAGACCAGCCATGGCCCGCGCAGAACACACCAAACTTGACCTGAAAACCTACGACATCCGCAAACTTTCCCCCGAAGAACTCGGCAGGCTCGGTGTGTCGCAAATCGCCTACATTAAAACTGTCCAGGTCGACGGCACCGCCATGACCGCCATCCACGCCGCCGACGGCCGACCCATGGCCATCGCTGAAACCCACGACGGCGCCATCGCGGCAATCCTGCAACACGAAATGATGCCGATTTTGGTGCATTGAGGGCAAAGGAAGGCAAGCGCTGGGGCGCTGCCCCAGACCCCGCCAGGGAGGGTCCCTGGACGCCAAACCCTTAAGAGAAGATGGAATGAAGAAGTGGGGGCTAGGTACTGGGGCCCGGCCCCGGCCGGGGGCGAGGGGGCAGCGCCCCTCGCCTTACTTTCTTCCGCCCTCAGTCACCCAAAATCCCGGCATGATATCGCGCGGTTTGGTGGGCGGTTCATGAGGGTGGGCGCGCTTCTGCCTGGGCAAGTTGGGCTGGCAGGCGGGTCACGCCAATTGGGGCGTTGCGATAGGCTGCCAGGTCGCGCCCGATCGCACCGGGGGGGGCCGGGATGATTCTAGCCGCAGCGGCGTTATTGGTAAGTTGATTGCCGCCGCCTGCGACCCCGGTATTGAACGCATTGGCGGTGAAAGCGTTGTTTGCCCAGACGTTGCCGCCTGAGCCAGGGGTGATTGCAAGCTGCTTTTTTTCCTCGGGCCAGATTGCGGCAACTTTCTGCTGATAAGGTGTACCGCGTTCTGGGGTGGCGGAATGATAGGCGGCGGTTGCCTTGGGCCACGAACCGGTTTGGGTGAACAGTTCGTTCAAGTAGCGCGCGGCATAAGTGGCGTTGGCGGCCGGATCGAAGGCCTGTTCCAGGGAAGCAAAGGCCTTGGGGTGATACATCAGATTGACCTGCATGCAGCCGACATCGATCGACTTCATGCCACGCGCCTGCATCGTCCGGACTGCGGCCACCGCTTCTCCCTTGGTTTCAAAGACGTGATCGACCCCTTCGGCGTTGATCGACCACGGCCAAGGGTGGACCACGCCATTGGCGTCCCGCCGACCGCTTTCGATCCGGCCGATGGCCGCCATCAACTGGCTCGGGATGGCAGCGGCCTGTTCGGCGGCGCGGATTGCCTGGCGGCATTGCAGGCCCGGGGTGGGGGGGATGTGCAACGGCGCGACTTGCGGCGGTTGGGGCAGCCCAGCGTTGGCTCGTGCGATGATTGCCGGCGTGGCTGGGCGGGTCGTCTGCGGTAATGGCCGCGACGCAAATAGCCCAATCCCCGGCTGCATTGGCAGGATCGTCCCACCTGGGCCGGTATCGGCAAACGCCAGATCGATTGGTGCGGCTAATAGCGCCAGCAGGCCCAGAAAGCTGCGGAAAGAAATGCCCATCGCTGATCCTAGGCAGTCAAGAGTTAAAAAATACCGACTCAATCATACCTTACGACCAGCGTTAAAGATGGATGCTGATCTGGTCCGACAAATTTTCTATGCTGCAATGCAAAATAGCACTTGTATCCAGCCGTTCGAAGCCCTAATTGTTGCATCGCAGCACGGCAAAGTATCGCCGTGCTGCTTTCTTGGACGTTTCCTCCCTAAACTTGGCGGCGCGGTAACGCGCCGCCCTTTTTTATCCTTTTTCAGTCGAGCTTGAAACCGCGCGCTTTCACAAAGCGGCCCCAGCCTTGCCGTTCGGGGGAAGCGTATTGGCGGGCTTTGTCCTCCGACCAGCCATAAGGTTTATCGGCGCCAAACTGGGCATCATCGCGGCGATCGCGATAGGGGCGGGTCAGATTGCGCCGTGCGTCATACTCATCGATCTGGGCCGGTAGGTCGGCGCCGTTATAGCGATCAATGTGCACGGTGGCGGCAAGCCCGAGGCGGGGCGACATCGCGCCGTTATGGGCCGGCCACCCCAGGCACAGACCAGCCACCGGGTAGACGTGGATCGGCAAAGCCAGGATTTCGGCAACCTGTTCGGGGTGATTGCGAATGGCGCTGATCGGGCAGGTGCACATGCCGATCGCCTCGGCGGCGGCAATAAAGGTTCCCAGCACGATGCCGGCATCGACCCCGGGGTTGAAGAACGCATCGAGATGGTCATTGACGAATGGATGGCCGCGCAGATCGTGCACCCGGCGATGGCGGGCATTGTCGCCGCAGAACACCAGGAAAGCCGGCGCCTTGGCCGCCCAGGGGTTGTCAGGCAGCAAAGCAGAAAGCTTTGCGCGTTGGTCTGGGTCCTGCACGATCATAATATCGCATTGCTGCAAATCGCTTTTGGACGGCGCTGACAGCGCGACCGCGCAGAGCGCACGGACCAGCTCCGGGGACACTGCCTGGTCGCGATAATGGCGGATGGTGCGGTGACTGGCGAGGGATCGCGCGACCGGGGATGCGGCAAGCTCTACCGGGATTTCCAGGGTTTCGCCAAAGCGTGCCGCCAGCAGGTCTTGCAGGCTCTCGGACATTTTTTGCCTCCTGTTTATGCCGCCGCCGCTGCCACCCGCGCCCCGCGGCCGATCAGCAGCACCATCGCGGCCGCGATCATGCAGGTAAGACCTGCCACAATGAAGGCCTCCAGATAGCCGCCAAGGTCGCCGCGCGCCACCCCGCCGAGGAACGCCGCCGTCGCCCCGCCGAGTTGGTGGGTGGCCGAAACCCAGCCATACATCATCCCGCCCTTGTCCGGCCCGAAAATCCGGGTGCACAGGCGCACGGTTGGTGGCACCGTGGCAATCCAGTCCAGCCCGTAAAACACTGCGAACAGCGACAGTCCTTCGAGCGAGGTGAAGCTGAAGGGCAGATAGATCAGCGAAATTCCGCGCGCGATGAAATAGACCGCGAGCAGCACCCGGTTGTCGATCCGGTCGCTGAGCCAGCCGGACGCCGTGGCGCCGATCATGTTGAACACCCCCATGCCCGCGAGCAGGCTTGCGCCCACCACCGGGGCAATCCCGGCATCGATGCAGGCCGGCACCAAATGGGTCGCGATCAGACCGTTGGTGGTGGCGCCGCAGATAAAGTAGCTGCCGGCGAGCAGCATGAAATCGCGGTTGAGTGCACCTTCGGCGAGCGCCTTCAAGGGGGTGGTGAACAGATTACCGGCGCCGAGCCTGGTTGGGTGCGGCGGGCCGTCCTCGCCGTACGGCGCAAGGCCGAGATCGGCCGGCCGGTCGCGCATGAACACGATCACCAGCGGCACCAGCAGAAAGCAGAGCGCGGCGACCATGCCGAGCATGGCGCGCCAGCCAGCCGCTTCGGCGATCGCTGCGAGCACTGGCAGAAACACCATCTGCCCGGCGGCGGCACTCGCGGTCAGCACGCCGAGCACCAGGCCGCGCTTGGCGGTGAACCAGCGCCCGGCGACCACGGCTGCCAGCACCAACGCGGTCGCCCCGCTGCCCAGCCCGACGAAGACACCCCAGACCAGGTCAAGCTGCCAGACCTGGCCGAGGAACGGCACGCACCCGGCGCCCACCCCCATGCAGATCAGCGAGACGACCAGCACAAGCCGCATGCCGTAGCGGTCCATGATCGCCACCGAGAACGGGCCGAACAGGCCGTAGAGCAGAATGTTCAACCCGAAGGCGGAGGCGACAGCCGCCGGTGACCAGCCGAATTCGGATTGCAACGGCACCATCATCAGGCCTGGAACGGCGCGGATGCTCGATGTCGAGAGCAATACGATGAAGGTGACGGTCGCAACGATCCAGCCATAGTGCAGTTTGGTCCGTCCAGGCATTGGGAGCTCCGCATATTTGGTCCGACGCTACAAGGCGCCAGGCCCGGCGCGGCATGATGTTTGTGCACGGCAGTTCCCTGTCCGCTTTGACGCCCCGCCCCGCCGCCCTATAGATCGCGTTCCGTGTTGTCTGTTGGAGCCGCCCTTTGCCTCTGCTCGACCCGCTCAGCGAACCGGCGCTGGCCCCCTGGCTCGACAGATTTGTCGACGCACGGGTGCTGGTGGTGGGCGATATCATGCTCGACCGCTATGTCGGGGGCGAGGTGCGGCGGATTTCGCCCGAAGCGCCGATCCCGGTGTTGCGGGCCCAGTCGCGGCGCAGCGTGCTGGGTGGTGCCGGCAATGTCGCGCAGAACATCGCAGCCCTCGGCGGGCTGGCGGTGCTTATTGGCGTGGTTGGGCGGGATGAGGCAGCCCAGGAAATCGCCACCATCGTCGCTGGCACTCCCGCGATTTCGATGCGGCTGGTGCCGGCACCCCGCCCAACCTCGGTCAAGACCCGTTTCATGTCCGGCAGCCACCAGTTGCTGCGCTTGGACGAGGAGGTTTCCGATCCCGTCGATGCGGATGTCGAGGCAGCTCTGCTGGCAGCGATTGGCGCGGCGCTGTCCGGGGTGCGGGTGATGGTGCTGTCCGATTACGGCAAGGGGGTGCTGACTGACGGCGTGCTTGGCGCGACGATTGCATTGGCCCACCGGGCGGGGGTGATGGTGTTGGCCGATCCCAAGCGCGCACGCTTCGAAGCCTATCATGGGGTCGATGTGCTGACCCCGAACGTGCTCGAAGTTTCCCAGGCAACCGGCATCGCAGTGCTCGACGATGCCGCCGCTGCCGCCGCTGGTGAGGCTGCGCGGGCCCAGGCCAACGCGGCCGCAGTTCTGGTCACACGATCCGAAAAGGGCATGACGCTGGTGCGCCGCGCGGAACCTGCCCTGCATGTGCCGACCCGGGCGCGTGCGGTTGCTGATGTTTCGGGCGCGGGCGATACAATGATTGCAACCCTAGCCACCGCGCTGGCGATCGGCGCGCCTTTGCCGGAAGCCGCGGCCCTCGCCAATGTCGCTGCCGGCATTGCGGTCGGCAAGCTTGGCACTGCGACGGTGCTACGGTCCGAACTCGCCGAGGCATTGCATTCCCATACCGATCCAGCGCGCAAGATCCTCGATCGCCCGGCCGCCATCGCCCGCGTCGCCGCGTGGCGCAGGGCAGGGCTCAAAGTTGGATTCACCAATGGCTGCTTTGACCTGCTGCATCCAGGCCATGTCGGGTTGCTGGCCCGCGCCCGGGCAGCGTGCGATCGGCTGGTTGTCGCGCTCAACACCGATGCCTCGGTGCGCCGGCTCAAAGGCCCGACCCGACCGGTGCAGTCTGAAACCGCGCGGGCAACGGTGATGGCGGCGTTGGAGGCGGTCGATCTGGTGGTTCTGTTCGACGAGGAAACCCCGCTTGCCATCGTTACCGCGCTGCTGCCCGACGTGATCATCAAGGGCGCGGACTACGCGCCCGATCAGGTGGTGGGGGCTGCCGAAATTATCGCCAATGGCGGTCGCCTGGTGCTGGTGCCGTTGGAAGTCGGGCACAGCACCACCAACACAATCGCGCGGATAAGCGCCGAAAATTAGACCTGCGCGGTGGTGGTATGATATTACCACAGGGAAAACCGCTTGACGGGATCGGCGCTGGCCATCATAGACCTCGGCTTCCCTGGTGTCCCGTGCGCCGGGTCCGCTTCGCAAAGGACGTCCACATGCTAAAGACCACCGTCGCGCTGAAGCCAGCCGACGTAAACAAGGACTGGATCCTGATCGACGCCGAGGGCGTGGTTCTGGGTCGTCTCGCGGTTGTCATCGCCAACCGGCTGCGCGGCAAGCACAAGCCGCAATTCACCCCGCATGTCGATTGTGGTGACAATGTCATCGTGATCAATGCCGACAAGGTGAAAATCACCGGCAACAAGCTCGATGGCGAAACCCATTATTATCACACCGGTTATTCTGGTGGCATCAAGGGGCGCACCCTGCGCCAGCGCCTCGACAGCAAGTTCCCGGAACGTGTGGTGGAAAAAGCGGTCGAACGCATGATCACCCGTGGCCCGTTGCAGCGCCGCCAGATGAAGCACCTGTTCGTCTACGCGCACCCCAACCACCCGCACGACGCGCAAACCCCGAAGTCGCTGGATGTCGCTGGCATGAACCCCAAGAACAGGAGGGGTTGATCCGATGTCCGGAACCCAGACCCGCAGCCTCGCCGACCTTAAAGACCTCGCCGTCGCGACCATCGTCCCGACCGAGCGCCCCAAGGTTGAACCGAAACGTGACGCGCTTGGCCGCAGCTACGCGACCGGCCGCCGCAAAAACGCCATCGCCCGCGTGTGGATCAAGCCCGGCAAGGGCGAGATCATCGTCAACGGCAAGCGCGTCGGCCAGTATTTCGCGCGGCCAGTGTTGCGCATGCTGATCACCCAGCCCTTTCTGGTGGCTGACCGCTATAACGCGTTTGACGTGTTCTGCACCGTCAACGGCGGTGGTCTGTCCGGTCAAGCCGGTGCGTTGCGCCACGGCATCAGCCGCGCGCTGACCTATTACGAACCCGATCTGCGCGGTATCCTTAAAGTTGCTGGCTTCCTGACCCGCGATAGCCGCGTCGTTGAACGTAAGAAATACGGCAAGGCCAAGGCCCGCCGGAGCTTCCAGTTCAGCAAGCGCTGATCTGGCATCGACCGGACAAAATTGGGGGTGGCAGGGCAACCTGTCGCCCCTTTTTCTTGCCCCAGACTACGTCAAAAACACCCCACCGTTCACGTGAATGGTCTGCCCGGTGATATACCCCCCCTCCGCACCCGCCAACATCCGCACCACCGCCGCAATTTCGTCCACCGTGCCATGCCGGCCCAACGGAATATTGCCCGCCACCAGCCCCGGTGGCCGCACCCCGGCGGACGCCCCACGCACCGTATCGATCGACCCCGGCGCCACGCAATTGCAACGTATCCCGTGCGGCGCCAACTCCACCGCCAGCGCCCGCATCAACCCCTCCAATCCCGCCTTCGATACCGACGCATGGCAGCGTTCCGGCGTGCCGACATGGGTCGACATCCCTGACATTCCAATGATCGACCCACCGCCGCGCTTAATCATCAACGGCACCGCAGCACGCGCCAAAATGAAGGCGCCGTCCAATGCCACCGACAGAATTTCCCGCCATTCGACGAGCGACATTTCCAGGAACTTGGTCTGCCGCCGCAACCCGGCATTGCTGACCAGGATATCGATGCCGCCGAGATCTGCGCTGACATCGTTGATCATCTCGCCCACCTGGTCCGGCTGCGATACATCGGCCATCGCGCCGACCGCTTTGCCGCCGGCCGCGCGAATGTCGCGCACCACCGCGCCAACCGCCTCCTGATCGGCGCGGCCATTGACCACCACCGTCGCGCCATCGGCCGCGAGCCGCATCGCAATCGCGCGGCCGATATTGCGGCCAGCCCCGGTCACCAGCGCGATTTTGCCGTCTAATGTCTTCGTCATGCCGGTCCTCCCTTAGTCCTTTTTGCGAGTCTGGCTCCAGCCAAGCCAAAGCCCGCTGGCCACGATGATCGTCGCCCCGAGCCAGGTCAACGCATCGGGCAGGTCGCCAAAGCCGACATAGCCGACGATCACCGAGCCGATCAGCTGGAAATACTGGAATGGGGCGACAATGCTCGCCGGCGCCAGTTTCAGCGCGTTGGCAACGCAGTAATGCCCGAGCGCACCGAGCACACCCATGGCGCAGAACATTGCGATGGTGGCAATCCCGTGTGGCGTTTTCCATACGAAGGGCAGCGCCGCCAGCATGACGAACGCCCCTATGACCGAACTCAGCACCGCCGAGGTTTCCGGGCTGTCGATCGCCGCGATCCGACGGGTCACGATCGAATAAAGCCCGTAGCAACTGGCGCTGACCAGCACGAACAGCGATGCCCAGTGGAACACTGCGGTGCCTGGGCGAATGACGATAACCACCCCAACAAAGCCAACCAGAAGCGCCAGCACTCGGCCCAAGGTGGTGCGTTCCGCCAACATCGGCCCCGCAAGGAGTGCGACGATCAGCGGTGCGGTCTGGCTGATTGATGCCGCCTCGGCGATCGGGATGTAGGTGATCGCAAAAAAGAAGCTTAGATTGGATACGGTCAGCAGCGACGACCGCAGAAGCTGCGCCAACGGCCGCCGGGTGCGCAACAATTGCAGCCCATGGCGCGGCAGAAAGGCGCAAAGCAAAAACGCCACATGCCCGAAGGCGCGCGCCCAGCTGACCTGCAGTAGCGGGTATTCGCTGCCCAATGCCTTGGCAAAGCCGTTCATAATCGGGAACACCACGCCAGACCCGCAAATAAACAATATGCCGAGCAGCAAACGCCGATCGAGCCCCCATAAGGTCCTGGTCGTCACCTCGTTCAAGCGCGCCATCCTTATTGATATCCTCGGCCAGAGCATGGGGCACGGGTTAGTCCCCCACAAGCCAGGAAAGCGTGCATGGGTGGGCGCAGTTTGTTATGCTTGTCATCGCCGCCCCAGGATGAAACCCTGGCACCGGTAAAGGAGATGCGGCCATGGCCAAGCGTGCGACAGTGTTTATCGATGGGGAAGCCGGAACCACTGGCCTCGGCATCCGCGATCGCCTGCTGGCAATCCCCGGCATAGACCTCCGCAGCCTTACCGGCGATCGCCGCAAGGACCCTGGCGCCCGCCGCGAGATCATGGCCGAAGTCGATCTTGCAGTACTGTGCCTGCCCGATGATGCGGCAAAGGAATCGGCGGCACTTGCTGCCAGTCTCGGGGCACAGGCGCCGAAAATCGTCGATGCCAGCACCGCCTTCCGGGTGAACCCCGACTGGGCCTATGGCTTCCCCGAAATGGCGCCCGACCAGACCGCGCGCATTCGGGCAGCCCAGAACGTGTCCAATCCCGGCTGCTACCCGACCGGCGCCATTGCCTTGATCCGCCCGCTGGTCGATGCCGGCATCATCCCCCCCGATTACCCGATCACCATCAACGCCACCTCGGGCTATTCCGGCGGTGGCAAATCGATGATCGAAGCGCATGACGCCCGTGGCGGCCCAGCCTTTGAGATTTACGGCCTCGGGCTTGAACACAAGCACATCGCGGAAACCCAGCTTTACAGCGGGCTGACCCGACGGCCGATTTTCGCCCCCGCCGTCGGCCATTACCGCCAAGGCATGCTGGTCTCGGTCCCGCTTCATCTCGATACGCTGGTCGGCAAACCCACCGGCGCTGACCTCCAAGCCGTGTTCGCCGCCCATTTTCGCGGCAGCGTGCTGGTGCGGGTCATGCCGGGAACCGAGTCCCGGCTGGAACCTGAAGACCTCAACAACACCGATACGCTCGAATTGCGCGTCTACGCCAACGATACCCATCGCCAGGCGATCCTGGTTGCCAGGCTCGATAATCTTGGCAAGGGCGCCTCCGGTGCCGCGGTGCAGAACATCGCACTCATGCTCGGCCTGCCGCATCCGGCCTACGCGCCCGAACTGGCCGACGCGTGACCAATTTGTATCGCCGTTGCCTGCTGACAGCGGCGATGCTTTTGGTCGGCGCCAGCCTGCATGCCCAAACCGGTCCGCAACCGGAACTGCCGAAGCAAAAGCTGGTCATTGTCACCCATGATGGCAAGCGCCATGATTTCATGGTCGAAATGGCGCTCGCCCCCGATCAGCAAACCGTCGGGCTGATGTTTCGCACCAGCGTGCCCGAAAATGGCGGAATGCTGTTTGACTGGGGCGCGGAACGATCGTCGCTGATGTGGATGAAGAACACCCTTGTATCCCTCGACATGCTGTTCATCGCCGCCGATGGCCGGATCAAATCGATCGCCGAGCGCACCGTGCCGCACAGCCTCGCCACCATCGATGGCAAGTTCCCGGTGCGGGCGACGTTGGAGTTGGCGGCAGGGACGGCGGAGCGGCTGGATATTCGGGTGGGGGATTTGGTGGAAAACCTCGTTTTCAAGGTTAGTGCTAAGTAGAAAGCAGTTCTTTTTGTGAACAAAAAGAACCAAAAAAACTTTTTCGGACTTTGTTGCCTCCGGCGTGACCATGCGACGCATGCCTGTTTAGGAGCAGCGTCGGGCGGAATACCAAAGCGCATTTCATCTATACCTCTTTATTTATTACGTTATCGTAACAAAATCGACGTAAAAATTCCGCAAACCTAAGCATCCAAATTTTGCGCCACCGCAACGGCACGCCCAAATGCTGCCCCCGGCACGGCCATCACTGCCGCGTCACCAAGCACGCTCGCTGCCCGCCTTGGGCCGCGCGCCTCCACCATTACCACCGCTGGCAGCGGTGCGACCCCCAGCATCCGCAACAGCGGTCGAAGAATGCGCCCGGCCTGGGGCACTGCGGCCACAAACGCGACACATTCTGCTTCGGTCAGGAGATGCTGCAACTGCAACCCCGCCGCCACCGCGTCATGCCCAAGTATGCGGAGAAACCATTTGGGGGCGCCAGGATGCACCCGCTTGGCTGTTCCGGTGCCAGCCACCCGCGCCCGCTGTGCCCGCTGCTTCGGCAAAGTCCCAGCCCGCCACTGCGCCACCAGCTGTTCGAGCCGGCTGCCGATGCGCGCAATCCGCCCCCACATCGCCACCAGTTGAACTGCCATCGTCCGCTCACGCGCCGCCACTACCGCAATCGCGGCCTGTAGCGCTGAAAGGATGATGGAAAAATTGTGCATATTGAACAAATATACTAACTAACAAAAACTGTCAACCGTTCTCCCTCTCCCCCCGGGAGAGGGCCGGGGTGAGGGCGCTGCCACCCCAAAAAAAGGCTCAGACCAATCCGAAACCGAAGCAACCCATGGGCGCGCTAAGGTCAACAGCCGTCAAACCCGCTCCCAGATCGCTGCAATCCCTTGCCCGCCACCAATGCACATCGTCACCAGCGCATGCTTGGCGCCGGTGCGCTGCATTTCGTAGATCGCCTTGATCGTCACGATCGCCCCGGTTGCCCCGACCGGATGCCCAAGCGAAATCCCCGATCCGTTTGGGTTCACCTTGGCCGGATCGAACCCTAAATCCTTCGCCACCGCGCAAGCCTGGGCGGCAAAGGCTTCGTTGGCTTCAATGACGTCGATGTCATTGATCGTCATCCCGGCGCGCGACAGCGCCTGGCGGCTCGCCGGCACCGGCCCGATCCCCATATAGGCCGGATCAACACCGGAATGGCCGGCCGATACCAGGCGGGCCATCGGAGTTAGGTTTAGCCGACGCACGGCGGCACCGGTGGCGATCACCACCGCGGCCGCGCCGTCATTAATGCCGGATGCGTTGCCGGCCGTCACCGTGCCGTCTTTTTTGAACACGGTGCGCAGGCCCGAAAAATCCTCGGGCTTGGCGTTGCTGCGGATATGTTCATCGGCCTTGAAGCTGATGGTGCCTTTGCGGGATTTGAGCTCAATCGGCAGGATCTGGTCAGTGAAGCGGCCTTCTTCGGTGGCGCGTTGGGCGCGGCGGTGGCTTTCAAGCGCGAGGGCGTCTTGCTGGTCGCGGCTGATGCCATGGCTTTCGGCGAGGTTTTCGGCGGTAACGCCCATCAGAATGCGATGGAACGGGTCATTCAGCGCGCCGTTCAGCATGTCTTGCGCGCCGGTATCGCCCATCCGCGCGCCCCAGCGGATTTGCGGCATGAGGTAGGGGGCGCGGGACATGTTTTCGACGCCGCCGGCCACCGCGATGTCGGCATCCCCGGCGCGGAGTGCGTTGGCCGCGGTCAGGATCGCTTGCAGGCCCGAGCCGCAGAGCCGGTTGACCGTCATCGCCGGTGTTTCCTGGGGCAGGCCACCTTCGATGACAGCGATGCGCGAGATATACATGTCGCGCGGTTCGGTGGTGAGAATTTGCCCGAAGACGGAAAGGCCGAATTGCGCTGGCTCAATGTTCGACCGCGCCACCGCTTCGCGGGTGACAGCGGCAACCATTTCGCTCGGCGTGGTGTCCTTGAGGCTCCCGCCGAAGGTCCCGATTGCGGTGCGAACGCCTGAGACAAGGTAGATGTCAGAATCGGCCATGGGAGCCTCCGTACGCTGATGGATGAAGTTTTTTTGCTTCTTTTTGGTCAGAAAAAGAAGACGCTTAAATGTGCCTCAAACGATCGCCGAGCCACCATCAATCACAATGGTCTGCCCGGTAATATGCCCCCCCGCATCGGACGCCAGCAGCAAAGCGAGCCCCTTGAGATCATCAAGCGACCCGATCTTGTGCATCGGGATGCGCTTGGTCATTTCGGCCACCCCTGCGTCATCAACATGCGCGGTCATTTTCGAGGGAAACCAGCCCGGCGCTATTGCGTTGACGTTGATACCGTATTTGCCCCACTCGGCGCCGAGCGATCGGGTCAGCCCGATCACGGCGGTTTTGGAGGTTTGATATGCGACAGTGCCTGGCCCGGAGATACTGGCCTTAAAGCCGGCAACTGAAGATATGTTGATGATTTTGCCCTTCTTTTGCGGGATCATCCAGGCGCGGGCGACGCATTGGGACAGGTAGAACATCGCATCGACGTTGAGGCCGAGCACGCGGCGCCAGTTGTCCTGGGTGTGGTTTTCGGCCGCTGCCCCCCAAGTGGCGCCGGCATTGTTGAACAGGATGTCGATGCGGCCGCATTGCGCCATCACGGTGTCGCACAGGGTTTGCGCGGCGGTTGCGTCACGCAGATCGGCCGGAACGGTAATAACCTTGATGCCTTGGGCCTTCATGCCCTCGGCGGCTTCATCAAGCTGGGCTTGTTTGCGGGCCGCGATGACAACGGTTGCACCGTATTCGCCCAGCGCTTGGGCGGCTTGCAGCCCAAGCCCGCTCGATCCGCCGGTGATCAACGCGACGCGCCCGGTAAGGTCGAAAAGTCTATGAAGTGGTCCCATTTCACGTCTCAGCCCTGCGGCTGCCTCCCATTGGGTTGCTCTTCACTGGTTCTTATGGAACATCGTGCGATGCAGCAAGCCGGATGATCCGAGCCGGGGCGCTGCACATGGACTGGATTTGGGGCGGCGGCATGGGCCGCGCACCCCGCAGAAAGGTCAGAAATGCTTTATCAGGCGTATGAATTGCAGCGTGCCAGCCTAGCCCCGTTTCGGCTGATGGCGACTAATGCCTTGTCGATACTGGACCTGCCGTTCAACCCGCTGCGCGAAACCAAGCTGGGGCGGGCCGCAATCGCCGCTTTGGATAGTTTTGAGCATACCACACGGGCGTTCGGAAAACCGATCTTCGGCCATCGCGAAACCGAAATTAACGGCGAGATGGTCGCGGTCCACGAACAGATTGTCATGGTCAAACCCTGGTGCGACCTGTTGAATTTCCGCCGCGCGACTGACCGTCCCAAAGATCGCAAAGTGCTGATGGTGGCCCCGATGTCGGGCCATTTTGCCACCTTGCTGCGTGGCACGGTTGAGGCGTTTTTGCCCGATCACGACGTCTACATCACCGATTGGCGCGATGCCCGGCAGATGCCGCTGTTGGGACCTGACTTCGATCTGGCCGATTATGTTGATTATCTGGTTGAATTCATCCGCTTTCTCGGCCCCGATACGCATGTCATTGCGGTCTGCCAGCCATCGGTGCCGGTCATGGCGGCAGTGGCGTTGATGAATGCCGGGGAAATTGATGCCGCCCCGGTGTCGATGACGTTAATTGGCGGGCCAATTGATACCCGCGAAGGCCCGACGGCGGTGAATGCGTTCGCCAAGTCGCATGATCTCGACTGGTTTCGCCACAAGGTCATCCATGCGGTGCCGTTCGGCAATCCGGGCTTCATGCGTCGGGTTTATCCCGGTTTCCTCCAGCTTGCCGGGTTCCTGGCGATGAATATGGACAAGCATGTCGAAGCGCATTGGCAGATGTATCAGCATCTGGTCGATGGCGATGGCGAGCCACTGGCGGCCAAGCGGCGCTTTTACGACGAATATCGCTCGGTGATGGACATGCCGGCGGATTACTATCTGCAAACGATTGAGGCGGTGTTCCTCGAACATTCGTTGCCGCGCGGGATTTATCGCCATCGCGGCGAACGGGTCGATCCGGGGGCAATCACCCGGACCGCGATCCAGACCATTGAGGGTGAGCGCGACGATATTTCCGGCATCGGCCAGACCAAGGCCGCCCACACGCTGACGCCCAACCTCGCGGCCGATCGGCATGTGCACTACGAGCAACCAGGTGTGGGCCATTACGGGCTGTTCAACGGCCGCCGCTTCAATGCCGATGTGGCACCGCGGATCAAGGCGTTCATCCGCGACCAGCGCATCTAGGCTGCGCGATGGGGGACAACCCTTTCGCGGTGCCGGTTCTGACCACCGATCGCCTGGAAATCAGGCGGTTGGTGGTGGACGATCTGGCGGCGTGCCAGGAATTGTTTGAGGCGATTGGCTGGGATGAGTCACGCCAAGACCGGACCGACCGCGCCGCGTGGCTCACCTGGACAGTGGCGAGCTATGACGCGCATGAAAATCTCTATCAGCCGCCGCTGGGTGAGCGGGCGGTGGTGGCGCGCGATGGCGGGCGGTTTCTCGGACTTGTCGGCTATGTGCCGTCGTTTGAGCCGTTCGCGCGGCTGCCGTCATGGGGTGGCGTTGCCGATGCCGGGCGGATGATGGAACTCGGGCTGTTCTGGGCTTTTCATCCATCGGCGCAAGGGCAGGG
>JANYCX010000123.1 GCA_025360065.1 Acetobacteraceae bacterium | reverse complement strand
CCCAGGCAACCGAAGACATGATCGTCAACCGGATCATCGACAACGCCTCGGTTGCCATTGCTGCGATCAATCGCCGACCTGTCACCTCGGCCCGTGGCATGGCGCTCGGCCATGCCCGCGCCGGCGGCGCGACTGTGTTCGGGGTTGATCCCGCACAGCGCTTCAGCCCGGAATGGGCCGCCTGGGCGAACGGCACCGCCGTCCGTGAACTCGATATGCACGACACGTTTCTTGCCGCTGATTATTCCCATCCCGGCGACAACATCCCGCCGATCCTCGCGGTTGGCCAGATCATGGGCAAGTCGGGCGCTGATCTGCTCCGTGGCCTCGCCACCGGCTACGAAATCCATATCGACCTGGTGCGCGCGATCTGCCTGCATGAACGCAAGATCGATCATATCGCCCATCTTTGCCCGGCCCAGGCCGCCGGCATCGGCACCATGCTTGGCCTGAAGCAGGATATTATTTTCCAGGCGGTGCAGCAGGCGGTCCATGTCAGCTTCACCACCCGCCAGTCGCGCAAGGGCGAAATCAGCAGCTGGAAGGCCTATGCCCCCGCCCATGCTGGCAAACTCGCGGTGGAAGCGGTTGATCGCGTCATGCGCGGCGAAGGCGCACCGAGCCCGATTTATGAAGGCGAGGACAGCGTGATTGCCTGGATGCTCAACAACAAGACCGGCGTGTATCACGTGCCGTTACCGGAAGCCGGCGAGGGCAAGCGGTCGATCCTTGACAGCTACACCAAGGAACACAGCGCAGAATATCAGAGCCAGGCGCTGATCGATCTCGCCTTCCGCATGCGCACCAAAATTGCCGACACCAGCAAGATCGCCAAGATCATGCTGCACACCAGTCACCATACCCATTACGTGATCGGCACCGGCGCCAACGATCCGCAGAAAATGGATCCGACGGCATCGCGCGAAACGCTCGATCATTCGATCATGTATATCTTCACCGTGGCGTTGCAGGACGGGCGCTGGCACCATGTTGACAGCTACGCGCCAGCCCGGGCCGGCCGGGCGGACACGGTGGCGCTGTGGCACAAGATGGAAACCTGCGAGGACGCGGAATGGACACGGCGCTATCACGCGACCGATCCGAATGAACTCGCCTTCGGTGGCCGGGTGGAAATCACCATGCAGGATGGCAGCGTGCTGGTTGACGAACTCGCGCTCGCCAACGCCCATCCGAACGGCGCCAAGCCCTTCGCACGGGCCGACTACATCAACAAATTCCGCATTCTGACCAGCGGCATCATCACCGCCGCCGAAGCCGACCGCTTCATCGAGGCCGCGCAAAATGTGCGGTCCCTGGCAGCCGGTGAGTTGCATCGTTTGAACGTGGCGTTGCCCGCCGGCACGCTCGCGATCAGTAACCCTGGCATCTTTTGAGGAGCGATCCGTCATGAGCGAAGTTATCGTCAACAAGCCGAAAAAATCGGTGGCGCTGTCCGGCGTCCCCGCCGGCAATACCGCTTTGTGCACCGTCGGCCGGGCTGGCAATGATCTGCATTATCGTGGCTACGACATTCTCGACATCGCCGAAACGTGTGAGTTCGAAGAACTGGCGCATCTGCTGGTGCATGGCACCCTGCCGAATGTCGCCGAACTGAAAGCTTATAAGGCACGCCTCAAGGCTTGGCGCGGCCTGCCCGCCGATCTGCGGGCGGTGCTCGAAAAAATCCCCGCGGGTGCACATCCGATGGATGTGATGCGCACCGGGGTGTCGATGCTCGGCTGTTTGCTGCCCGAAAAGGACGACCACAACACCCCGGGTGCGCGCGATATCGCCGACCGGCTGATGGCATCCCTGGGATCGATGCTGCTGTACTGGCATCACTATTCCCAGAACGGCCGGCGGATTGAAGTTGAAACCGACGATGACACCATCGCTGCGCACTTCTTGCATCTGCTGCATGGCGAAAAGCCCAATGCCTCATGGCAACGGGCGATGCAGACCTCGCTCAATCTTTATGCAGAACATGAATTCAACGCGTCAACCTTTGCTTGCCGCGTCGTCGCGGGCACGGGGTCGGACATGTATTCGGCGATCGCCGCGGGAATTGGCACGCTGCGTGGGCCGAAGCATGGTGGCGCCAACGAAGTCGCCTTTGAAATCCAGAAGCGGTACGACACGCCCGATGCGGCCGAGGCCGATATTCGTGCCCGCATGGCGGCCAAGGAAGTCATTATCGGGTTCGGCCACCCAGTATATACGATTTCGGACCCGCGCCACACGATTATCAAGGACGTATCGCGGCGCTTGTCGAAAGACGGAGGCACCATGAAGATGTTCGACGTTGCGGACCGGATTGAAGCCGTGATGATGGATGCCAAGCAGATGTTCCCCAATGTCGATTGGTTCAGCGCCGTTTCGTATCACATGATGGAGGTTCCGACCGCGATGTTTACGCCGTTGTTCGTGATCGCGCGCATCTCGGGTTGGAGCGCGCATGTCATCGAACAGCGGATCGACAATAAGATCATCCGGCCGACTGCGAACTATGTTGGGCCTGACAACTTGACGTTCGTGCCATTGGCCGCGCGGCCCTGATTTTCCGGCAGAAACCGATACGATTGGAAATCGGCCACGGCACCCCTGCCGTGGCCGATTTTTTTTGGCGTATTGTGGAAGTAACGACTGTAATTTTGTTGACATGTCACGACGCGAAAGCGGATAGCGGAATTCGGTTGCCAGTGCGCCGATTCGCGGCCAGCGAGCGGCGCATTGTCTGGTATCCACGGCAAAGAAGGTCACGGTCGATGAACCGAAGGCTTGTTCGGGGTTGCAAACAGAACGCACACATGCGTGGCCTGGCTTTTTTCGTTTCGTTAACTTCGAGCTTTCTGACGGTTTGTCGTTACCGCGCTGAGTGTTGACCTGTTGCCCACTTAATTCCACCCCGAATTTATCAGGTTCGGAACGACAATTAACAGTCAAGGAGAAGCCCGCAATGAACGACGAAGATAACCACATGCCGCGCGCCCAGGCCCTGGCCATCCGTGCAGCAACAAAAGCGGCGCCTGCAAAGGCGAAAGCGCCGGCGAAAGCCAAAGCACCGGCCGCCAAGGCCGCAGCGAAGCCCGTCGCGGTCAAGGCAGCGAAGCCTGCGGCCAAAGCTGCGCCAACGCTCGCCAAGGCGGCAGCTAAACCGGCAACTGCGCCTGCCGCGACAAAAGCAGCCCCGAAGAAAGCGGCCGCCCCTGCCAAGGCTGCCCCGGCGAAGAAGGCGCCAGCCTCGAAGGCCAAGGTTGCCCCCGCCGCGAAAGCGGCTGCTGCTAAACCCGCCGCGAAAGCGGCTGCTGCTAAACCCGCCGCGAAAGCGGCTGCTGCTAAACCCGCCTCGAAGGCGGCTGCTGCCAAGCCCGCCGCGAAAGCGGTGGCTGCCAAGCCCACCGCCAAAGCGGTTGCCACCAAACCGGCCACAAAGGCGACCGCAGCGAAGGCAGCCGCTAAACAGCCAGCGGTCAAAAAGCCGGCCGTCAAGAACGCGGCCGCCAAGGCATAGCGTTATCTATCATGGCTTGCGGGCAAGCCCCGCTGGCCGTTCGATCGTGGTGTGCAAGGGGCCCTGACGGGCCCTTTGTGCTGTCAGCAAAGGACGTTGGGTCTGCACTCTTGTGACAGATAGTTACAACTCGGCTGGCCGAGGGACGACGGCATGCCGTGCGCGAAGGTCCGAATGACTATTCAAAGCGCAATAACTAACCCTATAAGATATTGATTTAGCGGACCATAATACCTCACAATCCAAACCTGCTTTGTCAACTAATATGAACTTGACCCAGGGCTCGCGATCCAGATAGATCACACTACCATGGAAAGATGTCGTCCGGAAATTTTGCGCCGGTATTGCCTTAATTTGACTAGCTGATCAGGAATTTGGATTGAACATGTCATATTTTCGTTCTGCGCTTGGCGCGATGCTCGCGGTAATGTGTTTGTTGATCGGTGTTTCGCCGGCCTCGGCCGTGGCATTGAAGACCACGACGAACACAACGCTCACCGTCGGGAATTATCTGATCACCAATACGTCCTGCGCCGCAACCGGCACAGTGAGTTGCTCGGTGGCGACCTGGGGTATCAGCCCGAGCCTGCTTGGCTATGCGGCGGCAGGCGATATTGCGATTACCATCGTTCCCAATGCCACCTGGACCCGCAATACCGGGTCTGACCTCAACGTGAATTTTACCATTCAGACACTGGTCGGCGGTGTTCTTGCGCCCACGGTTAAAGGCATTAGGGGAATTGGCACGGCTGTAACCGGGAGCGGAATTCTCGGCGACGGCGTTTTGGTGACAGATACAAGCGCGAATTTGCTGGGTAGCCTGTCCGCACCGTATGCGAGCACTGACCCAAGCGCCCCGAGCAACCGGATATCGTTCAACCCGCAATCGGTTGTTTATATCAATATTGATGCCCAGCCGCTGTATTCGGCCGCCAATTCGATCACCAGCGTCAGCTTCTTCATTGCAGCAGCGCCAGAGCCAGCCTCTTTGGGGTTGCTGCTCGTTGGCGGGCTGATGTTGGCTGGGGTGCGGCGCAGATTATCGTAATCGATCCTGCGACACGGTCGCGGGAGATTGTTTTGAATTTCGTATTTTAAAGTAAGCCAGTCTCATCAGATAGCCCCAAGGGGATGGTAGAATGACGTCGCAAACCAATGTTTACACCTATGCCGGTTCGTCCAGCACGAGATTTACGTTCTCGCCGGTGATGGTGACGGAAACCGCAACGGTTCCGGCGTCTGACTTTAGCGGAGTTTCGACATTCCTGCCGACCGCGCCGCTCACGCCGCCGCCGCCGCAAACAGCCGGGACGATCGCGCTCGCCCCTGCTTACGATGGTTTGACCTGGACGCCATTCTCGGCCGGCAGCTTCGCTCCTGGTGACAGCGTTGTGGTGACTTTCACCTACACCGTGACATCAAATATCGCGACCCAGGGGATTTCATCGATCTTCCAGGCGATGAACATTGATTACGTCACGGGTGGCAACTACGTCACTGGCACCGCGGTCACGACCCTGACCAATAACGGCAATGTCGTCGGCCAAGCCACGACATCGATTAATGCGCCGTCAGTTGGCAACATCGCGCTGACCGGCGCCTATTCGTCGGTCAATGTTACCGTGACCATGACATTGGCAGTCGCGGCAAACGCGCCGGCTGGCGCGGGAGTTGCCGTGAGCAAACTTGCCGTGGGCTTTAATACGACGACAATTGTGCCGGTGCCTGGCTCGATTGGTGATTTCGTCTGGAACGACCTTAACGGGGACGGCATTTTCGGCGTTGGCGAAGCGGCGATGTCGGGCGTAACCGTTGATCTGCTGAATGCCAGCGGCACGATTATCGCTGTTACCACGACCGATGCGACCGGCCATTACCTGTTTAGCGGTGTGAACCCGGGCTCCTATCAAGTCGAGTTCGTGGCCCCGTTTGGCTACAGGTTCACCACCCAGGTTGCGGGCAACGGTAGCCAGACCGTATCGGCGGCCAATGTGATGACCGGTCGTACCGGGCTGTTCGCGCTTGCTTCCGGGCAGAACATTGTCGTCGAGGATGCAGGGCTTGTGTTCGGCGGCAGTGGTGGTGGCGGCGGCGGTGGGGTTGGCGCGATCACGACCCATGTCTATTTCGACACTGATGGTAATAGCACCCAGGATGTCGGCGAAACCAACCTTGGTGGCGTGACGGTATCTTTGCTCGATGGCAGCGGCGTCCCGACCGGGCAAACCGCGGTGACGGACTCGAACGGCAATGTCAGCTTCACCGGCTTGGCCCCGGGCAGCTATCAGGTGTCAATCACCACCCCGTTCGGCGACACGGTAACCGAACATACCAATGTTGGCGTGCCGATCACCGTGGTGGCCAATCAGACGGTCGCCGCGGTTGAGGGTCTGACGATCCTGCCCGCGACCTTCATCGCGCATGTCTATTTCGACAGCGATGCCGATAGCATTCAGGAACCGACCGAAAATGCCCTGGCGGGGGTAACTGTCGCGCTGCTGAATGGCAGCGGCGTGCCGACGGGTCGTACCGGCGTTACCGATGCGAACGGCAATGTCAGCTTCACCGGGTTGGTTCCCGGCACCTATCAGGTTGCGGTGACCACCCCGGCCGGCAATGTCGTGACCCAGCAATATAATGTTGCAACCCCGGTGACCCTTGCCGCTGGCCAGACGGTCGTGGCGCTCGAAGGACTTTATGTCCCGGCGACCTTCAACACCCATGTTTATCTCGATGCCAACGGTGACAGCACCCAGGCGGTCGGCGAAGGCAATCTCGCCGGCGTGACGGTGGCGCTGCTCAATGGCAGCGGCGTGGCGACCGGCCGCACTGCGGTGACGGATGCGAGCGGCAATGTGAGCTTCACCGGTCTCGCGCCGGGCAGCTATCAGGTCGCGGTGACCACGCCGTCTGGTCAGGTGATTACGCAAAACACCAACACCCAAACCACCAACATCCTGCTGTCGGGCCAGACTGCCAACGCGGTTGAGGGCCTTTATGTCCCGGCGACCTTCAACACGCGTGTTTATCTTGATGCGAATGGCAACGGCACGCAGGGCAGCGGCGAAGCTGGCTTTGCCGGCGTGACCGTGGTGCTCAAGAACGTCGTGACCGGCGCCATCGTTGGCACCGCCACGACCGATGCCGCCGGAAATGTGAGCTTCGGCGGCCTCCCCCCCGGCAGCTATCAGGTAGCAATTGCGACGCCGTCTGGCTACGGCACGACCCAGATTACCAATGTCGGGACTCCAACGACGCTTGCGTCCGGTCAGGTGGCAAACGCTTACGAGGGCCTCTATGTGCCGTCGATTTCGATCGACCAGCAAGTCGTGGTGAACGGCCAGACGTTCGAAGTCGGCAACGGCGTGGTCAACCCGTATCCGACAGTGCTAACCGGCAGTATCCTGACCGAGCAGGCTATCGTCACCAACACCAGTGCGGTGGCGCTCAGCAATGTGTTTGTGACAGACAGCCAGGGCCGCAGAGTAAACCTCGGCTCGCTGGCGGCCGGCGCCAGCTCCATCATCACGCCGTCCGGGACGGTTACGGCAGGAAACAACGTTCTGTCGACCGATACTGCGACGGCGACCGGCACCTATACCGACAGTCTTGGCAATGTCGTGACGGTGGCGGCGACCGACAGCGTCGTCTACTGCGGGGTGAGCGCCAGCATTGCGCTGGATAAGCAGATTTCCACCGATGGCACCAACTGGGTGGATGTCGGGAACGGTAATCTGGCGCAGAACCCCAGCGTGGCTGTTGGATCTACCCTGTATGAGCGGGTGATCGTAACGAACACCGGGGCGGTGGCGCTTAGCGGCCTGACGGTAAGCGATGTCGGCGGCAATGGTCCTGGCAGTTTCGTGGTTGGCAGCACCCTGGCGATCGGGGCGAGCGCGACCTCGGCCGTGGCGACCATCGCCGCTGGGTCGGGCTACCAACTGGGCACTGCGACGGTGACTGGTATTGGGTCCGACATCTTCGGTAATACCAAGACCGTAACGGCGAGCGATCAGGTGAACTATAGCGGGCTGCCATTCAACCCCGACGTTTCTATCGTGAAATCCGTCACCTCGGTCGGCGGAGTGGCAGGCCACCCAGCCGTGACCTCCGCCGGCCAGGTGATTACCTACAAGATTGTCGTCACCAACACTGGCAATGTGACGCTGACCAACGTGGTGGTGACCGATCCAACCCTGGGCACCACGCTGGGCACGCTTGCCACTCTGGCGCCAGGCGCTAACCAAACCTATACCGCGTCGCAGATCGCAACCCAAGCGATGATCGACAGCGCCAGTACCGTCGTGACAACCTACAATGCGACCGGCACGTTTACGGACGGACCGGAAAATGCCACTGCCAAGATCACAACCGGGAACAACCAGATCATTGTTGTGCTATCGAGCGGAATAGTTAACCCGACTGCGGCAGGCCAGGAGGTCAGCGGTATCCGGTTTACACTCGGCAACGCCCCGACCTCCGCATCGCTATCGAGTGCGGCTGGAAAGTTGATCAACATAGCCCGAGGTGGCGCTGTCACTGCTGTTACAGGTGCAATCAATCACTGGGGCGTCGCCCAATCTGGCTCAACCTTGACGCTAGCGACAGCAGGAGCCGGATCGGTGGGTGGCAAACCGATCAATCTGATCATCGCGGAGGGCTCCTATACCAATGCCAATTCGTCGATCACCGGACGCAATCCGCACATCGCGGGGCCTGCAACATTTGTTCTAAATGCCCCGGGTGTCACCAGCGCCACTACGATTAGCTCGGTGGGAATCGAATTCGGCACCGGGCCGGACAATGTGTTGACAGCAATAAAGACCAGTCAAGTCGTCGGCGGACCAATTACCAACACGGCGGTGGTGGCAGACGATCAGACAGCGTCGAAATCGTCCACTGCCAGCACCGCGGTTGTGAAATACGATACCCAAGCGCCGGCGGCTGGGACAAATTTGTTCACCAAGTATGGCAGGGCGGCGGGGCTGGAATTCGAGTTCAATCCGGGGACCACCGTAAATACCCAGTCGCAAGGAACCGGTGGCACTTTTGCGACCGTCTCGGGCCTGTCCCCCACGTCGCCATCATTTATCCTGGTGTCCAACAATGCCAGCGACTCGCCCACGGCCGGGACGAATTACTTCCAAGGGTTGGCCACCGCCGGGTCGAAGTTTTACGCCGACGCTACCGCGACTCTCGATGGCGTTCTCAACGGCGGCGCGTTCTCGACAGTGGCTAACGATCACATCTACGCCCACGTCTTCGCCAATGAGGCGGCGTTCCGTGCCGGCAGCGCCGCAGTTCAGGAACTGAGCTACGACGCCAGCGGCGCACATGGGATGTCACTGAACGACCAGATTGGCAGCATCAAGCTTGTCGGTTATGTCGGGACCAGCGGCTACGGTTACCTCGCCGCCTGAGGCAATCGGGGCCAACCGGCCAAAAACCAAGGCGCCGAACCGATGCCTTGGTTTTTTGTTGTCAGGAGTGTGGCGGCACCCAACGGCCAAGGGCGTTTTCGGCCAGACCCAATACGACGAATGCCGCCCCAACGGGCAATAGCGGGTCAAGGATCGAAATATCCAAGAACCCCAGAACCGCTGATGTCATCCACCAGCTCGCCGCTGCCAGCACTGCGGCACCAACCGTGATCGCCACCCCCCTCATCTGACCACCACCGCGCGGCTTAGCTCGGCGTGGAAGATCAGCATGTCGCCGTGCCGGGTGACGGCGCCGTCAAGTCGGACCCGCAGCCCGACCAGATCGCGCCAGGCCGCGCCATGGCTATCGTCGGCCAGCAAAAGAAAATCCTGACCATTGATCGGACCGGTTGCGACGAAGACCGGGGGAAGCTCCCCGTTCAGGCACAAGATCGCACAAGCCCGATGCGCCAGACCTCGGCCGGGCCGCATTGCGCCGGCCGCGCATTTGCCGTCGCATATTTCGCCCTCGATGCGCCAACGACCCAATTCCACTGCCACTGGCCTGGTTAGGTCCGTGCCGGGCAAGGGGGCGATTCGGTCAACGAGCAGCATTTCCAGCCCGCCGCGGCGTATGATCGCGCCGGATGCCTCGATTGCCTGACCGTCCCAGGCGCGATCAAGTGTTGGGCCGCGCTTGCCGTCCCCCGACAGCAGCAGGCTATGCCCGTTTGGGTGGGTCGCGTCGGGCGGCACCCAAAGAATGGGTGACGGTTGCAAAGTCAGCACGCCGCGGCTTGTGACATCGCCGCTTGGGTCAAAGCCCCCCGGACCGGGATCATCAATACCGTGGCCCAACATCAGGCCAAGGGTCAGCATCGCGACCACACCAATCGCGAGGCGTCCAAGGATTGCGAGCAGATGATCGCGCGGCAGACGCCCGGCCCAGCCGATGAAGAAATCGTCTGGCGCGCTCATGTCGGCAATGCGGTCGGGGCAACGTAGGTCCCTGGCGGGTTGGGGACGGGGTCAAGTAGGACGTTGCATCCGTCAAGGCGCAGGCGGTAGGTCGCCAGTCTCTCGGTGAAGGGGGCGGGTGCGCAGCCATCGGCGAGTTGGTATTGAAAGCCATGCCACGGGCAGGTGATGCAGCCATCGACCACCCGGCCTTCGCCGAGCGGACCGTTTTGGTGGGCACATAAATTGCTGACCGCGCTAAGGTGGCCGTTATGGCGGAAAATTGCGACAGCTTCGGCGTCGGGAAGATTGACCACCAGACCTCGGTTCTCGCCGATTGCGTCGATAGTGGTTGCGACGACCCACGGCGTGGTATCCGCGGGTTGGGCCGTGACCCGATCGGCAAGGACAGCCTTGCGGCCGGCGGCGAGATGGAGCGCGCATAATCCGATGCTGACCGCAGTGACCAATACCGCCAGCAACGGCTGCGATCGGGATTGCAGCGCGCCAAAGGCGACATGCGCGACGACGAGGCCAAATGCCAGATAGATCAGCATATGCAGTGCCTTCCAGACCGGCGGGGTCAGGAAGCGCAACCAGAAATCATGGCTGGTCGCTGCGAGCGCGACCAGGATCGCGAAGGCTGCGATGCCGAACGGAATGAACGGCAAACCGGGCCAGTGGTCAAATCCGGTGTCAGTGAACAGCATCGCTTGCAGGCTCGGGGTCGGGCTGAAGGCGAAATACCAGTTCAACACCTGTTGGGCATGTCCGGCCGCCACCGCACAGGTGATGACGCCAAAATGTCGCCGATTGTACAGGAATGGCAGCAAGCGAGGGTCGAGCCGCACCAGCGGACCGATCGCCAGCACGCTCGCCAGCAGCAGGAAGGCGCAGCTTCCGCTGGCCTGCATTGCGAGGCTCGGTCCGTCGGGCGGAGTGCCAATCGGGGCGGTCGCTGCGCCGATTGCGACGAACAGATAATAGTATGCCAGGATCACGCCGATCAGAACCGCATCATAGACAATTTTACTTCGGTTCCAGCCCACCGCTTCATACCGCGCGCTCACGGTGGGGCGAGCCGGATCGGGGTGACCGAGGCAGGGATGGTCTGGCGTGACCCGATGGCGGCAAGCAGTAACAGCGGCAACAACACCGCAAGCCCGCCCCACAAACGTAAATGGTTTCGACGATGCCGACGCCGCATGGTCAGCGTGCCGGCCAGAAGGTCAGGGCGAGCCAGCGCCACATAACCAGCGGCCACAGCAGCACCAGGCCTGGGACAAGCAATGGTCGAAAGGCGTAGGCACCGCGCGCCGCCGGATCGATCCGATCAATGCCAAACAGCAGAAACAAAGCGGAAACCAGCGCGCCGAAGCTGGCATAGGCCGTAACGGCTTGGATCAACATTTGAGGCTCCATCCTCGGGCGAAGCGGACGCTACAAGTCCCTCGGCGTGGCGGCAAGCTGCACTGGCGGCTTGGCACGAATTGGCGCTAAATTCCGATCAATCGCTCTCCCGCACGAAGGTTGTCCAATGTCTGATACCCATGCCGCGAGCGTTTTGCCGCGCACCCCCGACCAGATTCTGGGGCCTTTCTACCCGATCAGCCAGGCCGCGGATCGCAGCGGGGACCTGACTCGACACGCTGATGGCGCGGCCAAGGGCACGGTGCTTTATGTTGTCGGACGGATCATGGCAAGCAGTGGTATGGCGGTGGCCGACGCGACCATTGAGATCTGGCAGGCCAATCAGCATGGCCGCTACGCCCACCCCGCCGATACCAATCCCGCACCGCTCGATCCGCATTTCGCAGGGTTTGCGGTCCTGCAAAGCGGTGTGGGTGGGCATTATTTGCTGAAAACCATCCTGCCCAAGCCCTATCCGGTAACCCCCACCACGATGCGGCCGGCCCATATTCATTTTCTGGTGACCGGCAAGAATGAGCGGTTGGTGACGCAGATGTATTTTGCCGGTGACCCGTACAACGACAGCGACCCGTTCCTGCAAAGCGCGAGACGCAAAGATGCATTGATCGTTACGCCAGTCGCCGATCCGTCCGAACCGGGCGCATTGCGGGTAACCTGGGATATTGTTTTGGGTGCGGGATAGGCAATTCCCTCGGCCCCTTTGTCCCGGATTGCAGGCCTGCCGGCCACCCGCAGCCAATCACATAAATTTATCCCCGCGTTTTGCGAATTTTGGCGCCCGGCAACGAATTGATAACCATATTGGACGACCATGATCCTGCAGTAGTTCATTGAGCGGCGGTGCCGAAAAGCTGGGACATGGATGGACATGAAGCATGACCGAGGTCGCGTCGGCTTGGTGCGTAAACGGCTGGGGATTGTTGGCAAGCTGCGGATGGTCATCACGCTATCTCTGATCGCTATCACCGTGGTCTGCGGCGGTGCGGTTTGGGATGCGTATTCGGTCAAGCTCGGAGCTGCGTCGCTATTCGATGACGGCCTCGCCAGGGTGCGTCGGATTGATGCCGTGGATGTCGCATTGGAACAGCAACGGCGGCTAGTGGTCGAGGCGCCGCTTGGCGGTCCGCGTCGTGCCGCGATGACTGCTGAATTTCTACGGTTGGCACGTCAGATCGAGCGGGATATCGCGACCGAATTGCCGGCCGCGCCGGCGGATGCCTGGGCTGTGCGCGAAATCGCCAGCCGCTTGCCGCGCCTGGTATCGCTGGGCGAGGCGGCAATGCGGCGCCACGCGGCCGAACGACCCGCAGCCTTCTCCGCCGAGGCCGATCAGGTTACCGCCGCGATTCACGATTGGCGCAGCCAACGCATGGCGGAGGTTGAAGGCGCAGTCGCCGGACTGCGCGCAACGACAAGTGCCATGCTGCTGTGGATTGTGTTTGGCGCAGCATTGGCTCTGGTGATTGCGATCATTGGCGTATCGGTGACAATCGGGGTACTCCGCCGCCTGGGTGCTATCACCGCGGTAATGGAGGATCTGGCGCGTGATGACGCCGTCTTGTCAGTGCCATCGTTGGACGACGCCGATGAAGTGGGGGACATGGCGCGCGCGGTTGCAATTTTCCGCGACACCGCCGCCGAGGCGCGGCGACGCGGCGCTTCGCTGTCGGCTGCCAACACCATGCTCGATGCCGCCCTTAACAATATGGGCCAGGGGCTGATCATGCTCGATGCCGGGCTCCACCTCATGGTCAGCAATCGGCAGTTCCAGACTTTACATGGTGTGCCAGGCGAATTGCTCACGCCGGGCATACAGTTCGGCGAAATCCTGGCGTTGAGCCGGGCTGCCGGAAACCTGCCCGACCGGGATCTTTCGACCTTGGAACGCGATGCCCGCGCGCGTTTCGCGATCCGACGCCAGACGGTTGAACAGCTTATGATGGGCAGTGGGCGCACGCTGTCGTTGCGGCGTGTGCCCATGGAGGGGGGGGGGTGGGTGTGTACGTATGAGGATGTTACCGAACAAAATCGGAGTGTTGCAAGGATCGCACACATGTCGAGCCATGACGTGCTAACCAACCTTCCCAATCGGGCGGCTTTGCAGGAGGCGTTGCGCGCGGTCTGCGCCACGCCGGGTGCAAATCTTGCGGTTCATTGCGTCAACCTCGATCGCTTCAAGACCGTGAACGACACCAACGGTTATGCAATCGGGGATGCCTTGTTGTGCGAAGTCGCCACCCGTCTGCGCCAATCTGTGCGCGATCATGATTTGGTCGCGCGTCTCGGCGGCGATGAGTTTGCGATCATTCAACGCAATGTTGACGACCCCGCGGCGGTGACCGCCTTGACCGATCGTCTGATTGCCATCATCGCCCACCCCTTCGTTATCGACAATCGAAACGTGGTAATTGGGGCGTCGATCGGGACAGCGGTTTCCACTCCCGATCACTGTGATCACGAGCGCCTGCTGCGAAATGCCGACCTCGCACTTGATCGGGCCAAACAAGATGGCGGTGGGGTGTGGCGGGTTTTCGTGCCGGCAATGGATGAAGCCGCCCATTCCCGCCGCACCTTTGAAGCCGATTTGCGCCAGGCGCTGCTGCACGATGAATTCGAGCTTTTCTACCAGCCGCTGATCTCCCTGGCGGAGCGTCGGGTGAAGTCGTTCGAGGCGCTGATCCGCTGGCGACACCCGATTTCCGGGCTGGTGCCACCGGATCGGTTCATCCCGCTCGCCGAAGAAGTTGGGTTGATCGTCCCGATCGGGGAATGGGTGCTACGCACTGCCTGTGCCGAGGCGATGCGTTGGCCAACCCATGTCGCGGTCGCGGTTAATCTGTCGCCGATCCAATTCATGCAATCCACCGCGACCGGCGGTATCGCCGAACAGGTCGAAGCGGCGTTGCGCGATAGTGGATTATCGCCAACCAGACTCGAACTCGAAATCACTGAAAGCCTGTTGTTGCAGGAGAACGAATCGACTCTGACCGCTTTGCATCGATTGCGGGCGCTGGGGGTCCGGATATCGCTCGATGATTTCGGGACCGGCTATTCATCGCTGCGTTATCTTAACAGCTTTCCTTTTGACAAACTCAAAATCGACAAAAGCTTCGTGCGAGGCTTGCCGGACGGGGCGGACTCGTCGGCGATTGTTCGCGCGATCGCCGGGCTGGGCCGGTCGCTCGGAATTTCCACAACTGCCGAGGGCGTCGAGACGGTGGAGCAGTTGCACCAACTGGTCGCCGACGGGTGCACCGAAGTGCAGGGCTACTTCTTCAGCCCGCCCTGCCCGGCGAGTGAGGTGCCGCGTCTGCTTGAAGACGGTGCACGGCGATGGGCCGCATAGCAGCCTAAAATTCCACCGCCGCCCCCATTGAAAGGAACGGCGGCGGAATTTTGGCTCAGCCCTTGGCCTTCTTTTTTGCCGGGCCGGCTTTCGCTTTGGCCTTGGCGGGTTTTGCTGCCGCCTTAGCGGGTTTTGCGGCCGCTTTGACCGGCGCAGCCTTGGCGGCTTTTGCAGGTTTCGCGGCCTTCGCGGCGGACTTGGTCACTGGCGCCGGGGCTGTTTCGGCTTTGCCTCCGTCAACCGCCGCCTCGGCCATCATGCCACGCAGGTCCTTCAGGAAATTAATGCCCTTCGGGGTGCGCTGCACCAATACGCTGCGACGGTCGGCCGGATCGGTCTTCCGACGGGCAAGGTCAAGCTCCCCAAGCCGATCAAGCGCGCGGGTGATGGCGGGCTTGGAGACGTGAAGGTTGGCGGCGAGGCCACGAACCGTCTGGCCGGTATCATCGAGGTAGCAGGTCAGGAACACGCCAAGTTGGCGGGCCGATAAATCGGGGCCATCACGACGGACCAGTGAAACCGTCGTGTCGCGCAGAACGCCAACCAATTGGTCAGTGGTAACGGTAGTGGGAGAAGCGGCCATGGGATTAATCCTCTGATGTGAACAAGATCGGAACGTGGAAGTTGACGGCCAGAGCGTCCGGGCCGCCCCGGTCAGGCAGTTGGCAAACTCGCGGCGATGGCCGCACAGACGGCGCGGATGATCTGCGCCTCTCCACCTTCGGGCCTGCCGGGCCGGGTGGCGTCATTCCAGGCATACATGTCGAAATGCGCCCATTTCACCCCAGGTGCGATGAAGCGACGCATGTAGAGTGCTGCGGTGACCGCGCCGGCCATGGGTTTGCTGGACACGTTGTTCAGATCGGCGATCGGGCTGTCGAGCCAGCTGTCATAGCCGTCCCAAAGCGGCAGGCGCCACATCGGATCATGCCGGTCCGTTCCGGCGGCGATCAGTCGCGCGGCCCAGGCATCATCATTGCAGAACAGGGCGGGCAATTC
Source organism: Acetobacteraceae bacterium (assembly GCA_025360065.1). Taxonomy (GTDB): domain Bacteria; phylum Pseudomonadota; class Alphaproteobacteria; order Acetobacterales; family Acetobacteraceae; genus CAITOL01. The sequence continues at coordinate 3,458 of JANYCX010000123.1, read as the reverse complement.
TGGCCCAAGGGCAACTCGCGCCGCCCCGGTCAGGGTTGCGCAGTCGATCAGCAGGTCTGGGCTTTCATCTGACGCCTCGGCCAACAGATCGCATAACACCAAGCGGCCCTCCGCATCGGTGTTGCCGATTTCCACCGTCAGGCCGCGGCGGGTGCAGATCACGTCAAGCGGGCGCATCGCGTGGCCGGAGATCGAATTTTCCACGCAACCAATACGCACCGCAAGCCGGATCGGCAGGTCGGCTTCCATCATGATGCGCGCCATGCCGAGCACATTGGCCGCACCGCCCATGTCCTTTTTCATCCGCAACATGCCGGCGGATGGCTTGAGGTCGTAGCCGCCAGTGTCGAACACCACGCCTTTGCCGCACAGAGAAATCAACGGTGCGTCGGCACCCGCCTTGCTGCCGCGCCAGGTGAAGCCGGCGACGACCGGTGTGCGGTCCGAGCCGCGACCGACGGCTGCTACGGTTGGGTAGGCGGCGTCGAGGGCAGCACCTTCGATCCGGTGGCATAGCGCGCCGTTTGCCGCGCCGAGTGCCAGGGCCGCGTCGGCAAGTTCGGCCGGGCCAAGCAAATTCGCCGGCGTATTGATCAGATCACGCACCATCCAGATCGCCCGCGCCTGCGACAAAGCCGCAGCGCTGCCGGGCGGCGTAACCAGCCGGGCAACGGCACGTTTTGGTTGTTTGAAACCCTGATAGCTATAGGCGCCAAGGCAAAATCCGAGCGCCGCATTCGCAGGATCGAAATCTCCGGCGACCAGTGTCCAATCGCCCTCAGGCAGGCGGGTTGCCAATGATCCGAAGGCGTTGGGGCCATGATCCGCGCCCAATCCTGCGACGGCACCGACGACACCAGCATCGCCTGGCAGCAGCGCCAATTCGCCCACTCCGCCGGTAAAACCACTGCCGGTCAGGTATCCGTGCTGCACCGTGGTGAGCTTTGCAAGCAGTCCAGGCAGGTCGTTGGGGCGGACCGCGTAAAGCGGACGCGCCGACACTGATGCTTCCACACAAGGCAGGCTCTGGTCGATCATCAAAATTCATTCCCAATGCGCCGCGCTCCGGAAGTGCAACGCTCCGACTGAGATATGAATCGCAAAATCTCCCATTACAAGCTTTTTGAGTAATTTTGGTGCAAAATAACGTGGATTTAATTGTTCCAGGCTGCGGAATGACTGGGAACCTACCAGCCCCATCATTCCGCAACGTTGTGTCACATTCTAATGCAGAACCAGCGCAATTCCGGCTACGGCGCCGGATTGGCAAGTGCCATCTCGATGCGTCGGGCGAAGCCGGCCGGATCGGTTGGCAGTTCGCCATCCTGCAAGCGCGCCAGGTCGAACAGCACCGATGCCTGATCGGCGATGTCCTCCCCCGCCGCGACCTGGGCCACCAGCCGCGCGATCAGACGATGGCGCGGATTGATTTCCAGGATTGGTGGCATGCCGAAAGCATCCCGCCCGGCGCGGCGCAGCAGGCGCTGCATCTGCAGATCAGGCCCCATCCCGCCAGCGGCCAGAACCACCGCGCTGTCGACCAGCCGGTCGGTGGCGCGCACATCGGCGACCGTCTTATCGAGGGCAGTCTTCATTGCGGCAATCAACGCCTCGGTATCGGCAATGTCGCCCTCTGGCGCTTCGGATGGCGCAAGCGTGGCCAGATCGGCGACGCCTTGGGTTACGCTCCGCAACGGCTTGTCGGCGAAACTATCCAGCCGCTCCGGCCAGAAGGCATCGATTGAGTCCTCAAACAGCAGCACCTCGATTCCGCGGGCGCGAAAGCCTTCAAGCTGCGCGGATCCGGCGAGGGTCTCGGCATTGTCGCCGACCAGGAAGTAGATTGCCTCCTGGCCTTCCTTCATGCGGTCGACGTAATCGGAAAAACTGGTTAGCCCTTCAACGCTGGAAGATTTGAAACGCAGCAGCGGCGCCAGTTCCTTGCGGTGGTCGCCATCTTCCCAAACGCCTTCCTTGATGATCGCGCCGAAATTATTCCAGATCACCTTATAGGTTTCGGCTTCCTTGGCCTGGTTTTTCAGTTCGGTGATGACCCGGTTGGTGACCGCCCGGCGGATGCGCGCCAGAACCGGCGTTGCCTGTAACATTTCGCGCGACACGTTGAGCGGCAGGTCCTCGGTATCAACCACGCCTTGGACGAAGCGCAGCCAGGGCGGCAGCAACTCGGCCCGGTCGGTGATGAACATGCGCCGGACATGCAGCCGGACCTTGGAGGCGCGTTCCTGGTCGGACATCGGCTCAAACGGCTTCATGCCCGGAATGAACAGCATGGCGTAGAATTCAAGCGCGCCTTCGGCCCGCCACTGCAACGTCACCGCCGGGCTGTCGAAATTATTGCTGACATGGCGGTAGAAGGCGGCGGCGTCCTGTTCGGAAACATCTGCCTTGGCCTTCCGCCACAAAGCGGTGCCTTCGTTAGCCGGCTGATCGACCCCATCGCGGGCGATCGTGATCGGCAGGGTGATGTGGTCGGCCCATTTGCGCACCACCGCTTCGAGGCGCACGGGATCCAGATATTCATCGGCATCCGATTTGATATGCAGCACGATCTCGGTGCCAGGCTCGTCTTTGGTGGCCGGCGCCATGGTGTAGTTGCCCCGGCCTTCGGATGCCCAGGTCCAGGCTTCGTCGGTCCCAGCCTTGCGCGATGTGACCTCAACCCGGTCCGCAACCATGAAGGCGGAATAAAACCCGACGCCGAACTGGCCGATCAGGTTCGGGCGTTCTTCTGGCTTGGCGTCAGCGAGTGACGCCCCGAATGCGCGCGTCCCCGATCGGGCAATCGTGCCGAGATTGGCGATCATGTCTTCGCGTGTCATGCCGATTCCGTCATCGGCGATCAGCAGGCGGCGCTCGGCTTTTTCCGGGACGATCCGCACTTTCGCCTCAGGCGGCAAAGCCAGGGCTGCATGGGTCAGCGCCTCGAACCGGCGGCGATCGGTGGCGTCGGCGGCATTGGCCACCAGTTCGCGCAGGAAGATTTCTCGTTCCGAATACAGCGAATGCACCACCAGATCGAGCAGGCGGCCGACCTCGGCGCCAAATTCGTGGGATTCCAGTGTTGCGGTTTCGGTCATGCGATGGGCTCTCCGGCATATGATAAGGGCTGGGGCCGATATGCGCAGCACGTGGACAAATTTCAATGCGCGCGACGCAGGGTTGTCGCTTGCATTCCATGCCGCCGCATCGGACGATCAGCCCATGACGGTTTCCCCCGATTCCGCCCGACCCCGCCGATCCCCTGCTGATAGGGCTGCGGTGATGTTCGCGCCCCGTGTGAAGGCGGTGCTGGGACCGACCAATACGGGCAAAACCCATCTTGCCATCGAACGGCTGCTGGCGCATTCCTCCGGCATTATCGGCTTTCCGCTGCGACTGCTGGCGCGGGAAAATTACGATCGGATGGTCGCCCGCAAGGGTCCCGCCTTGTGGCGCTG
>JANYCX010000116.1 GCA_025360065.1 Acetobacteraceae bacterium | reverse complement strand
TGCTCGCCGATCCGGCCGCCTATTGTCACAGCGCTGACCAAACCACGCTGCCGGGCCAACCCGGACCGGCGCAGGCGCCGATGTCGCATGACGACTGCCTCGCCTGTGGCGTCTGCCAGATGGCTGGCGCGGCGCCATTGCTGTCGGCGGGTGTATGTCTTCTTGCGCCGGTTCTGGTTGTGGCGGCCCCGATCACGCCGGCACGCCAGGACCGCTTGCTTCAAGTTTCCGCCGCGCCGACACCCCCGGCACGGGCGCCCCCCACCGCCGTCTGAACGCCCTGCATCCCGCCGCCCTGCCGTGCCGCGCCCGTGCCGCAATGCCGCCGATTACCGATGCCATCGGCCGCACCGTCACTCTCAAAGCGCCCGCCGAGCGCATCGTGCTGGGCTTCAATTATGAGGAATTTACCGCCGTCGCAGGTGCCGCTGGCTGGGACCGGGTGGCCGGCTTTGGCCGCGCCCTTTGGGCTGGCTGGCGCCCGGCGGTGTTCAGCCGCTATCGCCAGGTGATCCCCAATCTCGACAAAGTCGGCGATGTCGGCACCACCGATGACGGCAGTTTCAGCCTTGAACGGGTGCTGTCGCTGCGGCCCGATCTGGTGGTGCTGGCTGAATGGTCGTTCAGCGTGCTGCAGCCCCAGGTCGCCCAATTGGAGGCGCTTGGCATCCCGGTGCTGGTGATCGACTACAATGCGCAAATTCCCGCCCGCCATGCCGCCAGCACAATTGCGCTAGGCATCGCGACTGGCAACGCCGAGCGCGCCCAGGCGCTGGCGGACATGTATCTCAGCCGCGTGGCCGACATCCAGACCCGCAACATCGCCGCTGGCCATATCGCCAAAGCCTGGGGGCCGTTATCTCCGGAATACATCATCGCCGCGAACCCGGACCATATCTTCATCGCCGGATCATCATGGGTGAACAGCCCGAACGCGGTGCTGACCGGGTTTGATGCCGATATAACCACGACCCGGGCCCGGCTTGCCCCGTACGGCCAGCGCCCGGGCTGGGCCGGCATCGCCGCAATCCGCCGTGGCGAGCTGCATGCCATCGAACACGGCCTGTGCCGGGCGTTGTTCGACTACACCGCGATGCTCTACCTGGCCAAACAGATGCATCCTGATCGCTTCTCCGACGTCGATCCGGTCGCCGAACTGCGGCGCTTTCACGCGCAATATCTGCCGGTGACGTTCGAGGGTACCTGGATGGCCCGCCTGACGCCGATCACGGCATGACCGCGGTGCCAGCCTGGCGCGCCGCCAATGTGCGACGCGGTGGCATAGTGGCGTTGGTCGTGGTCGGGCTGGTGGCGAGTTCCTATACGCTGGGGATTTCCGCCGGTGCCGGGTTTGGTGCGGCGCTGGCGATTATTGTTGGCGCGGCCTTGCCGGTGCCCGAGGAACTGGCGGTGCCGATTGCCGCTTTCGCCTTTGCCGGGTTGGCCTGCGCCATGGTCGGTGGGGTCGGCCGCCTGCGCGGGGCGACGTCGGAGTTGTTGGTGCTGGCCGGGATTGCCTGCCTGTTCTTGTTCCAGGCGCTGCTGTCGCTGCTGCAATTCCTGGCCTCCCCGGAAGCCTTGCAGCAGATCGTGTTTTGGTTGTTCGGCAGTTTGCAGCGAGCCACGCTCGGCAAAACTGGCCTGGTTGCCGGGGTTCTGGCGTTAGTGGTCCCAATGCTGCTGGCCGATTCCTGGGCGTTGACCGCATTACAACTGGGCGATGAACGGGCGCGGTCACTCGGGGTGCGGGTCGATGCCTTGCGTCTGCGCGCTTTCGTGGTGGTGTCGTTGCTGACCGGGGCGGCGGTCGCGTTTGTTGGCACAATCGGCTTTGTCGGGCTGGTGGCGCCGCATATCGCGCGCATGCTGGTCGGCGAAGACCAGCGCCATGCGCTGCCGGCATCGGCGCTGATCGGCGCGCTCCTGCTGTCGGCGGCATCGGTCGCCAGTAAATTGATCATGCCAGGCACGGTATTTCCGATCGGCATCGTGACGGCGCTGTTGGGCGTGCCGTTCTTCGCCTGGCTGGTCCTGCGCCGAGGTGTCGCATGAAGCTTGAATGTCGCGGCGTCAGCGTCCGGTACGGCCGGCATCTGGCGGTCGATCGGGTTGATTTTGCGGTCGCGCCCGGTGAAATCCTCGCCATTCTCGGTCCCAATGGCTCCGGCAAATCGTCCCTGTTGCGCGCGCTTGCCGGGGTCATCGGCCATGATGGCGCCATCGACTGGGATGGCCCCGCCGATGCCATCGGCTACATGCCACAGGACAGCGCCACACGCGCGATGCTGACAGTGTTTGAGGTCGTGTTGCTCGGCCGCATGCGATCACTGTCGTTTCGGGTCGCGCCCGACGACCTCACCGCCGCCGCAGCCGCGATGGCCGAAATCGGGGTGGCCGATCTTGCCAGCCGCCGGATCGGCACGTTGAGTGGCGGGCAGCGGCAATTAGTGTTCATCGCCCAGGTTTTGGCGGGTAATCCAAGGGTGCTTTTGCTGGACGAGCCGACCAGCGCGCTCGATATCGCCCATCAATTGGCGGTGTTGGCTTTGCTGCGTGACCTCAGCCGCAAGCGCGGCCTGACCACGATCGCGGTGTTGCATGACCTGAACGCGGCGGCCCGTTTCGCCGACCGGCTGGCGCTGCTGCATCGCGGGCGATTGGCGGGCGTCGGCGGGGTGGATGGCATGTTGACCGCCGAACGCCTGCGCGCGGTTTTCGATGTTGAGGTTGCCATCGATGCCGGATCGGACGGATTTCCGGTGGTGTTGCCGTTGCGGGCGGTCTAGACCGCCTCAACCGCCCCGGTTTCCATCGAGCGGATCATCGCTTCCAGCACCGCCATCGCCCGCGCGCCGTCGGTGATGCCGGGCGCGTCATTGGCCTCACCACGTACCGCCTTGACGAATTCGCCCAGCAGCGCGTGATAGCCTTTGTGGTCTTCGTTGGCCGCGGCGGTGAAATTCGGTTCCCACACCAGCGTATCGACCTGGGGATCAAGCGTGGCGGCAGGATCGGACACCTTGAAGGGCGGGCTGCGGAAATGGCGGACTTCATGCACGTTGCGCACTTCGACGCGCTGGTGATCGCCCATGATTTGCCACCACTCCATTGGCGTGCCGCGTGATTGGTGGGTGCCCAGCACTATTGTCGCCAACGCGCCGGAGGCAAAGCCGAAGCTGGCATGTAGCAGCAACTTCCCCGGCGCCAGGCTGTGCTGGCGGGCCTGGACGGATGTGACCGCTTCGCCCATCAGCCACGGCACCAGATCCATCGCATGGACGCAATGATGCAGCAGGAAGCCGGTATAATCCGGATCGCCAGTGAAATAGCTCGGCGCGGTCATGTATTCGCCGAGCAGGCTGTCAGCTTGGCCAAAGCCTGGCGCGCGCAGCACGTTGCCGGCAATGCGGTTGGCGGTGGAAAAGCGTTTCATGAAGCCGAAGACGCAAACCTGGCCGGTTTCATCGGCGATCCGCGCCAGTGTCCGCGCAGCATCCGCAGTTGCCGCAGGCGGCTTTTCGATAAAGACGGCGAGCCCACGGCGCATGGCGGCGGCGGCAAATTCGGCGTGCTGTTTCGGCCCGACCGCCATGTCGACCGGCTGCAATCCGGGCGTAGCGAGCAATTCCATCACATCGCGATGATGGTGCAGCACGCCGTAACGATTGCCGACCAGTTCCAGTCGCGCCGGATTGAGATCAGCAATTGCCACCAGCCGCACATCGTGGCGCACCAATTGCGGCAGCAGCATTTCCGCCGCGTGATTGCCGCGGCCGATCCAGCCGATATTGACCGCTATCGCGCACCCGCCGCGTGCAATGCGGCGTGCAGCAACCCGGCAGCGCAGGCCATATCGCTGTCTTCATCGTCCGTCGGTGGCCGCCATTGCGCCAGCGGCACTGATAGCCGGTGATCGGTGCGGCGGAACGGCTCCAAGGTGATCGGCCCGGCATAGCGGGCCTCACCCAACGCGCGGCAAATCGCCGGCCAGTCGAGATGCCCGGTGCCTAAAAACCCGCGATGGTTCTCATTGGCCTGGAAATGCACCAGATGTCGCCCGGTGCGGCGGATGGCGCGGCCGAGATCGTCTTCTTCCATGTTCATGTGAAACGTATCGAGCAGGACGCCGATAGCGTCCGACCCCACCATCTTCACCAGCTCGACCGCCTGTCCGGCAGTGTTGCAGAAATCGGTTTCGAACCGGTTGAGCGGTTCAACCGCTAGCTTCACGCCATTGTCGAGCGCATAGGTGGCGGCGTGCTGTAGGCCAGACACCACTCGCATCACCCGCTCGATGCGCTGATCGTCATCAATCGGCGCCGGCGCACGTCCGGCAAAGACCAGCGGCGCGCCATAAAGCGGCCCGCCGACGATCTTGGCGCCACACGCCACCGCGACATCGACGCAATATTTTAGATAGGCAACACCCGCCGCATGGCAGCCAGGATCGTCAGACGCCAAATCACGGCTCAGATTGATCCGCGCGGCCAGCACCAGATCGAGCCCGGCGGCCTGCGCGGCGCTGGCCGCATCGGTTGGATCAAGCTCGCCGGGTTCCGGCGCCAGCAACTCGCAGAACTCCAGGCCGGCGTTGGCAATGCGCTCGAAGATCGGAAAATGGTCGGCGGTGAATGGCCGCGCGTAGGACATCGAGATCACCCCGATCGACGGCATTGCCCAATTATTCATATTCTAACCCTTCACGGTGCTACCGGTCAGCCCGCCATCATCGCATCCGGGGTCATTCGCCCAAGCTGCGGGTTCGCCCTCCGGCTGGTCGGGCGCGACCCTATCGGCGCGGCGTTGGCTGGGCAAGCTGATTGCGGAGCGGGGCAATCTGGGCTTGAATATCCGCTCTATTCGGGAGGCAACCATATGAATCGCGCCATCATCGCCGCCGGGCTGTTTGCGGCCATTACGCTCGCTGCGGGGGCGGCCCGCGCCCAGGTCGTCATCTATTGCAGCGTCGATGAAAACTGGTGCCGCGGCATGACCACCGCCTTTACCAAGGAAACCGGCATCAAAGCGGAAATGACCCGCCAAAGCTCGGGCGAAACCTATGCCCGCCTGCGCGCCGAGAAGGATAATCCGCGCGGCGATATCTGGTGGGGCGGCACTGGCGATCCGCATTTGCAGGCCGCCGAGGAAGGGCTGACCGAGGAATACAAATCCCCGCAACTGCCGAAACTGCGCGAATGGTCGCAATTACAGGCGGAACGGTCGAAGTATCGCACCGTCGGGATCTACATGGGCGCTTTAGGGTTTGGCTATAATACCGAGGAACTGGCGCGTAAGAAGCTCCCCGCGCCAACCTGCTGGGCCGACCTGATTACGCCGCCTTATAAGGGCGAAGTGCAGATGGCCGACCCAAATTCATCGGGCACCGCGTACACCATGCTGGCAACGATGGTGCAGTTGATGGGCGAAGAACCGGCGTTCGCTTTCATGAAATCGCTCCATCGCAACATCAATGAATACACCAAGGCCGGCGCCGCCCCGGCGTTGGCGGCAGGGCAGGGCGAAACCCTGGTCGGCATTGCCTTCCAGCACGATGTTATCGATGTCGCCAAGCACGGCAAGCCGGTCAAGGTTGTTTCGCCCTGCGAAGGCACCGGCTTCGAAATCGGCTCGATGAGCATCGTCAAGGGCGCGCGCCACCCGGACGAGGCCAGGAAATTCTACGAATGGGCGCTCGGCGCTTCGGCCCAGGCGATTGCGCCGAGTTTCGGATCGTTCCAGGTGCCGTCCAACAGTGCCGTGCCGCCGCCGCCGGAGGCGCCCGACCTGAGTAAGATCAAGCTGATCAACTATGATTTTGCCAAGTTCGGATCATCTGCCGAGCGCAAACGACTGCTGGGCCGGTGGAGCAGTGAGGTTAAAAGCGCGCCGCGCTGATGCGCCTTTGGTTGGGCCTGCTGTGGGCGGCGGCACTGCTGCTGCCTTGGTATGGATTTGAAAAGCTGAGCTGGTCGGCGATGACACCGCTGGTAGGGCAGGTTTTCGCGGGGAAATACTGGCTGACGCCAATGCTGGTGCCACCGCTGTTGGCATCGACCGCGCGGCCACGCTGGTGCGTCGCGGCGGGGGTGATCGGCATTGGCTGGATGGCGTTTGAAGGGCTCGCGATCACCCATCGCGGGCCAGGCCCAACCCAGCCGGCTTTGGGCTGGGGGGCGCTGGCTTACGCCACTGCCTGCCTCGCGATTGCAGCCTTCGGCTTGGCGCGGCGTGGCTGGATGCGCGGCGATGTGTTTGTTGCCGGCAGCCTGTTGCTGGTGGTCGGCACCATTCTGCTGTTCGTCGCCATTCCGGTCAGCACCATTCTGCTATCGGCATTGCGCGATAATGACGGTCATCTCGCGCTTGTCGAGTTCTGGGACAAGTTCAGCGACAAGTCGATCTGGGGCCTGTCGTGCCTGCAGAGCGACAAGGCCTGCGGGGTGGCGTGGAACAGCCTGCAACTGGCGATCATTGTTGGTGTGCTATCGACCTTGCTGGGCCTCGCGCTTGCGTTAATTGCGCAACGCACGCGGTTTCCGTTTCCGGGATTGCTGCGCATGCTGTCGCTGCTGCCGGTCATCACCCCGCCTTTCGTGATCGGCCTCGCGCTGATCCTGATGTTCGGGCGCGCCGGCTTCATCAGCAACTTTCTTTACGCCAACTTTGATATCCCGCGCAGCCGCTGGCTGTACGGCATGGCGGGCGTGGCGATCGCCCAGGTGCTGGCCTTTGCGCCGATTGCATTCCTGGTGCTGCTCGGCGTGCTGCAAAGCGTGGCGCCGAGCCTGGAAGAAGCGGCATCGACGTTGCGCGCCGGGCGCTGGCGGATTTTTCGCACCGTGACCTGGCCATTGATCCGGCCCGGCCTGGCCAATGCGTTCTTGATCGGCTTCATCGAAAGCCTCGCCGATTTCGGTAATCCGTTGATGCTGGCGGGAAATTTCAATGTGCTGGCCACCGACATTTTCTTTGCCGTGGTCGGTGCCGCGCATGACCAGGGGCGGGCGGCGGTGCTGGCGCTGGTGCTGCTGATATTCACCATGGCGGCCTTTGTCGCCCAATCGCGCTGGGTGGGGCGGCGAAACTACACCAGCGTCAGCGGCAAGGGCGATAGCGGCATGCCGGCGCGGCTGCCCAATGTGCTGCACGGCGTGTGCCTTGCGGTGGTTTTGCCATGGTTGGTGCTGACCGTCGTAGTTTACAGCATCATCATGGCCGGCGGCTTTGTGACCTCGATCGGCCGCGACAACAGCTTCACCTGGAAATACTTCCTGACCGCGTTTGGGGTTGAGCACGGCGTCGGCGGCTGGTTCCTGAGCGGGTCAGCATGGTCGAGCTTCATCACCACGATGGAACTGTCCGTGGTTGCGATGCCGTTGACCGCGGTGATCGGGCTGCTGACCGCCTGGTTGATCGGCCGGCAAAGCTTCCGAGGCCGTGGCGCGTTCGAGTTCCTCACAATGATGAGCTTCGCGGTGCCCGGCACGGTGATCGGGGTGAGCTACATCCTCGCCTTCAACGTCCCGCCTGTGGAACTGACCGGCACCGCGACGATTTTGGTTATCGCCTTTGTGTTCCGCAATATGCCGGTGGGTGTGCGGGCGGGTCTCGCCAGCCTCGCGCAGATCGACCGCAGCCTGGATGAGGCGTCGGCCACCTTGCGCGCCCGATCCTTCCGCACCTTGCGGCTGGTGCTGGCACCGATCCTGCGGCCGGCAATTGTCGCCGCGATGATTTACAGCTTCGTCCGCGCGATTACCTCGGTCAGCGCGGTGATTTTTCTGACCACGGCGCAGTATAATCTCGCCACCGTCTATATCGTCGGCCGGGCGGAAATCGGCGAGCACGGCATCGCGCTGGTTTATTCGGCGGTGCTGATTGTGGTGATGGCGCTGGCCTTGGTGCTGATCCGCGCGCTGGTCGGCGAACAGAAAATCGGCAGGCGCAGCGCCATGGTGATCACATGACCCCAACCGTTCGTTTTAACGCCGTGAGCAAACATTACGGCACCACGGCAGCCGTCGATGCGGTGAGCTTTGAGATCGAAAAGGCGACCCTGGTAACCTTGCTCGGCCCGTCCGGCTGCGGCAAAACGACCACCTTGCGGCTGATCGCCGGGCTGGAGCACGCCACTGGCGGCGGCATCGAAATCGACGGACGCGATGTCACCAGACTCGCCGCGTCCGAACGCGACGTGTCGATGGTGTTCCAGTCCTACGCGCTGTTTCCGCATATGAACGTGCTGGGAAACACCAGCTACGGGCTGCGCGCCTCGGGCCTGAACCGGGCACGGGCTGAGGCGGCGGCACGGGAAAAACTGGCGCTCGTCGGCCTTGCCGGGTTCGAGATGCGGTTGCCCAGCGAATTATCTGGCGGCCAGCAGCAGCGTGTGGCGGTGGCGCGCGCGATTGTGCTGGAACCGAAAGTGCTGCTGTTTGATGAGCCGCTATCGAACCTCGATGCCCGCTTGCGGCGTCGGGTGCGTGAGGAAATTCGCGGCCTGCAACAGCAGCTTGGCCTGACGGTGGTGTATGTGACGCATGACCAGGAAGAAGCGCTGGCGGTGTCGGACCGTATCATCGTGATGAAGGATGGCCGCATCGCCCAAGACGGCGCGCCACGTGCCTTGTATGAACGCCCGGCGAGCCGGTTCATTGCTGATTTCATCGGTAATGCCAACCTTGCCGAGACGATGGTGACACGGCTTGATGCCGAACGGGTCGAAATCGTGTTGGCAGGCGTGAAGCTGGTGGTGCGAGACGCCGATGCCTTCGTTGGCCCGGCGCTGCTGGCCATCCGCCCGCATGCCATATCGTGGGGCGATGCGTTGCCGGGCACCATCGCCAAGGCCGCCTATCTCGGCAGCCACATGGAATATGAAATCGCGGTGCCGGGCCTGGCCGAGCCGCTTTTCGCCATTATCCACGACGTCACCCGGCCCCGCCCGGTCGGCGATCAGGTGCGACTGGGCTTTGATCCGGCCGGTTTGGCGTTGGTGCCACGCGGCTGATTGCCAGCGGCGCTGACCCGTCCTAGGCTTCGTTGCAAGCAACATAAATGGAGCGAACGACCATGAAACTCGGCGACGCGATTGCGGAAATCCTGAAGCGCGAGGGGATCGAAATCCTCTGCGGCTATCCGGTCAACCATCTTATCGAATACGCGGCGGCGGCCGATATCCGCCCGGTGATGTGTCGCCAGGAACGGGTCGGCATCCACATGGCCGACGCGATTTCGCGGGTCACATCGGGTGACACCATTGGCGCCTTCTGCATGCAGCACGGGCCGGGCGCGGAAAATGCCATGGGCGGCGTGGCGCAATGCTATGGCGAATCGGTGCCGGTGCTGATCCTGCCGATGGGCTATGCCCGCCGTTTGGCCAATATCGACCCCAACTTCAATTCCAGCACGGCGATGAAGCCCTACACCAAGTCGGCCGAGCCGATCACCAGCGCCAATGAAGTCTGCAACATCTTCCGCCGCGCCTTCACCAATTTGCGCAATGGTCGCGGTGGCCCCTGCATCGTCGAAATCCCCGGCGATATGTGGAACGATGAAGTCTCCGAGCCGCTGAATTACACCCCGGTTCTGCGCACCAAGTCAGGCGCCGATCCGGTCGACATCAAGCGGGCGGCGGCGATGCTGATCGCGGCGAAAAACCCGATGATGTATGCCGGCCAGGGCGTGCATTACGCCAAGGCGTGGCCGCAGCTTCGAAAATTGGCCGAATTGCTGGCGCTGCCGGTGATGACCTCGCTGGGTGGCAAATCATCCTTCCCGGAAACCCATCCTTTGGCGTTGGGCTCGGCCGGCGTTGCGATGCCGCGCGCGGTGACCAAGTTCCTCGCCGAAAGCGACCTGCTATTCGGCATTGGCTGTTCGTTCACCGAAACCAGCTTCGGCGCCGCCATCCCCAAGGGCAAAGCCATCATCCATTCGACGGTTGATGCCATGCACATCAACAAGGACGTCGAAGCCAAAATCGGCCTGGTCGGCGATGCCGCCCTGGTGCTCGACGCGCTGATCGAAGAAATCAGCAAGACGGTGAAAGCCAATCGCGACGCAACAGCGGTGTCCGCGGTGATCGCGCAATCGCATGCTGAGTTCATGGCCAAGTGGATGCCGAAGCTCACCAGCAATGATGCGCCGCTGAACCCGTATCGGGTGCTGTGGGAACTGCAGAAGACGGTTGATATGGAAAACACCATCATCACCCATGACGCTGGCAGCCCGCGTGACCAGTTGTCGCCGTTTTGGAAATCGACCAAGCCGCTGTCGTATATCGGCTGGGGCAAGACCACCCAGTTGGGCTATGGGCTTGGTCTGGCGATGGGCGCGAAACTGGCGAAACCCGACCAGCTCTGCATCAACGTCTGGGGCGACGCGGCCATCGGCTTCACCGGGATGGATTTCGAAACCGCGGTGCGTGAGCGCATTCCGATCATGTCGATCCTGCTGAATAATTTCAGCATGGCAATCGAGCTGAAGATCATGCCGATTTCGACGGAGAAATATCGTTCCACTGATATTTCCGGCGACTACGCGGCGATGGCGCGGGCGTTTGGTGGTTACGGTGAACGGGTGACCAAGCCGGAAGACATCGTGCCGGCGATTTTGCGCGGGATTCAGAAGACGAAAGAAGGCGTGCCGGTGTTGCTGGAGTTTATTACCAGCAAGGAGACTGAGGTGGCGCGGGCTGGGACTTAGGGCGTGCGGGCCGGCGGTATGGATCGTATCGCCGGCTCTCGCTTCGTAGGGCGGATGCAATCCGCCTCTTTAGGGTATCAAAATATTCGCATCTGGTCACTGAGAGTATAGGTCTCCCGCTATTGCCTTGATAGTATATGGATGGATGGGTGGTTGCGGAGGTAGCAGTAATGTGGACGCAGAACCTTTCATCTGATGTTGATGCGTCGGCTGCAATTCGAGAGATCGAAAATCCTGGTTATACTATCGAAATAAAGCATGACCTGGTTCTTGCTACCAAAGGGACGATCAAATGGTATATAAACAATCGTGACCAGTTAGTTAATTGGCTTAAGGCCAAGCGAGCTTGGTCAAAATCCAACAATTCTGCTGAGAGTCCGCCCAAGCACGATACTGACAGAACACGCACAACCCCCGATGAACGGCAGTCGCCATCGGTTCAAGACCTGGAATCCGAAATCAACCGCCTGCGAGAACGCGGAAAGCTTGCGGTGAAACAACGCGATGAATGGGAACGACGGGCATTGGCTGCGGAGACGCGTGTAAAGGAACTAGTCAGAAGTGCCCCGCAAGCGGAAGGCGACCTGCGGTTCAAGCTGTTGCGTCAGATGATCGCCCAGGAGTTTCATCCTGATCATGCGAAAGCGGAAGGTCTCGAGAAAATGGTTCGGCAGGAAATCTTCAAACAACTATGGCCCAAGGTTGAGGAAATCACCAGCGGTCGAAAATCAGGGTAATGGCCCATAGGGCGAATGAAATCCGTCTCTTGCTGCCCCACGTGCTAGCTCGAAGGTGGCGGATTGCATCCGCCCAACGGCGACTCAAGTTGGTGGGCGGCGGCATCTGTTTTGCCGAATAGAGGAAACATGTCAAAGTTAGTGGATGCCGAACTATCGTCGCAACCGCGTCCCTGGCGGCACTTATTTCTTCACGGTGAATCTGCGCGACAGAACGCAAGATCTGCTGGTTCGACACATTGACCGACTTCGTGAGGCAATTCGGGTGACCCGCAACCATTTGTCGTTTCAGATCGATTCCTGGGTCGTATTGCCTGATCACATGCATTGCATGTGGACGTTACCTATAGGTGATTCAAATTTTCCGGGCCGTTGGAAAGCGATAAAAGCCAGATTCTCCGCTTCTCTGCCTTTGGAGGGAAATCCGACACCTGAAGCGGCGATACGCGGCCATCGCGGCATCTGGCAGCGTGGTTATTGGGAGCATACGATCCGCGACGAGAGGGATTTTCAGAGGCATATGGACTATATCCATTTCAATCCAGTCAAGCACGGATATGTGACCCATCCGGCGGATTGGCCGTATTCGACGTTTCGTTGGTGCGTGGAGAGTGGCTTATATCCGCTGGATTGGACAGGTGACGGCTCGGCTAAATTTGTTCCCGACACTGGTGAGCGAGCCGATGCCTAGGAGGCGGATTACATCCGCCCTACGGGGTGCGGTGATAGCGTTCGCATGAATTGCAACACCCGTTCAAACCGATACAACCTTCAACCCAAGATGCGCCGCCATCGGATCGAAATCTCGGTCATTGTGCAGCAACGCATGCCCGAAGCGGAGACAAAAAGTGCCAATGACCATATCAATCGTCTTGCGGATCGTGATTCCCCGACTGCGCAGCAGCCGATAATTCCGGGCGGCCTCGATCGCCAGATCAGCATCGAGCATCGGCACAATCGGAAAAAGCCGAAGCGCCCGCTCGATCCGCGCCGCATGCGCTTCATCCCGCGCACCTTGCAAAACTTCCAGTAAAATCAGATCGCCGATCAGAATTTGATCGTCGTCGTCGGTAATGATTGCATGAAGCATGCGGGTTGCCGGCGTCACTTCCCCGCGCAGATGCGCGATCCAAACCGAGCTATCGACAACAATCACCCTTGCGGATCGGTTTGCCGCCCCGCGCGCATCGCCGCTAAGTCCCCATCCCAACCGATGCCAGCCATGTCGGCGAGCCCAGCCAGCCGCTTGCGACGCTGAACCAGACTGCGCAAGGCTTCCTCTACCGTCGCCTTTTTCGTGGTGAGGCCAGTCACAGCCATGGCGTTGGCGAGGAGCGTGTCATCAATGTCGATGTTCGTGCGCATGGGAACCTGATGTGTATATTCTATCTCAAATATACACATTCCATCCTCCACCCGCAAGCAGCGCAGGATGGAATGCGGCCTCGCATTCCATCCTGCGGCCCAAGCGTCTCGATAGAGCTGGCTGGTCTCAGACCAGCTCTTTCGCCAGAATTGGCTTAAACGCCTCGGTCGCCTTCTTCATTTCGCTCGCCGGATCCGCGCCGGTCAGCGTATTGGTCAGGCCAACCCCGATGGTGTCACGGAATTCGGTCACCGACACGATTTCCGGCAAGCCGGAGCGCGCCAGTTTCAACGATGCGTTCACCGTGTCGAACCATTCCTTCGGGAACACCGCCGCGTCCTGGATGGCCTTCACGCCATAGACGCTGGCGCGTGGTGGGGTGCCGGCACCGGTGCGCAGGAATTCGCCCATCATCGCTTTTGACGTCGCCCACTGCACATAAAGCCAAGCCGCGCCTTTGTTTTTGCTGGCGGCGGGGATGCCGATCGCATCGACGAAGGTTGCGGTGTTGTGCGCCTTGGGACCGCGTGGAACCACCGCGAAGCCGATCGTATCGGCAACTTTGGACACTTTCTTGTCGATCAGCGGCGCCGAAAACCCAACCCCGTCGAGCCACATCGCCGCGCGGCCTTGGCTGAACGTGGTCTGGCTTTCGCTCCAGTTAAACCCGACGACGCCGGCCGGGCCGTAGTCGCGCAGGATCTTCTGGTAATATTGCGCCGCCTCGATTGCCGCTGGCGTGTCGGTGAGCAAGGTTTTGCCGTCCTTGCTAATTGTTTCCTGGTCCCAGCCCAGCAGGAACGTGTCGTACAGCACCACGTTGGCGTTCTTCACGCCGCGGCCGACGAAGCCGGCAATGCCCTTGGATTTATCGGTCAGCTTGGCGGCATACTCCATCATTTCGGCGTAGGTCTTGGGCGGACCGGTCAGGCCTTTTTCGGCGAACAGTGCCTTGTTGTAGAACAGAATGAACACATCCTGGTTGAGCGGGATGCTGTGCACGCTGCCATCGGCGCCGGTTGCGGCACGCACCCCGGGGCCCGAGAAATCGGCATAGTCGTAGCCAGGCGCGGTCAATTTCGGATCTTTGATCATCGATCGCAGATCGGTCATCCATTTGCCTTTTTCGATCAGCTTCTTTTGCACATGCAGCGCGATGTTGACCACATCGAAGCTCGGCCGGCCGGCGCTGAGTTCGAGTGCCACTTTCGGGCGCTGTTGCTGTTCCGGCACCTGTTCGAACCCGACCTTAATGCCGGTCATGTCTTCGAATTCTTTGTGATGCGCGGCCAGGATGTCCGGGCGGGGCGACTTGGCGAAGTTGACCTCGATCTTGCTGCCCTTAAACTGCTTCCAATCAAACGCGGCTTGCGCGGTGGCGGTTGTGACGAGGGCAGGGGCGGCGAGCAGCGCTCCGGATGCTTGCAACAAATGGCGGCGACGGATCATCGGTGAAACCTCCCAAACTTGGCCTCTCAAGGGCCAGGGAGGCGACACTACAAGCCCTTG
>JANYCX010000095.1 GCA_025360065.1 Acetobacteraceae bacterium | reverse complement strand
GCGTTTGGTATAAGTCTTTGCTTGGCGCACCGCCGCCGGCCAACCCGGTGCGCAATACCAAGCGCCCGAATGGCTGGAAGAGTCAGCCATTCGGGCGCTTGGTATTAAGCGCGCGACATCGACAGTCCGCTGTTCATGGCGGGGATGGAATGAGCGCGAACCTGGGTGAAGGTCAAGGCACGCGCGCCGCTAGTATCCCCCCACTTGCCGCCCGCGTTCGCGCACCAAGGCCAGCACCGCCGCACAATTCGGCATGGCGTGGCCGGTCATGTCGCCCAGTTCTACCACCGCGCCCAACAACGCGTCGATTTCCATCGGGCGGCCGCGTTCGAGGTCTTGCAGCATCGATGTCTTGTGCTCGCCGACCTCAGCCGCCCCATCGATGCGCTTTTCCAGGCTGACGGCGAAGCGCACGCCCAACGCTTCGGCGACGATCTGGGCTTCACCCATCATTGCCCGGCACAGGGCGCGCAGATCGGGGCGCGCGGTGATGGTGGCGAGCGTGGCCCCGGTGAGCGCGGAGACTGGGTTGAAGCAGAGATTGCCCCACAGCTTGACCCAGATTTCATCGCGGATTTTCGGCCGAATTGGGGCTTTCAGGCCGGCGGCGATCAGGGCCTTGCCGAGCGCTTCCACCCGTTCGGAACGGGCCCCGTCGGGTTCGCCGAGGCTGAAACGGTCGCCATAAATATGGGTGATGACGCCGGGTTCGGTGACCTCGGCGGCGGGATAGACCACGCAGCCGATCGCCTGCGACGGCGGCAGGATGTCCCATAATTTGCCGCCCGGATCGACGTTTTCGACCCGGCGATCGCGGAACGGACCATCGAGGCCGTAGAAATACCAGTAAGGCACCCCGTTAATCCCGGTGACCAGGGCGGTTTTCGGCCCCATCATGGCAGCGATTGATGGCGCGGCACCCGGCAGGGAATGCGCCTTCAAGGTCACGAAGACATAGTCCTGTTCGCCTGCATCCGCCGCATCGGCGATGCAGCGCGGATGGACGGTGATGCGATCTTCGCCCGATATCATCGTCACGCCATTGGCCTGCATCGCCGCCAGATGCGGGCCGCGCGCGATGAAGGTCACGTCCGCCCCCGCCGCTGCGAGCTTCACTCCGAGCATGCCGCCGATCGCACCGGCACCAAAAATCGCGATGCGCATTACGACCCCAGACCGAGCTTTGCGGCCAGTCCGATGCGTTGCAACTTGCCGGTGGCGCCTTTGGGAATCTCAACCAGGAAGACAATCCTGCGCGGCACCTTGAACGGCGCCAGACGCTCGCCACAGAACGCTCGCAATGCGTGTTCTTCGAGCTCGTGCCCGTCATGCAGCACCACCGCGGCGGCAACCTCCTCGCCGAGTTTGTCGTGCGGCATGCCGAAGGTCACCACCTGGGCAACGGCGGGATGGTCCATCAGGATGGTATCGACCTCCAGCGGGGAGATTTTTTCGCCGCCGCGATTGATGATCTCCTTCAGGCGGCCGGTGAGACGCAGGTAACCTTCCCCATCGAGGGTGCCCTGATCGCCGGTGCGGAACCAGCCATTGGTGAAGGCGCTGGCATTGGCGGATGGGTTGTTTTCGTAGCCGGCGGTGACGTTGCGGCCGCGGATGACGATTTCGCCCAATTCGCCGGTGGCCAGAAGGGTGCCGTCATCGGACATGATCGCGACTTCGGGACCAGCGGCGACGCCGACCGATCCGGCATGGTGGGCGCGCGGCGGCAGCGGGTTGGCGGCCATTTGGTGGGCGGCTTCCGTCATGCCGTAGCTTTCGATCACCGGCACCAAGAAGGCTGCTTCAACGGCGGTCATCACCTGCGGCGGCAGCGATGCCGATGATGACCGGATGAAGCGCAGCCGGCCGCGCGTGATGATGTCGGCATTGCGTGCGGTAAGGCCCAACAGCGCCTGGTGCATGGTTGGCACGGCGGTGTACCAGGTCGGGCGCGCGGCGTCGTATTGCGCGAAGAAGCGGAAAGCGTTGAAGCCCGGGGTGCACACAACCGAGCCACCCGCCGCAACCGACGACAGCACCGCGGCAATCAGCCCGTGGATATGAAACAGCGGCATGATGTTGAGGCAGACATCACCTTGGGTGAGCGCGAGGGCGTCGCCGATATGATACGCCGATGCGGTGACGTTGATATGGCGCAACGGCACAATCTTGGGCCGCGAGGTGGTGCCCGAGGTATGCAGCACCAGCGCGATGTCCTGCGCCTCGGCCATGCCGGGATGGGCGGCTTGGCCTGCCATCGGCGCCGTGGCTTGCAAGGTGAAGTCACCGGCCAGTTCGCCTGGGATCAATTCGATCACCGGGATGTTGCGGGCAGCCGCGATGGCGCGGGCGGGGCTGTCCAAGCCGCGTTCGATCAGCAGGGCTTTTGCGTTGAGGTCGGAAAGATAGAAATCGAACTCATCGGACCGATACGCGGCGTTGAGCGGGGCGGTGGTGGCACAAGCGGCAACGGCAAGGAAAGCCGCCGCCATTTCCGGGCCATTGGGCAGCACCATGGCAACGCGATCATGCCGGCCGATGCCCATCGCGTTGAGGCTCGCCATCGTCCGTGTGGCGAGCGCGCGCAGCCCACCATGGCTGAGCGTCGGGCGATCCGGCGCGCCGATTGCGGGGGCGGCGTCGGCCCCGCGTGCAAGCAATCCGGCCATGGTATCGGCGAAATATTCGGTCACTCTCACTCTCCCAGATCAAGCTGCTGTCGTCGGCATGGCGCCGGGCGCAGGTGAAGCACGCAGTTTCAGGGGGACGTTGTAAGCTCACGCCATGGTGACAGCAAATCGAGTCGCGGGGATTGACGAGGTTGGGCGCGGGCCGCTGGCGGGGCCGGTGGTGGCGGTGGCGGTGGTGCTGCCGGGCGGGTTTCCGATCGGGTTGCTCGACGATTCGAAAAAGTTGAGTGCGGCCCGCCGCGAACTCGTGGATGCTGTGCTGCGCGCCACGCCCGGGGTCGAGATCGGCATCGGGGCGGCCTCGGTGGGTGAAATCCTGCGGCTGAACATCCTGCAGGCGAATTTCCTGGCGATGCGGCGGGCGGTTTCGCGGCTTGGACGGCTTGATCTTGCCTTGGTTGATGGCAACGCCGACCCCGGTTTGTCGTGTGCGGTGCGCTGCATGATCGGGGGCGACGGGCTGGAACCGGCAATATCCGCCGCCTCGATCATCGCCAAGGTGTTGCGCGACCGGCTGATGGCGCGCCTCGCGCTGCGCTATCCGGGCTATGGCTGGGAAAGGAATGCCGGTTACGGCACCGCGGCCCATCTGGCGGGATTGCGGGAATTGGGCATTACCCCGCATCACCGCGCGGGCTTTGGCAGCGTGCGGCAATTGCTGCTGGGCCTGTGAAATTTGACGTGGTTACGATTGACCTGGGCACAAGGCTGCGTCCACCATCACTGTCCCCTTCGGAGTCGGTTTGGAAATCACCCGCGAACTGCCGCTCAACCAGGTAATGCTCGGCGATGCCGTGCGGCTGATGCGGATGTTGCCGCCGGCCTCGGTTCACTGTGTCTTCGCCGATCCGCCGTATAATTTGCAGTTGCGGGGGGAGTTGCGCCGGCCGGATGACAGCCTGGTGGATGGGGTGGACGATGACTGGGACCGCTTCGATAATTTCGCGGCCTATGATGCCTTCACCCGCGAATGGCTCACTGAATGCAGGCGCCTGTTGCGCAAGGACGGCACGATCTGGGTGATCGGCAGTTACCACAACATTTTCCGCATCGGCGCGATTTTGCAAGAGATGGGGTTCTGGATCCTCAACGACGTGATCTGGCGCAAATCCAACCCGATGCCGAACTTCAAAGGCCGCCGCTTCACCAACGCCCATGAAACCCTGATCTGGGCGGCGCGCGATCCGGACAGCCGCTATCGCTTCAACTATCAGGCGATGAAGGCGTTGAACGACGATCTGCAAATGCGCAGCGACTGGTTCCTGCCGATTTGCACCGGCGGCGAGCGCCTGCAGAACGAACACGGCCAGAAGCTGCACCCGACGCAAAAACCCGAGGCGCTGCTGCATCGGGTTTTGCTGGCGAGTACCGGGGTGGAAGATGTGGTGCTCGACCCGTTCCTCGGCAGCGGGACGTCGGCTGCCGTCGCCAAGCGGCTGGGCCGGCATTTCATCGGCATTGAGCGGCATCCGGCGTACGTGGAAGCCGCCCTGGCGCGGCTGGCGCGCACCGAACAGGCGCCTGACGTCAGTAATGCGACGACCATGAGCCGGCGGGAGATGCCGCGGGTGCCGTTCGGCAGCGTGGTCGAACGCGGGCTGCTGCCGCC
>JANYCX010000089.1 GCA_025360065.1 Acetobacteraceae bacterium | reverse complement strand
TGAAGCTTGCGCAATCTGCTGGAATTCGCCCGGTCTTGGGACTATGCTGACAGCATGAGCGCATCCCTGAAGCCGCTGACGGTCGATGAATTCTTGGCGTGGGAGCGTGCCCAGCCGTTGAAATACGAGTTTGATGGTATCCAGCCGGTGGCGATGACGGGCGGTACCCGCGCCCATAGTAGGGTTGCCACGCGGGTTTTGGTTGCATTGGCGTCGCTGATATCCCCTCCTTGCGAGGCATTCGGCCCCGACTTGAAAGTTCTTACCCCAGGTCGGGTGCGCTACCCCGATGCTAGTGTTGTGTGCGCCGATGGCGACGATAACAGCGACCTTATCACCCCAACCGTGGTGTTCGAGGTGCTGTCGCCGTCCACCGCGCTGACCGATCGTCGGGTGAAAGCCGCTGAATATGCTGGCGTCGTCCCTATTCTCGCCTATGTCATGCTGGAACCCGAGCATCCCGAAATCACCGTACGCCGCCGTAGCACCGGCTGGGTCGCGGAAATGGTCGAAGGTCTAGAGGCCAGCCTCGCGCTGCCCGAAATCGGGGTGACCATTCCGCTGGCGGCACTCTACCGCCGTTAATCGTCCACCCGCACATCGGCAAGCGTCGCCCCGGTGATCCGCAGTAGATCGGTGGCCGCAATCGGAAACACATGGCTATGCGATCCCGCTGCGGCCCAAACCGTCCCCAACCCGAGCAGATCCTGATCGAACAACATGATTGGCGGGCTGATGAAGCCAATCGGCGATACCCCACCGACCGCAAACCCGGTCGCCTCGCGGACAAAATTCGCGTCCGCCCGCTTGATCGGTAGGCCGAGCACCGCTGCCACTTTCGCCGCATCGACCCGGTTGGCACCCGACGTAATCACCACCACCGCTTGCGACAAACTGCGAAAAACCATCGATTTGGCGATCTGCGCCACGCTGCACCCGACAGCTTCAGCCGCATCCGCCGAGGTTTTTGTGCCATCGGGAAATTCGACGATGCAGTCTTCGACCCCGGCTGCCAGCAATGCGGCCCGCACTCGGTCGGTTGAACTTTGTGTCGCCACCTGCGCACTCCTATGCTGATCCGAATGGACAAGCTCGCCCTTTATATCCACTGGCCGTTCTGCCTCGCCAAGTGCCCGTATTGCGATTTCAATTCGCATGTCCGCGACCGGATCGATCAGGCACGGTTCGCCGCCGCCTTGCGCACGGAACTGGCGTGGGAGGCGGCAAGGCTTGGCCCGAGGCCGCTCGGCTCGATCTTTTTCGGGGGTGGCACGCCGAGCCTGATGGATGGCCAGACCGTCGCCGATCTGATCGCTGACGCGCGGCGCCTGTTTGTCGCCGATGACGATATCGAGATTACCCTCGAAGCCAATCCGACCAGCGTCGAGGCAGCGAAACTGAAGGATTTCCGCGCCGCCGGGGTTAACCGGGTGTCGCTGGGGATCCAGAGCCTCGACCCCGCGGCGCTTGCCGGTCTGGGCCGCCAGCATTCGGCCGGGCAGGCGATTGCCGCCCTTGAATTGGCGCGCGGCATATTTCCACGGATTTCCTTCGACCTGATTTACGCCCGGCCCGGCCAGTCGATGGCGGCGTGGCGGGCGGAACTGCGCCAGGCGCTGGCGTTAGTGGCCGACCATTTATCGCTCTACCAACTGACGATCGAGCCCGGCACCCAGTACGAAGCCGCCCATCGTCGGGGGGAAATCACCTTGCCCGATCCCGATACGGCCGCCGAACTATATGACGCGACCGGCGAGGAGGCAGCAAAATTCGGCCTGCTGGGCTACGAGGTTTCCAACTACGCCCGCCCTGGCGGGGAAAGTCGGCATAATCTCGCTTATTGGCGCTACACCGATTACGCCGGCATCGGGCCGGGGGCGCATGGCCGGGTCTTGGTCGATGCCAGCCTGCGCGCCACGCGGCGCCACCGCGCGCCCGAACCCTGGGCGGGGCTGGTCGAAGCGCACGGCCATGGCAGCACCGCCGAAACCCTGGTCAGCCCCACCGAACGCGCGCGCGAAGCGCTGCTGATGGGGTTGCGCCTGTCGGAGGGGATCGATGCCGCGCGGTTCGAACGGCGCACCGGGATCGCGCTCGATGCCGCGCTTGACCCGTCGGTTTACGCGCAGGCGCTGGCGGAAGATTATCTCACCCGCGAAAATGGCCGCCTGCGGGCAACCGCCGAGGGCCGGAAACGGCTGGACGCATTGCTCGGACAACTGGTGCTATAAGCCCCATAAAATCGGGAGAAACCAAACCATGAAATTCACCAACAAAATTGCCATCATCACCGGTGGCGGCGGCGGGATTGGTCGGGCGACCGCCCTTGGCTTCGCTGATCGCGGCGCCAAGGTGGTTATCGTCGATCACGATGCCGCCCTCGGTCAGGAAACCGCCGATCTGGTTAAAGCCGCCGGTGGCGAGGCGATCTTCCAGCGCGCCGATGTCACCAAGACCGCCGATGTCAAAGCCTATGTCGCAGCGACGTTGGCAGCATTCGGCCGGATCGATTGCTTCTTCAACAATGCCGGGATCGAAGGCACGGTCATTCCAATCACTGAGTATGAGGAAGACATCTTCGATCGGGTGATTGCGGTGAACTTGAAGGGCGTGTTTCTCGGCATGAAATACGTGCTGCCAACGATGATCGCGCAAGGCTCGGGCACCGTCGTTAACACCGCCTCGATCGCCGGCCTGGTCGGCTCGCCCGGCATGGCGGCCTATGTTGCGTCCAAGCACGGCGTGTTGGGCCTGACCAAGGTTGCGTCCGGCGATGTCGCGTCGCATGGCGTCAGGGTCAACGCGGTCTGCCCGGGCCCGGTGGAAACCCGGATGATGCGCTCGCTCGAAACCCAGCGGAACCACAACAACCCCGAAGCCGTGCATGAAGCCTATCGCGCCGGCATCCCGACCGGGCGCTACGCGACGCCGGAAGAAATCGCCAATGCGGTGATGTATCTGAGCTCGGATTTATCGGGTGACATCACCGGCACCCAGTTGGTGATTGATGGTGGCCGGCAGGCAGGCGGCACTGGGGTGCCAGCCAAACGCACGTGACAATTTAGCAACAGTGTGGCGCGGTTGCAATTTAGTCTTGCAATCCGTGCCATACTGCGCCATCCTGGCCGGATAGAAACCCCAATGTGAGGGAGACGTGCATGCAGACCATCCGCGCCATTCCCTCGCTGGCTGTTCGCTCGTAGCGCACCGCCCATCAGCACTTTTGTGCTGATCTTGTTTTCCCCCTGACCAGGATCGACGCGGCGGCAACGTCGCGCCGTTAATATCGTGACCGAATCAGCGCGTCGGCCGTTTCAGGCCGTACTGTCTTACGCCGCCGCCTTGTGGCGGCGGCAGCCTTTCACCTTTGCCGTCGCGACGCTCGCCATGCTGTGTGCGACAGCGGCCGATCTCGCCATGCCGGTTTTCGCCGGGCGGCTGGTTGATGCGGTGGCCCTCGCCGATCGCGCCGCTGGGCGCGACGCGGCGATCGCGGCACTTGCCGCCATGGCCGGGCTGGGCGTGGTTTTGCTCGGCTTTCGTTATCTCGGCTTCCTCACGATCATTCGCCTGACCACGCGGATGATGCGCTCGGCAGCCCAGGAGGCGTTTGGCCTGGTGCAACGTTTCGCCACTGATTGGCATGCCAACAGCTTCGCCGGGTCTGTGGTGCGGCGTATTTCACGCGGCATGTGGGCGATCGATCTGCTGAACGATACGGTCGTGCTGTCGTTGATCCCGGCAGTGTTCGTGCTGTTTGCCTCGGCCGCCATGCTCGGTCTGCGCTGGCCGATGATGGGGGGGATCGTGCTGGTTGGCGCGATCCTGTTCCTGATCCTTGCCGTCACCACCACGATATTTTACGTCGCGCCCGCTGCCCGGCTGTCTAATCGCTGGGATAGCCGGATCGGCGGCGCGCTGTCAGACGCGATCAGTTGCAACGCGGTGGTGAAGGGCTTCGCCGCCGAAGACCGCGAAGATGCGGTGCTGTCCGGCGTACTGACGAAATGGCAGCGCCGTACCAAACGGAACTGGACCCGCGGCACCAATAGCGGCACCGCGCAAATGGCGGCCTTGCTGGCGTTGCGCACGATGATTGTCGGCGCGGTGCTGTTCGAATGGTGGCAGGGGGCCGCAACCCCTGGCGATGTGACCTTCGTGCTCACCGCCTACTTCGTTGTGCATGGCTATCTGCGCGAAGTCGGGCACCAGATTTCGAACCTGCAACGCTGCGTCAACGATATGGATGAAATGGTCGCGCTGCACAGTGAAGCCGTGTCGGTCAGCGATCGCCCTGGCGCCACGATCTTGCAGGTTCCACGGGGCGAGATCCGCTTCGACGATGTCACCTTCCGCTATGGCGGCCATACCACGCCGCTCTACGATCATCTCTCGCTCACGATCGCGGCCGGTGAACGCATCGGGCTGGTGGGCCATTCCGGGTCGGGCAAAACCACGTTCGTCAAGCTGATCCAGCGGCTTTACGATACAACAGCAGGACAGATCCTCATCGACGGGCAACCGATTGCGGACGCAACCCAGGCCAGCCTGCGCGCCCGGATTGCCATGGTGGCGCAGGAACCGTTGCTGTTCCATCGCAGCTTGGCCGAAAACATCGCCTATGCCCGCCCAACCGCCAGCCAGGCCGAGATCGAACTGGCTGCGCAACAGGCCCGCGCGCATGATTTCATTATGTCCCTGCCGCGCGGCTACGCAACGATGGTCGGTGAACGCGGGGTGAAACTGTCAGGCGGTGAGCGCCAGCGGGTCGCGCTCGCCCGCGCCTTCCTTGCCAATGCGCCGATCCTGATTCTGGACGAGGCGACATCGAGCCTGGACAGCCATTCCGAGGTGCTGATCCAGGAGGCGATGCAGGACTTGATGCGGGACCGCACCAGCATCGTCATCGCGCATCGACTGTCTACGGTGCGCACGATGGACCGCATCCTGGTGTTCGATCGCGGCCGGGTGGTGGAAGAGGGCACCCATGATGCGTTGATGCGGCGCGGCGGGATTTATCGGGAGCTGTTCAATCACCAGGCGGCGGGGCTGGTAAAGATGTAAACGCCGCGATCCCGCCTACCCATCGCGTCACCGTAGTCAGCCCGCACAAGGCAGCGTAAGCCCAGGCCAGCGGCCCGAACCAGGCCGGGCAAAGGCAAACCGCGACGAAAAACCCGATCGTCTCGCTGCCCTCGGTCAGACCACCGAGGTAGTAAAATCCTTTGGTCGGATAAGCCGCGCTGGTCATCCCGCGCTTGGCGGCGATGATGGCAAAGCCGAGGAAACTGCTCGCGGTGCCCATAAAGCCAAACAGCAGCGCTGCCGCCGGCAAAGCGTTGCTGGCCGGGTCGGCCCACGCAAAGCCGAAGGGCAGGGCGGCGTAAACCACAAAGTCCCAGGCGATATCGATGAATGCGCCCCGGTCGGTCGGGCCCAGGCGCCGTGCCACCGCGCCGTCCAACCCATCGCACAGGCGGTTGGCGATGAAGGCAGCGAGCCCCGCCTGATACTGGCCCGCCGCAATCAATCCCGCCGCCGCAAGCCCCAGGCACAGCCCGACAGCGGTGATCGCGTCGGCGGTGGCACCCAGCCGCACCAGCCCGCCCGCGACCGGTGACAGCATCCGGCTCAGCATCGGCAGAACATGGCGGTCAATCATCTCAGTTTGCGAAGGCCAGCATCAGCACGCCACTGGTGATCAGCACCAACGCACCGACATGCATCCAGCCAAACGGTTCGCCGAACATGAAATGTCCGATTGCCGCGGCGAAGAAATAGGAAAGCGCTGTGCAGGGCAGCGCCACCGACATCGGGATACGACGCAGCGCCACGATGTAAAGGATTGCCGCGCCACCATAGAGCATCAGCCCCAGCATCGTGCTCCAGTGAAACAACTGGGCGACGAAATCCCCGGCCGAGACACCCTTTTTCAGCAGGGTTTGGCCAAACAGCGTCGTGGTGATCGCCGCCGCCAGGGACAGCCAGTAGGGTGTCATGCCGCGCCCCGCGCATTCGGGCTGCGTTCAATGATGCGCACCGTGCCCTGCGGCTTGCCATTGGCCGACAAAAACGTCCGCCCGAGATATTCCCCCATCACGCCGAGGATAATCGACTGCACCCCGGCGACCAGCAGCAACACTGTCATGGTGGACGCCCAGCCGGAGGGCGTCGCATGGATGGTCAGTGCCTCCACAATGGTCGCCACCGCGCCAATTGTGCCAAGCATCGCCATGCCGATGCCGGCGAAAATCGCCATACGCAGCGGCGCCAGCGAAAAGCTGGTGGCAAGGTTGAGCCACAGCCGCACCAGCCTGGTGATGGTGTAGTTTGACCGTCCCTCGGCGCGCGGCAGATGCAAAACCTCGACGCTGTCGATGCGCTGGGTGACCTGCATGATCAGCCCGTCAACATACGGGTACGGCCCGTGATAGGCGGTGACGCTCTGCACCACCATGTGCGACATGCAGCGGAACGACGACAAATAAAGCCCTTTCGGCTTGTCCAGCAGCCAGTCGGCAACCTGGTTGGCGAACCTGCTGCCGAGATTGCGCCACACCGCGTGCTTCTTGCTGGCATAGCGGGTGTAAACCACATCCCAGGCGCCGTTGCGGGCATGGTCATAGAGTTTCACCACTTCCTCGGGCGGGTTTTGCAGATCGTCATCCATGGTGATGACATAGGCGCCACGGGCGAGCCGCAGCCCGCTCATCACTGCATTATGCTCGCCGAAATTCCTTGTGTGCTCGACATAGACCACCGGCATATCGGTGGTGCCGAGCAGGGCGCGGCACACCTCGGCGGAATTATCCGGGCTGCCGTCATTGACCAGAATGACCTCCATCCCGCCTTCGGGATGCAGCCGCGACAGGGCATCGACCAGCAACCCGACGGTGGCCGCACCGCGATAAACCGGAACGACAATGGTTAGTCCGCAGGTAGCAACGGCGACGGAATTCGGCATCAAAGCAACATCCTTGGAAAAATCATACACGGTCGGCGGTCGCCAAAATGGACCCGCCGGCGGGCCATGGCAGGGGCACCGCGCGCTCCAGTTCTGTTATACCAAACAGCATCGCATCCAACCACGGCGGAAACGCGGCAACGTCGGATGCGGCATCGTCGGCGCTGGCGAGCAGCTTGCGCTGCACGATCATCAGCGGCAACAGCAGGAAATTCCAGTAACGCACACGAACATTGCTGAAGCCTGCGGTAATGAGGGCGCGGCGCACCCCGCCGGCCGCGTAGCGCCTGGCGTTGTGCACCCGACGATCATGCGCGGATGCCAACCATTGATAGGCGGGCAGGTTCAGCACCAGCATCCCGCCCGGCCGTAACACGCGGTGGAACTCGGCAAGGGCAGTGGGGGGATCAACCGCTGCGTGGCACAGCACATCGGCTGACACCAGGGCTGCAAAGCACGCATCGGCAAACGGGAGTGCGTTCACCGTGCCGCGGGCGATGCGGGCCGTCGATTTCCCGGCGGCCCGCGCCGCAGCATCCTGATCGAATTCCACCCCATACCAATCCGCAGCCCCCAACCGCGCCCCCAGCCGTGCCAGCAAGCCGCCAGTGCCGCAGCCGGCATCGAGGATCGGTCCACCAATTCCGGCCAACCGATCGGATAGCCGCGCATGCAGGGCGCGATACCACCACATCGCGCCTTCGGCCTCGTCCATCATTGCGTATTCGGCCGGCTCCATCGGGCGTGATTACCGCATTTGCGCCGACATTGCGCCAACCGCGCCGATCCAGCCGATCACCCCTGCCATGGTCGGCGCCTTGAAGCCCACGGTGCGCGGCGCGATGCGGGTCGCGACCGGAATGCCGGCGACCAGATCGGCCAGTGCCACGCTCGAAAGATCAAGCTCGAGCTTGTAAGGTCCGCCGATCACATAAGGCTCGCAGGTGGTAAGTCCCCGCAGCGCCGCCGATGCCGCTGACCGGATCAGCGCGTGGGCGTTGGTGGGCGACATCGCCCGTGCCGCGCGCTGACCAAGGGCGGTTTTCACTACCGCCATCTGCGCGCCGGGGAACAGCGCGGCGCATTGCCGCTGGAGCTGGTCATCGCCGGTCAGCAGCGCCACCGGAACCCCGAGGCTGCCAGCATAAGCGCCGTACAACGTCGCTTCCGCGCAATCGATTTTGTTGACCCGGATGCCGGTGAAGGCGAACCCGTTCACGGTATGGGACAGCACCCCGTTTTGCCCGGCGCCGCTGTGATAGCCGGTGAAAAACACCGCCGCGAAACTGCTGTCCAGGCCAGCGCACATATAGGTCGGCTTCGGTCGCCCAAGGATCAGATCGGCACGCGGGTCGAGCAACTCGGGCAGAAGGTTGATCATCGGGCCATGGCTGTCATTGACCACCACCTCGGTCGCACCGCCATCATAGGCGCCGGCGATGGCGGCGTTGACCTCCTCGGTCATCAACCGGCGGGCGCGCTCGTACTCCACATTCCCCGGCGCGCCCTGCGCGGGCACCACCACGCCGGCAACGCCTTCGATATCGGCGGAGATAAAAATCTTCATGGCCTGCTCCTGTGGTGTCTGAGAACCATAGAAGCATGGCGGCGCGGTTGCCGAAACCGCGACGATGCGGCAAACCCTGGAAAAAATCGCGAGAGGCGCGCCATGTCCTTCCTGACCGAACCCGAACCACCGCGCGGCGTGCCGATGCCGGTCGCCCCAGGCATTTCCCGCATCGTCGCGCCCAATCCGGGACCGATGACCTATCGCGGCACCAACACCTATCTGATTGAGGGTGATGACGGGTTTTCCGTGCTCGACCCCGGCCCGGAAAGTGCTGTGCACTTGCAGGCGGTGCTGGCGGCGACCGGCGGCCGCGTGGCGCGGATTTTATTCAGCCACAGCCATGCCGATCATGTTGACGGCCTGCCGGCGATGAAGGCCGCCACTGGCGCGAAGGTGTATGGCTGGCACACCCCGCAGGATGACCGCTTTGAGCCCGATATCGGCCTGTCCGAAGGCGATGTGGTTGCCGGCTGGACTGCATTGCACACGCCAGGCCATGCAGCTGACCATATTTGCTTTGCCGGTCCGGGTGGGGTGGTGTTTTCCGCCGACCATGTGATGTCGTGGTCAACCAGCGTGGTCAGCCCGCCCAACGGCAACATGACCCATTATTTCGAAAGCCTGCGCAAACTGCTCGCCCGGCCCGACGACACCATGTACCTGCCCGGCCACGGCCCACCGATCACCCGGCCGCACGCTTTCGTGCGCGGATTGCTGGTGCATCGCACCCAGCGCGAGGACGCGATCCTGGCCTGCTTGGCAACCGGGCCGAAAACCCCTGGCGAAATGGTGTTGGTGCTTTATGCCCAGGTCGATCCGCGCCTGCATCGGATGGCCGAACGCAGTGTGGTGGCGCATCTGGAGAAATTGCGGGATGAAGGCCGGGCGCGTGCGGAGGGGGATATTTGGCGGCGAGGTTAGCCATCCCCCCAGCGTTGGATCAGCAGCCCCCGTGCCGCCGGGTCGGCGGTAAGCGCCAATGCGCGGGTGAGGGCATCGGCCCGATCCAGCCCGAGATGCGCCCGCAACACCCAGTAGGGCTGATAGGTCGCGATGGCATCCGGTGAAAGTTGACCCAGCAACGTTCTGGCCGCTTCGGCACCAAGCGCTTCGCCAACCGCAGCCGCCCGCGCAACCGCCACCCCGGTGGTCGGCGCGGCGGCATAGAGCCCTTCATAGAGCAACGCGATGCTGTCGCGATCGACCCGTCCGGTCCGGCGCCGATCGGCGTGCACGGCCTGGATGGCGGCTTCCAGCTGGAACCGGCCCGGCCTGGCGAGGGCGGCGGCCACATGCAGGCTGGCCTCCGCCTCAGCCAGCATATCGCCCGACCACATGGCGGTATCCTGCGCCGAGAGCGGCACAAAACAGCCGTCTGCATCGCGGCGTGCCGGCTTGCGGGCCTCAATAAACAGCAGCAGCGCCAGCAGGCCATGCGCCTCGGCCGCATCGGGCAACAACTCGGCGAGCAGCCGCGCCAGCCAGATTGCCTCACCGGCAAGGCCGGCATGCAGCCCGGCCCAATCGTCCCAGCCCGTGCCATAGGCGGCATAGATCGCCTCCAGCACCGCGGCGAGCCGGTCCGGCAGTTCCGCCGCATCGGGCACATGAAACCCGATCCCTGCGGCGCGGATTTTCACTTTCGCCCGCCACAGGCTTTGCCGCAGCGTTGCGGGGATTTCCAAAAACGCCGCCGCGATGGTGGCGGCATCAAGGCCGAGCACGGTCTGCAGCATCAGCTTGGTATGAAGGTCGGGCGCAATAGCCGGATGGGCGCAGACGAAAAGCAGCTTCAACCGGTCATCGGGGAAGCCTTGCGTCGTCTGGCCGCGTTCCTCGGACAGTAGCACCAGCGTTGTCGTCGCTTCACGTCGCACCCGTTGGCGGCGGGCATGATCGATCATCCGGCGTTTGGCCACCTTCATCAGCCAGGCCTCCGGTTTGTCGGGCACGCCATCGCGTGGCCAGGTTTCAAGCGCCCGCCCGAGCGCATCCGCCAGCGCATCCTCAGCCGTTGCGATGTCCCCCGACCGCGCCGCGAGCCAGGCGACCAGCCGGCCATAGGAGGCGCGGGCGACCTGCGCCACCGCATCCTGGGCCGGCTGGTCGCTGGTCATTTACATCATGCCAACCGGGCGGACCTCGATGCTGCCATAGGCGGCACCGGGGCATTTCGCGGCCCAGTCGAGTGCGGCGTCGAGCCCGGCGACGTCAATCAGGTAATAGCCGCCCAATTGTTCCTTGGTTTCGGCGAACGGGCCGTCCTGGACCTGGCGCTTGCCGCCATGATTGCGCACCGTGGTCGCGGTCGCGGTTGGCGCCAGCGGGTCGCCCGCCACCATGACGCCGGCATCCTTGAGTGCCTTGGTATAGGCAATCCACGGGGCATAAGCCTCGGCTTGGGGAACAGTGGAGGCCGCCATCGCGGCTTCGTTTCCGTAGATCAACAGCATGTATTGCATCTGGCCGCTCCTGCGGTCGGTGCCACGTTGTGTCGCACCTGAGCATAAGACGCGCCAGAATAGCCCGATCCGACAGTGGTTGCATAAAATAGTGCTGGCGGGGTTTTTGACGCCACGCCCCTGCGCCGCTATCAGGCTGCCGATGTTGGAACGATTGCCCCTGCTGAGCGCGCCGCGATGAAGCTCGCAGTGGTACTGATGACGCTGGGCGGGCTTGGTCTGGCGTTGTGGCTAGTGCTGACCAACGATTCCGGGGCGATTTTCGGCGCGTTTGTAGCCGTTGGCTGGGGCTTGCTGGCGATTACGCTGGTGCGCCTGCTGATCCTGTTTTTATGCGGCGCTGGCTGGGCGCTGCTGCTGCGGCGCCAGGTTTCGCTGCCGCTATCGGCCTATCTGTCGGTGCGCTTCATTCGTGAGGCAATCAACGTCATGCTGCCAGTGGCAACCGTCGGCGGCGATATCGCGGGCGCGCGACTGATCACCTTCTGGGGTGTGCCGGCCGGGTTGGCCGGGGCGTCCATCCTGGTGGATCTGCTTTTGCAAGCCAGCGGGCAGGCGGTGTTCGCCGCGATGGGCGCTTTGCTGCTCGCCCAGGTCGCGGGCGCCGAGGCGCTGGTCGGCTGGGTGCTGGGCGGGCTTTGTATCGCCGCGATCGGGCTGATCGGGTTTTATCTGGCCCAGCGCCTGGGGGGTGTCGATCTGGTCGAGCGCGCGATTGCGCGGCTGCTGGCGATGCTGGCACGCAGCGGCGCGGTGGGCCGCCCGCTGGGGCTGGATGCCGGGTTGCGGGCAATCTGGGCCGATCCCTGGGCGGTCGCCTGGGCGTTTGTGCTGCATCTGCTGGCCTGGTTGGCCGGGGTGCTGGAAATCTGGATTGCGCTGGCCGCGATGGGCCATCCCGGCAGCCTGCTGGCGGCCGCGGTCATCGAAAGCCTCGGGCAGGCGTTGCGCGGGGCGGCGTTTCCGGTGCCGGGAGCGCTGGGCGTGCAGGAAGGCGGGTTCGTGGTGTTGGGGCATCTGCTCGGGATTGATCCCGAAACGGCGATCGCCTTGTCATTGGTCAAACGGGTGCCGGATATTGTGCTGGGGCTGCCTGGATTGCTGGGCTGGCACTGGCTGGAAAGCCGACGCGGGGCAGTCGCGCACGTGTCCCAAGTGCTTAAAGGATAGGTGGGAATAATGGATACGCTTGTTGCGCACGATACGACCGTGGATTGCCCGGTCAGTTCCTGGGACGAATGGGGCAAGCTGGAAGAAGTGATCGTCGGGCGGTTGGATAACGCGGTGGTGCCGCCGTACCATGTTTCGGTGACCTTCAACGTGCCGAATTTCACCGCCAAGCTGCACCGGCTGGTCGCGGGGTTTCGCTATCCGGGCTGGATGCGCAAGCGGGCGCAAAAGGAACTCGACGGGTTCATTTCGCTGATGGAAGGCGAAGGCATTCGGGTGCGTCGGCCGGAAATCATGGATCACCGCAAGAAGTTCAAGACCTTGCTGTGGTCGTCCACCGGCTTCTGCATCGCCTGCCCGCGCGACTGTTACATGGTGATCGGTGATGAGATTATCGAGACCCCGACCTGCTGGCGCAGCCGCCAGTTGGAGGGCGATGCCTATCGCCCGCTTTTCAAGGAATACTTCAACGCCGGTGCCCGCTGGACGTCGGCGCCCCGGCCGCAATTGCCGGACGAGTTGTTCGACAAAAATTACACCATCCCAGCCAAGGGCGAGCCGATCCGCTACATTATCAATGAATTCGAGCCGGTGTTCGACGCCGCCGATTTCGTCCGTTGTGGTTATGATCTGTTCGTCACCCGCAGCAATGTCACCAACCTCGCCGGCATTGAATGGCTAAGGCGCTATCTCGCGCCGCGCGGATTTCGCATCCATGAAATCCCGTCGATCTGCCCGCAGCCAATGCATATCGACAGCAGCTTCATGCCGCTCGCGCCGGGCAAGGTGCTGGTCAATCCGGATTATGTCGATATCGATCGCCTGCCGCCGATCTTGAAGAAATGGGACGTGCTGATCGCCCCGCGCCCCGATCCGGTCGATGACCTGATGGCCAAGATCAGCATGTGCAGCCCCTGGACCAGCATCAACGTGCTGATTCTGGATGAGAAAAAAGTCGTGGTCGATGCGAGCCAGCCGACCTTGCACAAGGCGCTGAAGGATTGGGGTTTCGATCCGATGCCGATCCCGTTTCTGGCCTACGGCCCGTTCGGCGGGGCGTTTCATTGCGCAACCTTGGACATTCGGCGGCAGGGAGTTTTGCGGGATTGGTTTGCTTGACGCCCGCCCGCGTGAGGACGATAGCTGCCAAAAGCTGGTGAGGATCGAGACATCTGATGCAGAATAGCCTGCCTTATTTCGGCTTCTTGCTGTCCGAACTGGAAAAGGGCAACGCAACGGTTGAGACCAGTTTTGGCCGGCATGTGCATTGGGGTTATTGGGAAAACCCGAACGAGGCGGTGGGCGACGCTGCCGATTACGCCCGCGCCGCCGAACAGTTGACGCTTGAGCTTTGCCGCCTTGCCGACATCGCGCCCGGCCAGCGTGTGCTGGATGTTGGCTGCGGATTTGGCGGCACGGTTGCCTCCTTGAATGAGCGATTTAGCGGGCTGGATCTGGTCGGCCTGAATATCGAGGAGCGTCAGCTGGACCGGGCACGGGCGCAGGTTGTGGCGGCACCGGGCAATTCGGTCGCCTTTCAGCTCGGCGATGCCTGCGCGATGCCGTTCGAGGCGGCAAGCGTGGACCGGATGCTGGCGGTCGAATGTGTGTTCCATTTTCCCGACCGCGAGACCTTCTTTCAAGGGGCGGCCCGGGTGTTGCGGCCCGGCGGATTACTGGTGCTGTCGGATTTTGTCCCTACCCGGCTGCTGCGGCCTTTTTGTCCGGCCGGCAGCAATGGCGATGTTGGCGGTGTCGGCGCGACGTTTGGCAATTTGAACGTGCAATACACCTTGTCCCGCTATCGGGCGATGGCGCGACGGGCTGGCCTTATTCCGGTGGTTGAGCGCAATATTACCCGCAACACGCTGCCGACCTACCGCTATTTGCAGAGCCTGGTTGGGTCCGTGCGCACGGCACAGCGGGGGATTGGTTTCCTGCAACTGCTCGCGCGCTGCGGGCTGCTGGGTTACTACCTTTTGGCGTTCAGGAAGCCGGGGCCATAGCGGCTGGGTTGGCTGCAGGCTGTCGTTGGGGAACCATTCCCAGATCAGCATAATGGCCCTTCCATTCGGCGACCAGATCCATGTTGTTGTGATCCCAGGGATGGAAGGAACGGCGGAAATAGTCGCGATAAAGCTGGCCCGAGATTGAGCGGGCGAGCGCGATCAGCTTGGGTCTTGCCGGTTTGGGTTCGCCACCGTTAGCTTGCGCGCGGCGGTTACGGCGCCCGATCACGGCAAAGCCCGCCGCCGTCACGGTCACGAACACCAATGTCACCCCGAGCATCATGATGACCCGTTGGAGGTAGCTGAAAAAGCCCTTGCCACACACCTGTTGATAGACGTCAAAACATACCGCTTTGTGTTCGGTTTCCTCGACCGCGTGCCACAGCCATAGCGTCGCAAAGGCGGGGTCGGCGTCGGCGCGGAAATCGTCCTGTTGCCGCAGCAGTGCATCGGCCAGGATCGCGGTAAAATGTTCCAACGCGCAGGTTACGGCAAGTTGGCTCGCCCGCGGCAGCAAGCGCCGGTTTAACCACAAAACCCGTTCGGCAATCCGCTCGATCGTCGCGCCGTAGGGATGGCTCTGCTTCAGGACCAGGTTCGACCGAACATGTTCCTTGGTGTGCATGACTTCCTGGAAAATGAACAGCTCAGCTTCTGTGCGAAGCTTGGGGTCGGTTATCCGTGGGAGGTAGTGGCGCACCGAGTCGATGAAAAACTTCTCGCCGGCCGGAAACAAAAATGACAGCGCGTTGAGCATGTTTTCGAATGCCTTGCCCCGCACGCTCCACGGGTCGGAAGGGGCCGCATCAAAGTCAATCTTCACGCGGCGGCGAATAATGTCTGGTCGGCTGGTATCCATCGCAAAATATCCTTTGCCCAATGCTGGGTCGTATAAGGCTAAGGGGCACCTGGTTCAACCAAATCGCTTTCATCCGATCGGCTTGCCTATTCGATCGGATAAAGATGATCGTGAAAACAAGACTCTAAAGCGTGTCCACCAAGTCAATTTGGACGGATCTGCGGGGCAGGCAGGCGTGGCTCGCCATGCAGGACGCTGGCGCCTTGCGGCGGCGGCGGGCCATGCAAGGCATCGCCGGTCGGTGCGGGCGCAGGGGCGCAGGTTTCAGGCGCGACTGTGACTGGAACCTGGATTTTCATCTGGGCGCCGCGCGGCAGGCCAGGGCGGCCCGGCAACATGATTTCCATCATCTGCTCGGCCGGCGGGGTACAAGGTTGGGCCAACACCGTCAGCGGCCAGACCAGAAAAATCACCTGCGCGCCTGCCAAGCACTTCGCCATTCTTCCACGATACCGGCGAATGCTTAACGGTACGGTAAGCCCTATC
Organism: Acetobacteraceae bacterium; assembly: GCA_025360065.1. GTDB lineage: Bacteria > Pseudomonadota > Alphaproteobacteria > Acetobacterales > Acetobacteraceae > CAITOL01. The sequence goes on along the minus strand of JANYCX010000089.1, from coordinate 24,391 downwards.
CGCTGGCCACCCCCAAATACATCTCCACAATGCGCGGATCGGCCGCCAGGGTCTTGGCCTCGCCCTCCAACGTCACCCGCCCAGTCTCCAGCACATAGCCGCGATCGGCCACGCGCAGGGCGGCGCGGGCATTCTGTTCGACCAGCAAAATCGCCACCCCGGTTGCCCGCAAATCGGCGATGATGCGGAAAATATCGCGCACGATCAGCGGCGCGAGGCCAAGGCTCGGTTCATCCAGCATCAGCAGGCGCGGCTTGCCCATCAGCGCGCGGCCCATCGCCAGCATTTGCCGCTCGCCGCCCGACAAGGTGCCGGCAGGCTGGCGATGGCGTTCGCGCAAACGTGGAAACAGGCCATAAACCCGGTCCAATTCATCGCCCGCGTGGCGCCGCCCAAAGCGGAAGCCGCCGAGCAGCAGATTATCGGCAACCGACAGGGTGGCGAACAGCTCGCGCTTTTCCGGCACCAGCGCGATGCCGAGGTGGACGCGGGCTTCGACCGGCATGCCGCCCAGATCGCGGTCAAGAAACCGGATCGCGCCGCGTGACGGCAACACGCCCATGATGGCGTTGAGCAAAGTCGATTTGCCAGCGCCGTTGGGGCCGATCACCGTCACCAGCCCGCCCTCGGGCACAACCAGGGAAATATCTTCAACCGCCGGGATGGCGCCGTAGCTGACGGCGAGCTTTTCCACCGACAGCACGCTCATGCAATCCCCAGATAGGCTTCGATGACCGCGGGGTCGCGGCGGATTTGCTCGGCCGGGCCTTCGGCGAGCTTGATGCCAAAGTCCATCACCACCAGACGATCAACCAGGCCCATCACGAACTCCATGTCATGCTCGACCAGCAGGATCGACATGCCCTCGTCGCGCAAGCGCCGCAACAGGGCTGCAAGCTCGGCCTTTTCGGCATGGCGCAGGCCGGCGGCGGGTTCGTCGAGCAGCAGCAGCACCGGATCGAGGCACATCGCCCGGGCGATTTCGACCACGCGCTGCTGGCCGAGGGCGAGGCTGTCGGCGGGACGGTCGGCAAGCTGGCCGAGGCCCACCCGGTCCAGTTGCCGTGCGGCCTCGGCGAAAATCTGCGCTTCCTCGGCACGGTCGCGGCGGCAGATCGCGGCAAGCGCACCGGCCTGGCCACGTAAATGGGCGCCGATTGCCACGTTCTCAATCACTGACATGCCAGGCACCAGCTTCACATGCTGAAAGCTGCGGGCAACCCCGTGGCGCGCAATGGCCGGCGGTGGCAGGCCGGTGATGGGCTGGCCGAACAACGCCACCGTGCCGGCCGATGGGCTGGCGACGCCGGTAATCAGGTTAAAGCTGGTGCTTTTGCCAGCGCCGTTCGGCCCGATCAGCCCGACGATTTCACCGACGCCGACCGCGAAGCTGAGGTCATTGACCGCGACCAACCCACCGAAGCGTTTTTCGAGATGGTCAACCGCCAGGATGGCGCTGCCGCCAACCGGGCGGGCGCGTCGGTTCAATGGCGGCGCCGAAGCGATCTCGCGGCGCTGCACCCGCCCGCGAAACACATGTGGCCACAGGCCCTCGCGGGCGAATTGCAACACGCCGAGCAATATCATGCCGAAGACGATGGTTTCATAATTGCCGCGCTGGCCCAGCAGTTTCGGCAGAAAATCCTGGAGCAGATCGTTGATCACCGTGACCAGCAGCGCGCCCAGCACGGCGCCGCCGACATGGCCGGCCCCGCCGAGCACCGCCATCAGCAGATATTCGATGCTGGCGTTGAGGCCGAACGGGGTCGGGTTCACGCTGCGTTGCAAATGGGCGTAGAGCCAGCCGGCGATGGCGGCCAGAACCGCCGCATAGACGAAAGCCAGCATCCTTGTGCGCGTCGTGTTCACCCCAAAGGACGCGGCCGCCAGCGCGCCGCCGCGCAACGCCCTGATGGCGCGGCCCAGCCGGCTGTCGAGCAGGTTGTTGGTCGCCACCACCACCGCCACCAGCATCGCCCAGACCAGCGTGAGATACACCCGGCCATCGGTCAGCCGGTAATCGCCCAGCATCAGCGGCGGGATGCTGGACAGCCCGTCATTGCGGCCGAAGAAATCCAGATTGGCGACCAGAAAATAGAGCGAAACCGAGACCGCCATCGTGCCGAGCGCCAGATAATACCCGCGCAGGCGCAAGGTGACCGCGCCGATCGTCGCCGCCCCCACGGCCGCGACGACAATCGCCGCCGGCAGGCCGAGCCAGGGCGACACCCCGTAACGGGTGGACAAAATCGCGCTGGCATAGGCACCAAAGCCCATGAAGCTGGCTTGGGCGAAGCTGGTCATGCCGCCAATCCCGGTCAGCACCACCAGCCCGACCACCAGGATCGACGATATGCCGATATAGTTCAGCAGGCTGACCCAGAAACTCGGCAGGCCGGGGGTCCAGGGCAGGATGGCGCAGGCGACCAGTGCCAGGATCGGCCAGAAGCGGATCATTCGTCGTCATCCTCAATGGCGGCGTGGCGCAGGCTGCGCCACAGCAGAACCGGAATAATGGCGGTGAAGACGATCACTTCCTTGAACGCGCTGGCCCAGAACGACGAAAAGCTTTCCAGCACACCCACCAGCACCGCCGCCAGCACCGCGCCGGGATAGGACGCCATGCCGGCGATGATCGCGGCGGTAAAGCCCTTCAGGCCGATGACGAAGCCGCTATCGTAATAAACCGTGGTCAGCGGCACCACCAGAATGCCCGACAGCGCCCCGATCGCGCCGGCCAGGGTGAAGGCGATGCTGCCCGATTGCGCGGTCCCGATCCCGACCAGCCGCGCGCCCAGACGGTTCACCGCCGTTGCGCGCAAGGCGCGGCCAAGCAAGGTAAAGCCGAAAAATCCATAGAGCCCGATCATCAGCGCCCCGGTCAGGCCGAGAATCCATAGCGCCTGTCCGGACAGCGAAAAATCCCCTACGCTGACGCTAGCCGCCGAAAACGCCGATGCGCGGGAGCCTTCGGGGCCGAAAAACACCAACCCAAGTCCCATGAGCGCCAGATGCACCGCCACGGCTGCAATCAACAGCACCAGCACCGATGCCTCGGCGAGCGGTTGGAAGCCGATCCGGTAAATATAGGGCGCGATCGGGGTGACGATGGCGAGGCTCAACAGCGCATTGGCCAGGATGCCGGGCTTGGAGGGCACCAATAGCCAGCTTGTCGCAATGATCGCGGCGGGGAGCACCAGGCTGGACAGAGCGAGGCCGAAAATCGGGCGGCGCTGAGCCAGCCCGGCGAGGAATGCCGCCGCCCCGAGGCCTGCCAGCAACCACAGGCTGCCCGGCAGCGTGCCGGTATCGAGGGCGGCATAGGTCAGCGCGCCATAGGCCACGAATTCGCCCTGCGGCACAAACACCACGCGGGTAACAGCAAAGACCAGCACCAGCGACAGCGCCAGCAGCGCATAGATCGCACCGTTGACGATGCCATCCTGCACCAGAATGGCGGCGATGGTGCTATCCATCAGGCTGGGCCATCAGGCTGGGCCATCACGCTGGGCCATCGGACCGGTTGGTTGGCGGCGTCATATGCTCCATCCCCTCGGCGCGGGCCCGCGCTTGACCGATGCTGTGTAGGGTCGGTGGGAAATTACTGTCAACGCAGGGCCACTGGACAGACGGTGCGTTTCAGGCTGCTGTTGGTGTCCCTACCAACCGGAGATCGCGCCATGCAACGCCGTGACATCAATGCCTCAGACGCCCCCGCCCCTGCCGGCCAATATAGCCAGGCTGTCGAAGTGACCGGTGCCACCCGCACGCTTTATATCAGCGGCCAGGTTGGCCTGGGGATTGATGGCGCAATCCCGACCGATACCGCCGCCCAGGCCGCCATTGTGTGGGCCAACCTCGCCGCCCAGCTGCGCGCGGCCGGGATGGGGATCGAAAATCTGGTCAAGATCACCACCATCGTGGCGAACCCTGCCGATGTCGCGGCGGTGCGCGCGGGCCGCGCCGCAGTGCTGGGCAATCACCGTCCGGCGAGCACGCTGATCATCTGCGGGCTGGCCGATCCGGCATGGAAGGTCGAGGTCGAGGGCATCGCGGTCGCGTAACTCTAGGTTAAGGTGTTTATGGCATGACTGGTGTTTCCCTATCAGGCGCCAGCCATGACCACGACAATTCTGTCCGGCCTGCCGCCGGCGATCATGTATCGGACGATCGCCAAGGACGAAGCGGGCTTCGTTCAGAAATTCGTCGCCGCCGATGCGCAGGCAAAATCCGACATCGCCTATTTCAAAGCCAACGCGGCAAAGTTCACCACCGTGGACAGCCTGATGAAGGACCAGCGCGCGCTCGGCGTGGTGCTGACCGCGTTTGGCGCTGAGGACCAGCAGAAATATCCCGCGCTGATCAAAAAAGTGATGACGCAAGACCCCAACACAGCAGGTTCGGTTGCCTATCGCACCGGCAATGCCGCTTTTGCACGGTTGGGCAAGGCGCTTGGCCAATTTGCCGCGCCGCCCTTCGCCAACAAGGCCAATGTGGACGCGTTGGTGGCGGCCTATTCGCAAAACCGTTTCGAAGCTTCGGAAGACGCCGTCAGCCCGGGGATCGCGGCGGCGTTGCATTTCAAAAACACCATCACCCATGTCACCAGCATCACCCAGTTGATGTCGGACCCCAAGCTGGTGAAGGTCGCGGTCGGCGGCGGCAAGTTGCCGTCAAATTTCAGCGCGCTGGACTACGACAAGCAGCTGCAATTGATGACCAAGGCAATCGACTTGAAGAAATTCGCTAACGCCGCCTACACCGACCGTTTCGTGTCCACCTTCCTCGTCACCAATAGCGGCGCCGGACCGTCAACCAGCGGCACCGCGGCACTCACCATGCTCGGTGCCGCCGATAGCGGGGTGGCCGCCGATTTTCTCGGCGCCATCTACCCCAATGCCGGCACCGCGACCGGCGATATCGCGGCCACGTTCTACCGCCGCAACACTGGCAGCATGTCGGGCGCGATTACCACATTGTCGCTGTTTGCCTGATCCACGTCCGTTTTATCGCTTCAACTTGCCCTCAATCGTCTCCCAAATTACCGCCGCCAGATCGGTGCCATCAAAGCGTTGAATTTCCTGCAAGCCGGTGGGGGAGGTGACGTTGATTTCGGTCAGATAGTCACCGATCACGTCAATGCCGACAAAAATCATCCCCTGTGCGCGCAAGGTCGGCCCGATGGCGGCGCAGATTTCCTGTTCCCGCGCGGTCAGCACCGATTTTTCCGGGCGACCGCCAACATGCATGTTGCTGCGGGCTTCGCCTTGGGCGGGCACCCGGTTGACCGCGCCCATCGGCACGCCGTCGATCAGGATGATGCGCTTGTCGCCACGGCGGACGGCGGGCTCGTAGCGCTGGATCATCAACGGTTCGCGTGACCGGGCGAAGTGCATTTCGAGCAGCGAGGCCAGATTTTCGTCATCCGGCTTGATGCGGAACACGCCAGCGCCGCCATTGCCGAATAACGGCTTCACAATAATGTCACCATGGGTGACGCGGAACGCCTTGATCGCGTCGGTATCCCAGGTCACCAACGTCGGCGGCATCAGATGTGGGAAATGCGTCACCAGCAGCTTTTCTGGCGCATTGCGCACCGAAACCGGGTTGTTGACCACCAGCGTGCCGCTGCCATCGGCGCGATGAATATGTTCAAGCATGTGGGTGGCGGTGATGTAGGCCATGTCAAACGGCGGGTCCTGGCGCATCATCACCACGTCCATGGTGGACAGATCGAGCACGGTTTCGGTGCCAAAGGTGAAATGCGCCCCCGCCACGCGCTGGACTGTTACCGGACGCGCGCGTGCGGTCAGCCGCGCCCCGGCCCGGCCTTCCCCCAGCGACATATGCCGGACTTCGTAATGCCACAGCGCATGCCCGCGCGCCTGGGCGGCGAGCATCATGGCGAAATCCGAATTGCCATTGATATCGATGGTTTCCATCGGGTCCATCTGGACCGCAACCTTCAACGCGCGTGCCATGTCTTGTCTCCAATAGCCGTTGCCTGTCAGATGGATCAGTTCAGCCGGGAGCGCAACTCATCCACGCCCGCGTGTCCTGCCGCACTGTGGAAAACCAATGATGATCCCTGCCAACCCCGAGCATTACCGCCCGATCAGGGCGCTGGACCTGCCGGCCATCGATCGCCCCGCGTTGCTGGATGGCACCGCCGACGGCGTCTGGATCGCTCCGCCCGGCACGCCGCGCCATTTCACCCGCGGCGAACCAGCCTTCCGTGACGATCCGGATGGCGCGGGATTGTTCGCCAATGATCTTGGGCCATGCCCGGTGACCTACCCGCCGGCCTTCGCGGTCGGGGCGCGCAATATCCGCGTGGTCGGCTATCGCACCATTCTGACGGCCGATGGTGCGTTTTTCAACGATGCGCCCGGTGCTGATGCCGGCGCATTTCCCGCCTATCTCGACCGGTTGGCGCAAAATGGAGACCATTTTGCCAATGAGCAGACCGGGTTGGTCCGAACCGGAGATAGGTTCACCTTCGCGCCCGGCGCCCGGCGCACCGAACAATTTGATGGCCCGGTGCTGGTGTTATGCGCAACCGAGCCGGCGAATTACGGATCGTTCCTGTTCCGGGTGCTGCCCAAGCTCGCGATGTTCGGCAGTGTGCCGCCGGACTGGCCGGTGCTCGCCCATCTCTCCCATGGCCAATACGGCGAATTGTTGGAACTCGCCGGGATCGCGCCGGCGCGCATCGTGCCGCATGACCCTGGGGCGATCTGGGAGATCGGGCGCGCGGTGATCCCTGGGCTGCGTAATCCGGAAGCGTATCTCGACGATGCCTCGCGCGGATTTTACGCGGGGTTGAAAGCCCGACACGGCTTCGGGCGAAGCGCGGAGGGGCGGCGGATTTATGTCTCGCGTCGTGACCTCGGCGGCCATGGCCGGCGGATGGTCAACGAGGCCGCGTTGGAAGTGGCGCTGGCTGGCAAAGGGTTTGAGATTATCCGCCCGCATCTGATGTCGGCCCGCGCCCAGATCGCGGCGTTTGCCGATGCGCACATGGTGGTCGGGCCATCCGGTGCGGCGCTGTTCAACTGCGTGTTTTGTGCGCCGGGTACCGTGCTGATCGATATCGAATCCGAACCCAATTGGATCCACGCCCATGCCTGCCTGTTCAGCTCGTGCGAGTTGGTCTGGGGGGTGTTTGAGGGCAAAACACTCGACCGCGATTTCAGCGTCATCCACAAGCCGTTCACGGTGAATATCCCCGCATTGCTGCGGCGCATTGATCGCTTCCGTTAACCGTCAGTTCAACCGCGCTCGCAAATGCTCCATCAGGCTGCGCGCTTCAACCGCGGTGTCACCATCGGGCACCAGTTCCAGAAAACGCGCCAGGCTGCGCAAGGCGGCCGACACCTGGTCGAGCCCGCGCTGAAGCTCGGCCGCTTCGCGCCACAGCCAGGCTTCATCGGGGGCAAAGCGCAGGATGTTTTCGGTCGCGGCGAGCGCGCCGGGTAGATCGCCGGCAGCATGGCGGCGGGTGCGGATGTTGTTTTGCAGCCGCAGCAGCACCGCGCGATTGCCCATCGGTCGCAACAGGCCGGGGCGCAACTCGGCTCGTTCGCCTTCGACCGCTTTTATCATGGTGCGCAACGTCGGCACGCTGAGCGCATGACCGCCGCCGAACACGTCGAGCACCACTTGGCGCGAGCCGCCAGTGATGGTGCCGTCGGCGACCGCGATCAGGAAATGGCCCGGGAAATTTACCCCATGGCCGCGCCAGCCAGTGGCGGCGATGGTGTGCAGCCAAATCACCCCGAGTGCCACAGGCAGGCCGCGCCGTCGTTCGATCACCCGGATCAGATTGGCGTTGTCGGCTTCCTCGTACCGGTTGGCGGCGCCGCGATAAAAGTGATGGCCCGCCAGCAGGGTTGCCAGCAAATCGGTCTGGGCGACGATGTCGTCTTCGGCAATATCGTGGGAAGCCGCCACCGCCTCCTGCGCCAGCACGGTCAAATGGGCGCGGGCGGCGCGCCAGTCGGCGTCCGGGGCGTCGATGCGGGCAAGCTGCAAGGCGGCTTCGGCAATGTCGATTTCGGCATCGGGCAACTCGCCGATCGCCTCCAGTGCCGCGATGGGGTCGGTCATCCGGCTTGCTCTCCGTTCGGGTTGGGCATTGCGTCAAAGATGGCACGCAATTCGGGGTCGGCGGCGATGGAGGCGACGCGCGCGGCGTAAAGTCCCGCGACCTTGGCAGCTGCCGCGGCGATATCGGGGATCGCCAGCAATTGTTCGAGCTGTTGGCTTAGCCGGTCGATGACCAACGCCTCAATCGGCCAAAGGTTTTCTGGGGTCATGGTCAGGTTGAATTTGTGGAACAGGCTGAAATCGCGCAAGCCGCCGGTAAAGCCGCGTTGGCGTTTGATGACGAAATCGGTGAAGGATCGTGCCCAGACATGCTCGACCCGCCCGCCAGCGTCGGATTTCGGCAGCGTGGACCAGCCTGCGTCGACGGGTACGTCGATGAGGTTCGAACCGACCATCGTCACCCCGGGATCGAGGAAGGGGAAATGGATTTCGATCATGCTTGTCGCCACAGCGGGCCTGACAGCCGACTTGAACAATTCATGCGTCACCGCGTGTGGGTAGTTTTGCAACGTCATCCCGGTCGGTCGGTCAAAACGATGCGGCCACAGGCGGCTGCGCCATGGCAGTAAAATCGCCCCTGGCTGCGATGGCAGTGCGTCGGCGGCAGCGAGCAACGGGGCGATGCGGTGATCGTAGCGTGCGTCGGGAATGGTGTATTCATCCGCGTCGGGGAACAGCACCCAGGCGTATTGCCGCAGCTCGGGCAGCATCAGCAGCGCATGTTGCAGCGCGCGGCGCTGGGCCCAGATGCCAGGCCCGCAATCCTGGATCACCAGGGTGATGATATCCTGCTGGGCGAGCGCCAGCAGGAGGTCATCGCTGCCATCGTCGTTGGCGTTGGTGTAAATAAAAATCCGCTCGACCCCGATGGCCCGATAATGCGCGACCCATTCCAGCAGATTAATGCCCTCATTCCGTGTCGAGAGCATCGCGGCCACGGTCTTGTCGGGTTGGATGTGTCGGAGTGCGAGCACGCCAAGCCATTGCCATACCGACCAGGCTGTGGGTGTTCGGTCGGTGGCGACGAAATCAAACTCCGTGCCGAGATGATGTACGTTGGCGCGTGGCGCCCCAAGGCGCTGGGCGCCTGCGGCGGCGGTGGTGGCGAGCCATAGCCTGGCCTGGTTGTCATCGGTTTCCACTGCCGCAAGCGGCACCGCCGGATCGCGGATCGCTGCCAGCACGGCACCGATGATCCCGCGCCCTGGCCCGTTCGGGAAGCGGCGCGCCATCGCATCGGCCAGCCGCGCCACGCCATCCGCTCGATGCAGCAAGGCGGTGGTTTGCCCAACATCGTCCGCCGCCCAATCCAACGGCGTGATCGGATCGGACAGGCTGGCGAAGACCTCGCGCAGGGTCGGATCGCCCGCGATGGCGGCCGCGCGGGCGGTGAAGATCGCCGCGACCGCCTCGGAGGCGGCGGCAATCGCCGGGTCTGCCAGCAGCCGCTCCATCGCGGCGCGCGTGCGGGCGATGACCATCGATGGCACTGGGTGCAGATTGGCCATCGTCATCGGATGGTTCCGATCGCGGAACTGGGCGAAAGCGAGGTTGTCCATGCCGGTGGCGGGTTGCAGGCGATCGTCGCATTGCTTTTTAATGACGAATTCGACGAAGGATTTGCCCCAGAAATGCTGGATGCTGCCGCCGGCATTGGGCTTGGGCACGCGGTCCCAGATCTGTGCCGCCGGGATTTCCACCAGATCGGTGCCGATCACTGCCACGCCCGCATCAAGCTCAGGCGCTCGGCTCATGGGCATTGCCACCAGCGCGGCCAGCCGTGCGGCCGCCTTGAACAGGATATGGGGCATGGCATGGGGAAACCGGGTGAGCATCATGCCTGGGCTGCGGTCGAACCGATGCGGCCAGCAGCGCCAGTGCCAGGGCAGCAGCATCGCCCCCGGTGCTGCATCGCCAGCGGCCTGGAGCAGGGCGGGCAGGCTATGGTCGTATTTGCCATCGGGGGTGGTGAAGTCATCGGCATCGACGAACAGCACCCATTCAAAGCGCCGCATTTCGGGCAGCAGCTCAACCGCGTGCCGCAGGGCCGTGATCTCGACCTCGGCGCCCGGCGCGCTGCGCTGGCGGATCAGGGTGATCGCCCCGGCGGCGACCAGGGCTGCGAGCAGCGGCTCCGAGCCATCGCTATTCTGATTGGTATAAAGAAATATGTCGGGCGTGCCGATTGCCTGATGATGGGCAATCCATTCGACCAGATTGATCCCTTCATCGGTCGCCATCACCATCACCGCAACCATGGCAGTCGGGCGCAGCCGGCGCATGGCGAGCATGTTGAGCCAGCGGAGCAATGGCCAATCGCCGGTCGGGGCAATGCTGCCGAGGAAATCATGCTCTGGCCCGATTTCGATCTCACTGCGCGGCGCGGCCCCCCAGTGCATCGCGCGAACATGCACGATATTGCGCCACCACAATGCATCGTCAGCCCCGAGGTCTGGCATCGCCGGAAGTGCTGCCGATCGGTCGATGATCGCCAGAAGCAGCATGTCCAGCAGGGCGATATGCGGATCGGCGGCAAAGCGTCGCGCAAGATCAGCAGCCAGCGTGGCATGTCCGTTGGGTGCGGCCAGAATTGCCATATCACGACCGAAATCGGGCGTCGCCGGCGGCAGCGCGATTGCCGCAATGGTGATGCTGGCCTCGGAATAGGCCAGACAGGCATCCATTTGGGCTTGTGCTGCGGTCCATGCCGACGCGGGCGGATAGGATGCGGCGGTGTCGGTCCCAAGGAACAGCTGCGGCGCGCCGGCATGCCCGGCATTGTGCAACACGTCGCGGTCGCGGAAGCTGAACAGGCTGGCCAAGTGCGACGATTGCGGGGCATGCCCGGCTGCGACCAGATGCACGGCCTCGGGCCAGGCGCCAGCTTCCACAAGATGGCAGGACACCGGAATGGCACGCGCGCGCAACGCCATTTCAAGCGCGGTCACACTGGGGCTGGACCGGTCAGCGAAAGCCAGCAGCACCCGCCGCACCCCAAGGTCGGCAAACGCGGCCCGCACACAGACGAGCGAAAACGCCACCGGCGGCGCAAACGCATCGACGCCGCCCAACGCGATCACCAACGTATCCGCCGCAATCGCCGCGCGGCCGGTCTCGTCCATTCGCTCGCTCCTTGCTCGGCTTACAATGGCGCGACGATGCGCCCGATGTCGAGCCGCAGCAGCTTCGGTGCGCGCCACGCGGTGATGGCGGCGGTGGCGATGGTGATGGCGCCACCCATGCACACTGCCGGGCCAGCGCCGATCAGCGCGGCGGCGACCCCGCTTTCGAAATCGCCCAACTCGTTGGATGAATTGACGAACACCATGCGAACCGCGGCGATGCGGCCGCGCATGTGGTCAGGCGCCAGCAGGCGGACGATGGCCTGGCGTACCACCACCGACACGCCATCGCACGCCCCGGTGAAGAAGATCGCGGCGAGCGACAGCAGGAAGCTGGTCGACAGCCCGAACACGATGATGCCAACGCCAAACCCGGCAATCGCCAGATGCAGCGCCAGGCCGGCATAGCGGCGCGGCGGGTAGCGCCAGGCGATCGCCATGGCCACCACCGACCCCGCCGAGGCCGCCGCCCGCAACGCGCCAGCCCCGGCCGAGCCGACATGGAGGATGTCGGTGGCAAACAGCGGCAACAGCCCGATCACGCCACCGAAGAAAATCGCGAACAGGTCTAATGCCATCGACCCGACCAGCCGCTGATCGGCGAAGACGGCGCGGATGCCCTCGGCAATGTTGACCAGCATGCGCGGATTTGGCCCGGCAACCACGCTTGCCGGCCGGGCGGGAACGCCGAGAACGATGCAGGCCGCTGAGAGTGTAAAGATTCCCGACAAGATCGGGAACGCGATGCCGGGGCCGACACTATCGTAGACCAGCCCGCCGAGCGGCGCGCCGATCAGCCCGGCGACCTGCCCGGTTGATGCCAGCAGCGATGCGCCGCGCAACGCGTGCTCGGGCGGGACGACCTGGGCTTCGAGGCCGGCGCTCGCCGGATTGGCGAAAGCACCCACAACGCCGATGAAGAAGGAAATCGTGTAGAGTAAGGCAAGGCCGTCGGCGACTGCTAAAGTCTCGATCGCGGCCATCCCCAGGGTCAGCAATGCCATTGCGGTGCGGGCGGCGATCACAATCCAGCGCCGATTATAGCGATCCGCGACATGGCCGCCGAACAGCACCAGCCCGATGGCGGGAACCGCCATGGCCAACCCCATCCAGCCCAGCGCCAGAGGATCGCGCGCTAACTGATAGACCGCGATGCCCTGCAGCACGGCGACCGCCGAAAACGCCAGTCGCCCGAGGGCGGCCGCCGCCAAGTAGGCACGAAATCCGGGGAGGCGGAGCAATTCAGGGTCCCATTCGCTGTTGGCGTGGCTTGACCGGGCCCGCAAGGGACCACATCTTTATCGGAGATATGGAGGGGTGCCATGCCAGACGACGCCGCGCAACCGACCGCGACCTTACCGCAAAGCGATGCCGAGTGGCGGGAACGCCTGACGCCGGAGCAGTTTAACGTGCTGAGGAAGCATGCGACCGAACGTGCCGGCACATCGCCGCTAAACGCCGAAAAGCGGCCGGGGATGTTTGCCTGCGCCGGCTGCGGGCAGGAATTGTATCCGTCAGACACCAAATTCGAAAGCGGCACTGGCTGGCCGAGCTTTTATGCGGCGGTGGAGGGATCGGTTGCGACGACGACCGATCGCAGTTGGTTCATGACCCGGACCGAGGTGCATTGCGCGCGCTGCGAGGGGCATTTGGGGCATGTCTTCGAAGACGGGCCGGCACCGAGCGGGCTGCGGCATTGCATTAATGGGGCGGCTTTGAGGTTTGTGGAGGGGTAGGGTTTGCAGTCTCGACGTTTCGTTCAGCATCGGCGCAGCGAGGGGCGTTGGTTTGAGATTGCATTTTCGATAAGAAGGTTGTGCCAAACCCTCAATATCAGTAGATTTATAATCAATAAACAGAATTTCGAGGCATTTGGCCGACACGAGGAAACCATTGCGCGGAATCAGACCCCTTGAGGGTTTATGTTAGCAGGGAGAATGTCCGATGAGGAAATTAGGTTGGGTTTGCGGGCTTGTGGGCCTGTTGAGTGTGCCGAGCATGGCGTTTGCTATTAATTGCACGGCAAGCGGGTCCACGTATACGCAGTATAGCCAATCCCAGGCAAACAACCTGTTGACCGGCTCGCTCGCGTGTTATCCTGCCACCACAGGCTTGGCGACCTATATCAATCAGGAAGCACATTATACGGGCGGTAGGCTCGGTGACTACAAGAGAGGGACCGGCGCAGTTGATCCGACACGTACCAATATCGGCAGTTGGGCGGTCGACTCAACAGGGAAAGTTACCTACACCTACGCGCCGGGCAATAGTACTTTTAGCTACATTGTGTTCGGTCTGAACGGCGCAAATCCAGGCAATAACACCTATGATTTCTGCGCTTCGGTGGGAGCCACACCGATCAAAATTCGAATCGTCAAAACTTCCACCGGGCCGTGTTAGGGACGTGGTCGTCCCCGGTTCGGTTTGGGTTACCATGCGTCAGAGTCCGACCTTGAAGGTTTGTCGGGAAATTTTACAAGTCAAAAAATATTCAAAATGGAACCATTGATTTTATTGGGTTTAGTTGACGGCATGCTTTTTGCTCGGTAGAATTTGTAGAGTTGTGTTGCGCGACGTTCGGTGTCGAAAGTCACGTTTTGCCTTTTAAAAAGTCCTGAACCCGCAGATTGGATATTGATCATGAACCGATTTTTTCTTTCCGCCGCAGCCCTGGCAGGCCTCACATTTGCGTCAGCGGCCCAGGCCTCGACTGTCCTTCTCAATACAATCGGCGCGGACGTTTTCAGCACCGGTCAATTCGCGTGGGACGTGAATAATCAGGCCTACGCCGAGCCGAACCCGGCCTTCCAATCCTATTATGCGTTGTCATTCGCCGCGAATTCGGTGACGACGGTGACGACGGTGACCGCGTATCTGAGTGAGGCTTTCAACAATATACCCGGCACCACCAATATAGCGACGATAGGCCTGATGTCGACTGTCAGTGGCGTGCCGTCAGGGACCTTCATTTCAGGCGATAGCGCGTTGGTAAGCCCCGGCTCCGGAACCGTCGCGTTAAGCGGATTGAACTGGTCCATCGACGGAACATCCACCTACTGGCTTGCGATCACGGTGGGGCTTGGGAACGAATTCGGCTGGCAAACCTCGAGTGCACTGTCCGGGAACATGGCGTTCGGTGATGACGTTAGCTGGTCAATAAGTGCCGCCCCGCTCCCCGCAGCCTTTATCGCCGGCACCGAACCGGAGGTTGGTACTGGCGTCCCGGAGCCTGCATCGATGGCGTTGCTGGGCAGCGCGCTGCTTGGTCTTGGCGTGCTGCGTCGCCGCAAGACCTCGTAGGGTCCATCGCGCGTTCCTGCTTGGCTCGCGTGCCGCAAGTTGAATTCGGCCATCATCTTTGAGCGGTGGCCGTTTTTATTGTGGATCGGTTGAGGGTGAATTTTGTCCATAGGATACCGACCCCAAACGATCATGCCTGCATCATCCTAAGAATGCCGAAATTATCCCTTGCCAAGCGGCGCGCGTCATCTGGTAATGCCCTGATCGCCAGCAGAATTTCTTTGACCGCCAGTCCATGCGCGGCGATCAGCCACAGGTAATCCTCAAAATCGCGATCATCGCCGGGCAGCATCTTTGACGCGACGATTACCCGATCAGGCGGCACTGTTACCGTCAACTGTGCCCCTTGCCACACGACCCGTCCCTGCTCCCCCAACCATTCGCGGGTTTTGGGGTTCCAGCCTGGAAAGCTGAACGAGGCCCGGTTGTCGGGCGGTTGCTCAAGGCTGGGGACCGGCAGGGGTTGGCGCAGTATCGGATTGCGGTGGCTGCCTGACTTGGGGGCAGGCGGGAATATTCGCCCCTGCTATTCGACCAGAAAATTCAATAAATTGCGCAAATTGATGCCGGAGTTCTATTGATAATCCCCCCATCACGTCGCGTAGTCATCACCTTCCTTGTCCAAAATCCGCCGCCAGGCATCAAGGTGCATGCGGGCATCAACCTTGTCGCCCCAGGCGCCGGTATAGCCGCGCCGCAGCCGGTCCGGCAGTTGCCGCAGTTTTTGCCCGGTGGACATCGCGGTGACCTGATACATCGCGGTGCGCTCGGCGCTGTGGCATTCGTCGAAGGCTTCGTGAACCGTGGCGCCCACCACTGTTACGCCATGGCTCGCCATAATCATGATGGTCTTGTTGCCCATCAGGTCGGCAATACGGTCGCCCTCGGAATTATCGGCAACCGGTTCGTCGCCTTCGAGGTCGATCACCACCCGATCATTCAGCATCAGGTTATTGTGATGCGACAGGCTCAGTTCGGGCTTTTCCAGCATCGATAGCGCGGTCAAATATTGCGGATGGACATGCACCACGCAGGCCGCAGCCGGGTTGCGCATATGGATGCGGGCATGGATGTGGAAGGCAACCTTGCGCAGTTCGCCCTTGCCGCGCAGCACCCGGCCATCGAGGTCGCAGACAATCAGGCTCGACGCGGTCAATTCTTCGAAACGCCAGCCGCGCGGGTTGATCAGAAAAGTGGGTTCCTTACCGGGCAGCATAAGCGAGTTGTGGTTGCCGATCTGCTCGTTCCAGCCGAGCCGGGCTGAGACCCGGAACACCGCCGCCATATCGCAGCGCAGGCGCCATTCCGCAGCTTCGGTTTCGGAGGAAGATAGGGACTTCAGGACGGCCGACATGGCTTCTGCTCCTGCTGGAGTTTGGGACAGTAAATAGCGTGCGCCTAGATTAAAGGCTTGCCAAGTGGGCCGCGCTGGTCGCAGCATTCAGGCTCAGAATTCCCGGAGAAGGATTTCACCATGCTACGTCGTCGCAGCTTCACCGCAGGGCTTGTTACCGCCGCCGCATTGCCGTTGCCGGCCATCGCGCAGGGCAAGAAGGGCGGCGATGTCGTCGTGTCCCAGCAGGCGCAACCGCCGACCTTGGATGCCCAAACCACGTCCGCGCAGGCCACCCGCAACATCAGCCTGCACATGCACGAAACCCTGTTCGCCCGCGATGAAGCCGGAGACCCCAAGCCGGACCTGGCGGAAGGCGTGGATATTTCCGCCGACGGGCTGACCTATAAATTCTCACTCCGCAAAGGCGTGCTGTTCCATAACGGCAAAGTCATGGACTCGACCGATGTCAAGGCGAGCCTGGAACGCTATGGCAAAATTGGCACCAGCGCCTTTATCATGAAGCCGGTGGCGGCAATCGAAACGCCGGACGCCAACACCGTTGTGGTGAAGTTGTCGCAAGTCTACCCCGGCTTCATCGAAGGCATCAGCAGCCCGCGTGCACCCTGTGCGATCATGACCGCCGAAGACTGCGCCAAGCCCGCCGGGCAAGGTGGGTCAATTGGCACCGGGCCGTTCACCCTCGGTGAATTCAAGGCCGACAGCCACGCGCTGCTGAAGCGCTTCGACAAATATGTCGCCAACCCAAACTACAAAGCGCGTGATGGTTTCGCTGGCCGCAAGACCGCCTATTTTGACAGCGTGCGGTTTCGCTTCATGCCCGAAGGTGGCGCGCGCACTGCCGGGCTGCAAACTGGCGAGCTGCATGTGCTGGAAGCGCTCGACGTGCCGGCGGCGGAACGGTTGAAGTCCGATAAATCCATCGTCGCCTACACGATGATGCCGTGGGCGTTCCAAACCCTGATGATGAATACCAATTTCGGCCTGACCGCGAATGTCAGCATCCGACGCGCGATACAGGCGGCGCTCGACCTCGAAGAAATCATGGCCATCGCCACCAGCGGATTGTTCCGGCTGCAACCGGCCTGGCAGCACCCCAATACTGGCTATTTTCCGGGGACCGAGGGCCTTGCGAAATACACCACCCAGAATAAGGATCGTGCCAAGGCGCTGCTGAAAGAAGGCGGCTACAAGGGCGAGGAACTGGTCATCGTTGCCGATAATTCGTTCCGCAATCATCTGGATACCGGCACCGTCGCCGCCGAACAGCTGCGCGCGATCGGCATGAATGTGAAGCTATCGGTGATGGACTGGCCCACCGTGCTCAATGCGCGGCTGCGCCCGGAAGGCTGGAATCTTTGGCCGCTCGGCATGGGGATTGAGCCGTATGAGGGGCCGTATGGCGTGGTTGGCTTCTTCGCCGGCGCCGCCCCGGTGCAGATCAAGCCCGATCCAGTGATCGAACAGGCCCAGTTGCAGCTTACCACCAGTTTGAAGCTTGCGGATCGCCAGGCAGCGGTGAAAATGTTCCAGGACCGCGTTTATGATCAGGCGATTTCGATCAAATGCGGCGATATCGGGGTGATCCAGGCGACGCGGTCCAACGTTGCCAATTACGCGCCCTATCGTATCCCCCGCATGTGGGATTGCTGGTTCGCCTAGCGGGTGCTGCGCCTTATAGCCGTTCGGCTGCTGGCGGCAGTGCCAGTGTTGCTGGTGGTGTCGCTGGTGTCGTTCGGCTTGACCTTGCTGGTTCCCGGCGACATGGCGGCCGAACTTGCCGGGCCATCGGCCACCGCGGCCGATATTGCGCGGCTGCGGGAAAGCCTGGGCCTCGATCAGCCGCTGCTGGGCCGGATGCTGGCGTGGTACGCAGGCCTCGCGCAGGGGGATCTCGGGCGCTCGGTGCTGCTCAACCAGGGCGTCGGTGCGGCAATCCTGGAACGGCTGCCGGTGACCTTGTCGCTCGCATTTCTCGGGCTGGGGGTTGCGTGCGCAATCGGCATCCCGGCCGGGCTTATCGCTGCCAAGAACGTGCGGCGCTGGCCGGACCAGGCCACCATGGGGGCGTCGCTCATCGGGTTGTCATTGCCGGATTTCTGGCTCGGGCTACTGCTGATTTGGGTGGTCGGGGTGAAGTTGCAGTGGCTGCCGACCGGCGGGTTTATTCCGTTAAGCGAGGACCCATTGGGCTGGCTGCGCTCGGTCGCCATGCCGGCTGGAACTTTGGCGTTGACCCAGCTTGGCCCGATTGCGCGGATGACCCGCAGTGCCGCGCTTGAAGTTGCCAGCAGCGATTTTATCCGCACCGCCCGCGCCAAGGGACTGTCGGAAATCCGTGTTTTCGCCCGCCATGTGCTTGCCGGCGCGCTGGTGCCAATCCTGACGGTTGCCGGCATCGGCTTCGGCCTGTCGCTCGGCGGCGCGCTGGTGATTGAACAGGTGTTTTCCCTGCCCGGCGTCGGGCGTCTGGTGATCGGGTCGGTGCTGCGGCGTGACTGGCCGGTGATCCAGGGCGGGCTGCTGGTGATCGCGTTCGTGTTCGTGCTGGTGAATTTGTTGGTCGATCTGCTCTATTTATGGGCCGATCCACGGCTACGGGCGCAATCATGAATTTCCTGCGTCGCCCGGCCTTCCTGGTCGGGCTGGTCCTGGTCGGGGCTGTTGCGATTGCGGCCATCGCCGCCGGCTGGATCGCGCCGTTCGATCCGGTGAAGAACAATTACCGCTACCGGCTCGGCGCGCCCAACGATCTCTATCTGCTTGGCACGGATCGTTATGGCCGCGATGTGCTCAGTCGCATCCTGTTCGGCGCTGGCGTTTCGCTGCGCATCGGCCTCGCTGTCGCGGTGCTGTCCGGGCTTGCCGGCGCCAGCATTGGTCTTATTTCCGGCTGGTGGCGTCCGGCCGATGCCTGGCTGATGCGGGTGATGGACGGGCTGATGGCCTTTCCCGGCTTGCTGCTTGCCATCGCCCTCGCTGCCACCCTTGGCCCCAGCGAGGCGACCGCGATTGTGGCGTTGACCGTCGCCTACACCCCGCGCACCGCCCGGGTTATGCGCGCCGCTGTGCTGGTCGCCCGCGCGCTGGACTATGTCGAGGCGGCACGCGCTGTCGGCGCCAATACTGTTCGCATCCTCGCCAAACACATCCTGCCAGCCTGCGCCGCGCCGCTGGCCGTGCAGCAAACCTTTGTGTTCGCCGTCGCCATTCTGGCCGAAGCCGTGCTCAGCTTCGTCGGCGTCGGCCCGCCGCCGCCGCAGCCAACCTTGGGGTCGATCATTGCCGACGGCCGCGATACCTTGGTCGAAGCGCCGTGGATCGCGCTCGCCCCCGGGACGGTGATCGCGATGCTGGTGCTGGGGCTGAACCTGTTGGGTGACACGCTGCGCGACGCGCTGGACCCACGGATGCGGGGGATGCTGCGGTAGAAAACCCGCCGCCTCAGCCGCCGGACTGCGGCGCAGGCGGGAACACCGGATTGCCATAAGGGAAATAATCCGCGAGCCGCAAATGCGCGAAGGTCAACGCCTCCAGCCCCGTCGTGCCAAGGAACGGCTGCGGCGGTTCGACCAGCAGGATCGTGCTGGCGTACCCACTGTCGTCAAAGCCACGGCGGAAATGGGCGCGGGATTTGATCGCGAAGACGGTGAAATCATCGGGGTTGACCGCGTAAGCGCGCAAGGTTGCGGGCTCGATAATCTGGGTCAGGAATTCACTAATCACCAGCACGCAATTCCGGCCGAAATCAACCGTCGCCCAGCCGTGGCCGGTGCCGCGCAGGGTGCCGACCACGCGCACCGGATCGCCGGCCGAGGCATCGACCTTGCCGCCAACCATCTGGTCGAAGGCATCGCCGGGCGTGCCGTTGGCGATCCGCGCCAGAAGCTCGGCGTCCTTCACAGTTGCGACCAGCACATTCGGCAGATCCTGGGCGATAATGTCGCGCAACAAGAATGTCGCGGCGCCGGACCGATCGCTGTAATCAGCCAGCACCACCCGGCCCGGGGCGGTGCGGGAAGCGGTTACGGCCTCGGGCATCGGCAGGATTTTGGTGGTCGCAATCAGCGCGTGGCGTGCCCGCCAGGCTGCGCCGGCCATGTCATCGGCGACCCGTCTGGCCAGCGCCGGATTGCCGTTGGTGGTGACTTGCACGGTCATCCCGGCATCGACGGTGTCGGCCCAGGGGAAGCCGAAGAAGAAATTTACAAACACATCAGGTTCGCGGGCTTCCCAGGTCAGCGCGCGCTGCACCAGGTCCATCCATGGCGACGCGCCGGTCCATTGCAGCACAGTCGGCGTAATGATCGGCACTTTCACCACGTGATGGGCGGGGGTGAAATCGTGGCGGATCGCACGGATCAGCATACGTGCCGCGCGCGCGCCCTGCAGGTATTCGTCGTAATGCGGGAAATACTTGGCGCAGAAGCCAAAATCGGCGTGGCGCAAATACTGATCGTCTTCGTTGCCATGCGGATCGAAGGTGCCGGCAATCCGGCAGGTGGTGCCAACCAGCGCGCGCACCCGCCGGGCGATCTCGGCTTCCGGTCGCGCCACGCCGCGCACCGCCATCGCACCATGGAGCGCGAGGTACACGCCATCGAACGGCCCCTGCGCCTGCAATTCCGCCAGTTGCACGCCCAAGAAATACTCGAACGCGTCAGTTGTGACCCAGCCCGAACCGGTGCCAGTTTTCGGCCACAGCGGCGAGGTAATGCCGGTGAGTTCCACGCCGGGAAATTCGCGCGCCAGCTTCACAAATCCACCCATGTAGGATTTCGGCGCGCTGGTCAGCAGAGCTTCGCCTGCGGCCGGGGAGCCGGGGTAGATGAAATCGTCGCGCGTGGTGTCGTTCGGCAGAAACGTCACGGTTTCGTGGGTAAATTGCAGCACAGCGATGCGGTTCGCGGTCATCGGGCAGTTTCCTTGTTCGGATAGCGACAAAATTCAGCGGCGGCGCAGCGCCAGCATTCAGGCCTGCGCGCTTTGCACACGTAGCGGCCATGCAGGATCAGCCAGTTATGGGCATCGCGCAGCATCTCGGGCGGAATGCGTTTAACCAGGGTATCTTCCACCTGACGTTCATTGGCCCCGGACGCGATGCCGGTGCGGTTGCCGAGGCGAAATATATGGGTGTCGACTGCCATGGTCGCTTCACCGAACGCGACGTTCAGCACCACGTTGGCGGTTTTGCGGCCAACGCCGGGCAAGGCTTCCAGTGCCGCCCGATCATGGGGGACCTTCCCGCCATGCCGGTCGAGCAAAAGCTGGGACAGCGCCACGACATTGCGCGCCTTGCCCTGCCACAGCCCGATGGTGCGGATATGGGCGGCAACCCCGTCCACCCCCAGCGCCACCATCGCGGCCGGGGTGGGTGCGTCCGCGAACAGCCCGAGCGTTGCTTTGTTAACCGAGACATCGGTCGCCTGCGCCGACAAGGCCACAGCCACCAGCAAGGTAAACGGATCGTGGAAGCGAAGTTCGGTTTCCGGCGCTGGGTTGCTGGCGCGCAGGACCGTCAAGAACCCGCGCACCTGATCGCGTGTCATCGGTTTGGTTTTGCGGGGCTTGGCGGGGGCAACCATGTCGGGCAGTCTTATCGCATCAAGCCCATGGAGCAAGCCATCGCCCACCAGATCAATCAGGCGCTGCATCGCTGGCGCAATCCACGGTTCGGGCGTTAACTCATCCTCATGGACGGCGCTAAACTCCGCGAACCAACTTTGCCCTATGCCCTGCTGGCTTCGGCGTGCCTCGGCATGTTCGCGGCATCATCGTCGGGCACCACGCGCGCGCCGTTCCTGATCGACATGGCGCGCGACTTGGGAACCGAAATCGCGCTGGTTGCCAATCTGGTTGCCATGACGTCGGTGGCCTGGGGCATCGCATCGATGGTGGCCGGTGCCGGGTCGGATCGGTTTGGCCGCCGGCCCTTCCTGCTGGGCGGCCCGATTGTGTTGGCGATCGCCCTGTTCGGGGTCGCCCAGGCAGAAACCTTCCTGACTGTGGCGCTGTGGTCGATTTTGGCCGGCGGATCGAGCGGCACCTTCACCGGCGTCACCTTTGCCGAGGTATCGGCCAAGGTCGAACAGGGCCAGCGCGGCCGGGCGTTGGGCTGGGTGATGGCAGGGCAGTCGCTGACCTTGCTGGTGGGCGTGCCGATGGCGGCATGGATCGGATCATATGTCGGTTGGCGTGGGGTTAATCTTTGCGTCGGCGGGATTGCGATCGCCGCCTTGGCGGGCCTCGCGTTTACCACCAGGGGGGGCGATAGCGGCCGGCGGGTTGCCGGCACGCCGGCGCCGTCCTTGCGCAACGCGATGTCGGGGCCGGTGATGCGCCTGCTCGCGATGGGGGTGTGCGAGCGGGTGTGTTACGGGCTGACAGCGGTTTATTTTGCCACGTTTCTGCAGGAAACCTTCGGGTTGTCGCTGGCCGCCCTGGCCATCCCGCTGGCACTGTTCGCCGTCGGCAACATCATCGGCACCATCGCCGGCGGGCAGATCGCCGACCGCATTCCCAACCGACTGCGCACCTACGCTGTGTCGATGGCAGCGTCCGGCGGTGTTGCCATCGTGCTGTTTGGCTGGCACCCCAGCATCGCGGTCACCGTGGCGCTTGGCTTTCTTTATGTGTTCGTGAACGCGGTTGCCCGGCCATCGCTGATCGCGGCGCTAGCCGACGTGCCCGAACAGATCCGCGGCACCGTGCTGGGGCTGAATGTGACATCGGCGAGCTTTGGCTGGCTGTTCGCCGCGAGCCTCGGCGGCTGGATGATGGGCAGCTATGGCTTTGACGGCTTCGGACCGCTGGCGGCGGGGTTCGGTGTGGTAGGCGCAATTCTGGCGTTGGCGCGGCGCTGAACCTTACGCGCCCGCAGGCCGCCGCGCCCGCAACGCTGCCGCCAGGGTTCCGTCATCCAGCACATCCAGCGCGCCGCCGATCGGCATCCCTTGGCCAACCCGGGTGACCGTGACCGCATGCGGCTTCAGCCGGTCGGCGAGCCAGTGCATCGTGGTCGCGCCTTCCACCGTCGCCCCTAAAGCCAGAATGACCTCAACAATCCCGCCAGCACTGACCCGCGCCAGCAACGGGGTAAGATTGAGGTCATCCGGCCCCACTCCGCCAAGCGGCGACAGGGTTCCGCCAAGGACATGGTAGCGGCCTTGATGCACATGCGCGCGTTCGAGTGCCCACAAGTCACCGACACCTTCGACCACGCAAATGATCGTCTGGTCGCGGCGTGGATCGGCGCAAATCGCGCAGGGGTCGGCGCTGTCGAGATTGCCGCATTCGGTGCAGGACCGCACGCTGCGGGCGGCGTCGGCCAGCGCCACGGCCAGCGGCAGCATCCGGCTTTCGGGGGCTTGCAGCAGTTTCAGCGCGGCCCGGCGGGCACTGCGCGGACCAAGGCCCGGCAGTTTCGCCAAAAGCGCAATCAGCCGTGTGACTTCCGGGCCACCCAAAGGATCAGAACGGCAGCTTGAAGCCTTCGGGAAGCTGCATGCCCCCCGCGGCTTTCTGCATGGCCTCGGCCGCCACCGCTTCGGCCTTGCGCTTGGCGTCGGCATGGGCTGCCATGATCAGGTCGGCCAGCATGGCCGCGTCCGCCGGGTCGATGATTTTCGGATCGATCTTGATCGATTTCATCTCGCCCTTGCCGCTCAGGGTGATGCGCACCAAGCCGGCGCCGGCCTGGCCCTCGACCGTGGCGGATTCAAGTTCGGCCTGCATGTCGGCCATTTTCTGTTGCATTTGCGATGCCGACTTCATCATCGCGGCGAGGTTCTTCATGGCTCAATTATCCCAGTCTTGATTGTCAGGGCCTTCGGGGCGGTCATCGGCGTACTCGGCGTCATCGGGGGCGAATTCGGGCATATCGACCGGGGCTGCTTCGGGCATCAGGCCATAGTGGTCGAGCCGTGGATCGTGCACGCCGCCAATTTTGGCACCGGGGAAGGCCGCGAGAATGGCTTGCACGAGCGGGTGCTGGGTAGCGGTGTGGCGGCGCCCGGCTTCGAGCCCATCGGCCTGTTCGGCCAGGGTGGCATCGCCGGCCTGCTCGGAAAAGGCTATGGTCCAGCGTGTGCCGGTGGCCTCTGATAGCAGGGCGGCAAGCTTTGGGGCCAGGTCGCGGGGGGCGTCGGGTTCGGGGCGTAATTCGATGACGCCCTGGGTAAAGCGGACGAGATGGACCGAGTGGCGCAGATGGCCGTGCAGCATGGCCTCGCGCTGGTCGGCGACAAGTGCCACCACATCGCGGAAGCTCGAAAGCACCGGGCCGGGTTGGGCAAAAGCGACAGCCATCGCGCCGCCGTTGGCGACTGCACGGGTGCCGCCACCACCGCCGCCTTGCGGGGCGGGCGGGTTTTGGGTCGCCGCACCGGATTCCATCAGGCGGCGTACCAGATCGCCCGGCGGCGGCAGATCGGCGGTATGGCACAGCCGGATCAGCACCATTTCGGCCGCCGCCCGGCGGTCCGGCGCGCTTTCGACCTCGGCGCAG
>JANYCX010000081.1 GCA_025360065.1 Acetobacteraceae bacterium | reverse complement strand
TTGAACTGCGCCACCGGCCCCCAGGAAATGGCCGAGCATGTGAAGTTTCTCTCGGAGAACTGGGAAGGGCTGATCTCGCTCCAGCCCAATGCCGGCCTGCCCGAACTGGTCAATGGCGCCACCCATTATCCGCTCGGTGCCGCCGAAATGGCGAGCTGGATGGAACGCTTTGTCGCCGAAGACGGGGTCAATCTGATCGGCGGCTGCTGTGGCACCTCAATTGAGCATATCGAGGCGCTGGACGTTATGCTGCGTCGGCGTGGCGGTTTCCGGCCGGCGCCGGTGCAACGCGGCGTGGTGTGGATGCCGTCGGTGGCGAGTCTGTATCAGCAAACCCCGTTGCGCCAGGAAAACAGCTATTTCTCGATCGGCGAACGCTGCAACGCCAATGGCTCGCGGAAATGGCGTGAATTGCAGGAAACCGGCGATTGGGACGGCTGCGTTTCGATGGGCCGTGAGCAGATCGCCGAAGGCTCCAACAGCCTCGACATCTGCACCGCCTTTGTCGGGCGTGACGAAATCTATGAGATGAACGAGGTGATTACCCGCTTCACATCGTCGGTAAATTCACCGCTGGTGATCGACAGCACCGAAACCCCGGTGATCGAGGCGGCGTTAAAGCTGCATGGCGGCAAGCCGATCATCAACTCGATCAATTTCGAGGATGGCGAGGATGCCGCGCATGAGCGTCTGGTGCTGGCCAAGCGTTTTGGCGCGGCGGTGATAGCGTTGACGATTGACGAAGTCGGCATGGCCAAATCGCCGGAACAGAAGCTGGAAATCGCCACGCGTCTGGTGGATTTCGCCTGCACCCAGCACGGGCTTCAGCAATGCGACCTGCTGATCGACCCGCTGACCTTCACCATCGCCACTGGCAACGAGGATGACCGCAAGCTCGGGCAGTGGACGCTTGAAGGGATCAAGATGATCTCGGAGAAATTTCCCGACATCCAGATCATTCTTGGCCTGTCCAATATCAGCTTTGGCCTGAACCCGGCGGCGCGCGCGGTTTTGAATAGCGTGTTCCTCGATCATGCGGTGAAAGCCGGGATGACCGGCGCAATTGTGCATGTCTCAAAAATTCGCCCGCTGCATCTGATCGCGCCGGAAGAATTGCAGGTTTGCGAGGATCTGATTTTCGACCGTCGCCGCGAAGATTACGACCCGCTGCAGAAGCTGCTGGAGATTTTCGCCGATCGCAAGCTGGTTGATGCGGTCAAGAAAACCCGCGCCGAAACCGTTGAAGGCCGGCTGAAGGACCGCATCGTCGATGGTGACCGCAAAGGCCTGACCGACGAATTGGATGATGCGCTCAAGACCAATGAACCGCTGGCGATCATCAACAACATCCTGCTCGACGGCATGAAAGTCGTTGGCGAATTGTTTGGCGCCGGCAAGATGCAGTTGCCCTTCGTGTTGCAATCAGCCGAAACCATGAAGGCTGCGGTCGCTTATCTCGAACCGATGATGGAAAAAATCGAGGGCCAGGAAAAAGGCACAATTGTGCTGGCAACCGTGAAGGGCGATGTCCACGATATCGGCAAGAACCTGGTTGACATCATTCTGACCAATAATGGCTATCGGGTGATCAATCTCGGCATCAAGGTCAAGCTCGCCGACATGGTCGCGGCGGTGCGCGAACATCGCGCCCACGCGATCGGGATGTCCGGACTGCTGGTGAAATCGACCGTGGTGATGCGCGAGAATCTGGAGGAAATGTCCAGGTTGAACCTCGATATCCCGGTTTTGCTGGGTGGTGCGGCGCTGACCCGCAACTATGTCGAGGATGATTGCGTCCGCGCCTATGCCTGCGGCCGCGTCGCCTATGCGCGTGATGCGTTTGACGGGTTGCATCTGATGGACAAGGTCACCGGTAATGCGCTGGATGACTATCTGGCGGCGGTGCAAAAATCCCGCGAAGGCAAGTCGCGCAATACGGCGCGCAAACTCGGTGAGGCCGATGCCGCAGCGTTCCGCCCGGTGGATGTGGCCGAAGTCCGTGCCCGGCGCCTTCGGCTGACCCAGGATGTGCCGGCCATGACGCCGCCATTCTGGGGGCCGCGGATTGTGGAAGCCGCACCGAAAGCCATCGTGCCCTTCATCAACGAACGCAGCCTGTATCAATTTCAATGGGGCTTCCGCAAACAGGGCCGCAGCTTTGATGACTTCCTCGGTTGGGCCAAGCAGGAACTGCGCCCGGTGATGCGGCGGATGCTGACGATCTGCGAGGCCGACGATATTTTGCGCCCGCAAGCGGCGTACGGGTATTGGAAGGCTGCGGGTCAGGGCAATGATCTGATTATTTTCGATCAGGATGGCACTACCGAGCTCACCCGTTTCGCCCTGCCACGCCAGCCCAAAGATGACGGCGACTGCATCGCCGATTTCTTCCGTGATGTGGACGATGCCGAACGCGACGTGATCGGGTTGCAGGTGGTGACGGTCGGGCAGAAAGCATCCGACACCGCGCGGGTCTGGTTCGAGGATAATCGCTACCAGGACTATCTCTATCTGCACGGGTTATCGGTCGAAATGGCCGAGGCGATGGCGGAATACACCCATAAGCGCATTCGTGCCGAACTGGGATTTGCCTCCGAGGATGACCGCGACATCGACAAGATGCTGCAACAATCCTATCGCGGCAGCCGCTATTCGTTTGGCTACCCGGCGTGCCCGCGCCTGGAAGATCAGGAGCCGATCCTGAAGCTGTTGCAGGCCGACAAGATCGGAGTTTCGCTGTCCGACGAATTCCAGTTGCACCCCGAGCAATCGACCAGCGCGATTGTGGTGCTGAACCCGAGGGCAAAGTATTTTTCGGTCTGAAACCGATGGATCGGCGCCTGAAAGCGCCGGCCCCGCCCCAACGGTTTGACAGCGCTGGCGGCCGGCTCTTATGGTCTTCCACAGTTTTGTGCGGGTGCGAAGTCCGGTGTTTCCACCGGCATTTCGCGCCCGCATCACTATGACATACGCAACTCCAACAACGGTAGCCATCCCATGAAGATCCTAGTCCCCGTCAAGCGGGTGGTCGACTACAACGTCAAGGTTCGGGTGAAGTCAGACGGCACCGGGGTGGAAACCGCCGGCGTGAAAATGTCGATGAATCCGTTCGACGAAATCGGCATTGAGGAAGCGGTTCGTCTTAAGGAAAAGGGCGTGGCGACCGAGATCGTCGCCGTGTCGATGGGGGTGGCCGCCTGCGCCGAAACCATCCGCACCGCGCTCGCCATGGGCGCCGATCGCGGCATTCTGGTTGAAACCGATGCCGATTTGCAGCCGCTCGCGGTCGCCAAGCTGATGAAGGCGCTGGTCGACAAGGAACAGCCTGGCCTGGTTATTCTCGGCAAACAGGCAATCGATGACGATATGTCGGCGACCGGCCAGATGCTCGCGGCCCTGCTCGGCTGGGCGCAAGGCACGTTTGCCAGCAAGGTCACCATCGATGGCGACAAGATGGAAGTGATCCGCGAAGTTGATGGCGGGCTTGAAACCGTCTCGCTCAACCTGCCGGCGATCATCACCACCGATTTGCGCCTGAATGAGCCGCGCTACGCGTCGCTGCCCAACATCATGAAGGCCCGCAAGAAGCCGATCGATAATGTGAAACCGGAAGACCTCGGCGTTGATGTAACCCCGCGCCTGACGGTGGTGAGCGTGGCCGAGCCGCCAAAGCGGCAGGCAGGGGTGAAAGTTGGCTCGGTTGCCGAGCTGGTGGCGAAGCTGCGGACCGAAGCAAAGGTAATTTAAGATGGGCGTTCTCGTATTACTCGACCACGAAGCCGGCATCATCAAGCAGCCCTCGCGCTCGGCGATTGCGGCCGCGACGAAACTTGGTGAGGTCCATGCCCTGGTCGCCGGCCACGGCGTGCAGGCTGCAGCCGCCGCCGCCGCTAAATTGCCGGGCGTTGCCAAGGTGTTGCTGGCGGATGCGCCAGACTATGCCCATGCGATGGCCGAGCCGATGACGGCACTGCTGGTGTCACTTGCCCCCGGCTATTCGCATCTGCTCGCCGCGACCACCGCAATCGGCAAGAACATCATGCCGCGCGTGGCAGCCTTGCTCGACTGTCAGCCGATCAGCGACATCTCCGGCGTGGTTGATGCCGACACCTTCGTGCGGCCGATTTATGCTGGCAACGCGATGGCAACGGTGAAATCGTCTGACGCCAAAAAAGTGATCACGGTTCGCGCCGCAAGCTTCGACCCGGTTGCCGCCGAGGGTGGCAGCGCCCCGATCGAGGCAATCGCGGCAGTGGCATCGCCCGAAATTTCCCGCTTCATTTCCGCCGAGCTGTCGAAAAGCGAACGGCCGGAACTGACAGCGGCAAGGGTGGTGATCTCCGGCGGGCGCGGCATGCAGAACGGCGATAATTTTGCCCTGCTCGACCCGATCGCCGATGCCCTTGGGGCCGCCGTCGGCGCCAGCCGCGCCGCCGTCGATGCCGGCTTTGTGCCCAATGATTATCAGGTCGGCCAGACCGGCAAAATTGTGGCGCCGGATCTGTATATCGCAGTCGGGATTTCTGGGGCAATCCAGCATCTGGCCGGCATGAAGGACAGCAAGGTTATCGTCGCAATCAACAAGGACGAGGAAGCGCCGATCTTTTCAGTGGCCGATTATGGCCTGGTAGCCGATTTATTCGTCGCCCTACCGGAATTTGCCGCTGAACTGAAAAAAGCCTGATGAACGTCACGACGGGTGCAGGCCAGGCGGACGAAATGCTCGGCTCGCCAGTGATCGCCAAGGTCGGCGTCATTGGCGCCGGGCAAATGGGCAATGGCATCAGCCATGTCTGCGCATTGGCCGGCCTGCCAGTGGTATTGCTCGACGTAAAAGCCGATGCGCTGGCGCGCGCGATGGCGACGATGGATCGCAATCTGGAACGCCAGGTCGCCCGCACCGTGATTTCGGCCGAAGACAAGGCGGCAGCCCTCGCCCGGATCACCACCAGCACCGATTATGCTGCCTTCGGTGACTGCGACATGGTGATCGAAGCCGCAACGGAGAAAGAGGACGTCAAGCGCCTGATCTACAAGGCGCTAACCCCGCATTTGCGGCCATCCTGCATTGTCGCATCGAATACCTCCTCCATCTCGATTACCCGGCTTGGTGCCAGCACCGACCGGCCCGAAAAATTCATCGGCATGCACTTCATGAACCCGGTTCCGGTGATGAAGCTGGTCGAAATTATCCGCGGAATTGCCACCGATGAGCCGACTTTCCAGGCGGTTCAGGTGTTGGCGCGTCGGTTGAACAAGACCAGCACGGTGTCCGAGGATTTTCCCGCCTTCATTGTCAACCGCATCCTGGTGCCGATGATAAATGAGGCGGTCTACGCATTGTATGAAGGTGTCGGCTCGGTCGTCGGGATCGATACCGCGATGAAGCTGGGCGCGAACCACCCGATGGGGCCGCTTGAACTGGGCGATTTTATTGGGCTGGATACGTGCTTGTCGATCATGCAGGTGCTGCATGAAGGTCTGGCGGACAGCAAATACCGACCCTGTCCATTGCTGGTGAAATATGTCGAGGCTGGTTGGCTCGGGCGCAAAACCGGGCGCGGGTTTTACGACTATTCGCAAACACCGCCGCGCCCTACGCGGTAGCGGTTTTACCCGACGCGGGCGGCCGCTTGCTGGGCGAGCATCCGGCTGCGGGACATCGCAGGCTGGACAGTTTCTTCAACTTTCTTGGCTTGGCGCTGCACGAAATCACGCAGCACCGAAATCAGGGTAATGTAAACATAATACGTTTCAAAATAGGTCAGGCTCAGCAGCGCGCCTGAAACCGAGTACGCGATGAGACCCAGGCGCATCCAGGTCGCCAGATCGCTGGCCCAGGCAAGCTCGGGGCGTCCTTTTGCCATGCGGTTAATCGCCCGAATGTTGGCATACGCCGTAACCAGCAGGCCGATGAACAGCCCAAGGCCGATGAAGCCAGTGTCGCCCAATGCCTGGAAATAGATACTGTGCGCTTCGAGCGCGCCGCCAAGGGTTCCTGTGTCCATAAAAAAACTGAACGAATTAAAGCGTGACCGATAGGCGTCGTGCACCCGCGGATCAACGCTTACACCAAAGCCACCGCCGGTCAGCGGGCGATCGAACGCGATCACAGTATTCATTTTCCAGGCCGCAACCCGGCCCATGAATGACCCATCCTCCTCGGCTGTGTTAATCGTTCCCATCCGGGTACGCCATTCATCGGTCGTCAGCGACAAACCAGCCCCCCCGATCAGGCAAACTGCCAGCAAGACCGGAATCTTGTTTTTCGATTGCAGGATCAGCACCAGTACAACCGACGCCAAGCCTACCATCGCGCCACGCGAGCCGGATCCGACGACGGCTGCAATATTAATACCGACTGCCAGCCGGGTCGAAATTCGAACGATTTGCTGTTTGGAGTATGCTGAAAGATACCAAAGCAAAGGTGCCAGCATCATCAGGGCAACCGCGAAGTAGTTATTGTCGCCGAAATTCGCCGGCGGCTCGATCTTGTGCCCGCCCGCCGTCGCCATGTAGCGCAGCCCCTCCAACGTGCCGTGAATGCCCAGGCCAAGGCAGATTGCCAACACGATGCCATGAATTCCCAGGCGTGTCGAAATCAGCGACACCAATACGATGGCGAGGGTGAATATCTTGCTGACGCGATCGTAAATCTCATCATTACGGGCTTCAGCACTTATTGCAAAAAAATATGATATCGAAAGCTGGATAAAAAATAGAATTAAAAGAACAACATGGGCATCAAAATAGGGTTTTCGCTTGGTTTTGTCGAAAAGCAAAGCAATCAATGTTGCAATTGCCGCAAATTTATTAAATGAAATACCGCGCGCAAAACTATAGACATAGGCGTTGGGCGACACCAGCGCGACCCAGATCCACAGCATGACCCCGGTTGCCGCGCGTTTGAATACAGCCGGCAACATTGAAATAAACAAGACAATAAACGCCAAATCGCGCATAGACTAATTGTTCTTCTAACGCTGCAAAGGGCGCTTGGCCGCCACATCGGTCCGCGACGGAAACTTGCCGTTTTTCGATTTCGCGCGTTTGTCTGGAAGTGTTTCGTAATACGCGAATAAGCCGCTCGTGGGCTCACCTGGCTTACGGCCTGCCATCTTTACCAGCCAATAGCAGGCCAGGACCATGATCCCGACATCCACGAAATAGAAGATCGCCTCCATTCATCGCGCTCCCTTTGCGGTCCTAACCAAATTGCGGTGCCGCGCCGCGTCCCACCATCGCAAGTAACTCCCGCCGAGTATCGGCGTTATCACGAAACGCGCCAAGCATCCTGCTGGTGACCATTCCAACACCTGGCATGTGCACACCGCGAGTGGTCATGCACTGATGCTGCGCTTCAATGATGACAGCCACGCCCCTCGGCTGTAGCACATCGTTGATCGTGTTGGCGATCTGGGCGGTCATTTTCTCCTGAATTTGAAGACGCTTGCCATATGCTTCAACAACACGCGCCAGTTTGCTGATCCCGACCACACGGTTTCGCGGCAGGTAAGCGACGTGGGCGACCCCGATGATCGGCACAAGATGATGCTCGCAGTAACTTTCAACCCTGATGTCACGCAGCAAGACAATCTCGTCATATCCATCGGTTTCTTCGAATGTGCGTTCCAACAGCGCTACGGGGTCTATCGCGTATCCGGCGAAAAACTCCTCATACGACCGCACGACGCGTTCGGGCGTGCCAGCCAAGCCCTCCCGCGTCGGCGTGTCCCCCGCCCAACGCAATAGAACGCGCACCGCGTCTTCCGCCTCGGCGCGGGTTGGTCTTGGTTCGATGGCAGGGGCGTTGTTCGGCACGCCGTCTTGTTGGGGATGAAGGGGCAATGGCGGCGTCCTCAGTGTTTTCGCATGGCAGAACGGGTTAAATCTGCGGCAAGACAGCCAGGCGCATAGCATCGATATTGTCGCAATTCGTTCGGACGCAAGATGGTCGCATGCCGACAATGCGACACTGGAGAATTGTGGAGAAATCGCCGGGCGTGGCACCCGCCATTGGCTGGAAACGTTGAGAATGATGGATTTCTGCCTGCGGCAGCGCCATCCCAACGTATACCCTTCGTGATTTTCATATACCACGCCATATTAGGCGTTCACTGGTGCGGTCGAGAAGACTCGAACTTCCACAGGGTTTCCCCCACAAGCACCTCAAGCTTGCGCGTCTACCATTTCGCCACGACCGCATCGTGAAGGTGGCGGGATATAGCCGATGAACTCACAGGTATCAATGGAC
>JANYCX010000078.1 GCA_025360065.1 Acetobacteraceae bacterium | reverse complement strand
GGCAGCGGCATACTGACGTGGGTAGAGGCAATGTGTCGCCAAAAAAGCACGCCGGCGACCTGCAGACCGCAATCAGTCGCAAAAAACAGTACCATTCAAAGCCTTCAATCCACATGAGACAACCGACCGCCTGCTGAAAGGTGACGCCGACCACAGCCGGTAAAAATTGGATGGGATTTCACTCCGACAGGCTGCTAGAGCGATTATCGCTCCCAGGAGCAGCATTTTCATTGAAGGCTTTTCCCTCTTTTTAAGAAGTTCTTTTTGTGAATCAAAAAAACTTTTTGATACTTTGTTGCCGTTGGCGTAGGGCTGCGGCGGGTTCGTGCGCCAACGGCAAGGAATTAGTGAAGTTTTTTTGCTTCTTTGTTTTCAAACAAAGAAGATCTTATACCAAGCGCTGTTGACCCATGAAGACTGGGTCAACAGCGCTTGGTATAAGTCTTTGCTTGGCGCACCGCCGCCTGCCAACCCAGTGCGCAATACCAAGCGCCCGAATGAGTGGAAGAGTCAGTCATTCGGGCGCTTGGTATTACTTAAGCCTGTCTGCAAACGACTTGCGAAATTTCAGCACCTTCGGCGCCACCACCGCCTGACAATACCCGGTATAGGGATTGCGGGCAAAATAATTATGGTGCTCAGCCTCGGCCGGCCAGAATTTCGGGAGTGGCACCAGCTCGGTCACCAACGGATCGCGCCAGATGCCGGCGGTGGCGATTTCGGACATGATTTTCTGGGCGCTGGCTTTTTGCGCGTCATCATGGGTCATGATGATGGAGCGATATTGCGGCCCGACATCGTGGCCCTGGCGGTCCTGGGTGGTGGGGTCGTGGATGGTGAAGAAAATCCGCAGCAGGTCTTCGTAGGTGATTACGGCGGGATCGAAGGTGACCTGCACCACTTCGGCGTGGCCGGTGCGTTTGCCGCAGACTTCCTCGTAGCTCGGGTTTTCGAGATGCCCGCCGGCATAGCCTGACATGACCGCATCGACCCCGCGCAGCCCGAGATAGACCGCTTCGAGACACCAGAAACAGCCGCCGCCCAAGGTCGCCAAGTTGGTCGCCACTTCGCTCGCCATCAAATTTTCTCCCGCCATTCAGCTGAATAGAATGGGGATCACCCGGCCGCGAGGCAAGTGCGCAACGCGGCGGCAAAGCGCGCGACATCGGCATCATCGTTATAGACATGGGGGCTGACCCGCAGCACGCCCTGGCGATCGGCGACGTGAACGTTGTGCGCCGCAAGGGCTGCAACCAGGCCGGGCTGCATGCCGCCCGCGAAGCGCAGGCCGAGCACATGTGGGGCGCGCAAAGCGGCGGGCAGCATGGAAATGCCTGCAATGTCGGCGACGGCATCGGCGAGCGCGTTGGTCAGGCCGCGTAGTCGTGCCGCCACCGCGCCGGTGCCCCAGGCGAGCACCTGCTCCATTCCGGTCACCGCCATCGGCAGGCCGATCGGGTCGCGATACTCGCCGCGGTCATAGCGGCGGGCGGTCGGGCGCATGGTGCCGTCGGCCTGGCGGGTCGCGCCGTGGTTTTCCAGCGGCACGCCGTCCTGGCGGTTGGGGGCGGCGTAGAGAAAGGCAAGGCTGTACGGGCCAAGCACCCATTTATAGGTCGGGAAGGCGAGGAAATCAGGCGCCAGTGCGGCCACATCGATATCGAGCACGCCGACGCCCTGGGTCGCGTCGATCACCACCAGCGCGCCCTGCTTGCGGAGTTCAGCCACGATCAGCGCAAGGTCGATCAGCGCACCGTCGCTCCAATGGGTCGGGGTGAGGGCGGCAAGCCCGACCGGCGGCGCGCCGGGGCGGTTGATTGCTTCGAGCACTGCGGCAGTCCAGTCGCCATTGGCCGGCCGTTTGACCATTTCGACCGACGCGTTGGCGGCGCGCGCCAGTTCGGGCCAGACCAGCGCGAGGGACGGAAATTCGCCCTCGATCATCAGCACCCGGCTGCCGCCAGGAATTTTCAGGTTTTTGGCGGCCGTGGCAATGCCGTGGCTGACCGCGCCGGTGATGGCGATGTCGTCGGCGCTGGCACCGATCAGGCGGGCGGCGGCGGCGCGGGCGCGTTCGGCCCAGGATTCGGTTTCACCCAGCGCCTTGGTCCACGGAGTTGCCTTGGTCAGCACGCCCAGTTCGCCGGCTTCGCGCACGCTGCGCGGCACCGGGGTGAAAGCGGCGGCGTTGAGGTAGGTGACATCGTCTGGGATGTCGAACAATGCGCGTTGGCTGGGCAGCGGGTCGGACATCAGATTTTCCCCTCGGGGTGCCGCAAAAATGCCAGCGAGGCCGCCAGCAGCTCCGCAATCGGCCGTGCGCCGTCCAAGGTCAAGACCGGGCAGGGCAGGGTGGCGATCCAGGCGATGTGGCGTTGCAGATTACGCCCGCTTTGCAGGCCGCGATCATAGCCGGAAGCCCAGTCGATGAAGGCCTCGTGCTCGGTATAATTTGCCCCACCGGGCGCGATGGCGGCGGCACCGAAAACGCCAGCTTCGCGCGCCCGCAGCCGGGCCAGGCGCCGCTCGGTTGCGGTGCGCATGAAGATCACCCAGCTCAAGCGCGGGATGAGTGCATCGCCCCAGCCATCGAGCGATCCGGAGGACACGAACTGGCCTGCCGCAGCCATCGCCGCCGACAGCAGGGCAAGGCGTTCGGCCGGCGGGCAGATCGTTTGATACGGTGGCGAGGTCGGTACCCAGTAATAGTCATCGGTATCGAGCTGGGCTATCTGCAGTGTCGTTGCCAGCGCGCGGCCCAGCGTGGTGACCCCCGCGCCTGAGGCACCCGTGATGTGAACCCGCATTGCCATTGCATCCCCCGATCCCATTCAATCGGGATCGTATTGCACCACGCCCATCGAGGCGAGATCGGTGTCGGTCAGCCAGGCCATGCGCCCAGGTGCGGTTGCGATCATTTTTTCAAGAATTTCAGGTGGCACGCCGTAGCCCGCCGCGGCGCGGGCAAGTGCTGTGGTGGCGGCGCGCGATCCTGGCGATTCGCCCCCGCTCGCGTCGGATGCGCTATGCACGCCCACCCGCGCGGTTCTGGCGACATAGCGCACCGGGGCGGCAGCGAAGATCAGAAAGCAGATCGACGCGCAGGTTTGCTGGCCGGCGACCACCAACGGCAGGCCACTGCGGCGAACCTCGCGCGCCAAAGCGATGCCTTCCGCGACGTTGCCACCAGGGCTGTCGAAGGCGATTGAGGCTACTTGGCCATAGGCTGCCGCCCGGCCAAGCGCCGCATGCAAGCGGACGGCATCTCCTGAATCGACGACGCCCTGTGCGCGCAGGATCACCTGTCCGTTGCGGAACGCGGTGGTGGTGTAGATCAATTTTGCATCCACACTGGGGATGGCGAGCCCGGTTGCAATCAGGCACGCCAGTATGCCACGCTGGAACCATTGGAAATACGCTGCCTGCACTGCTGGATGTCCTTGCCACACCAAAGTCAGTATGCGTTTTGGGTTCTTGCAAAACCGCGACAATCTGGTGGAAACGTTGGTTGCGCGGCGGCTTGATGGTCGCCAAACCATGGCAACGAACGGTTGGGGGAAAACGCCGATGCGGAAACTTGGCTTGTGGCTTGCCGCTATCATGGTCGGCGGCGGTGCGGCGCCGTGGTTCGACGCAAGCGGCGGGGCAACCCAGTTCCAGACCGATGCGACGTTGGAGCCGGTTGCCGGCGCATCGGGGGCGCCTTGCCCGGAATAGTCGGGGTTTTACTGGCCGGCGGGCGTGGCCAGCGCATGGGTGGTGGCGATAAGCCGTTGCGGATGCTCGCCGGGCGCAGCCTGCTGGCACACGCCATTGACCGCGTCGCGCCACAGGTATCGGCGCTGGTGCTGAACGCCAATGGCGATGCCGCGCGGCTGGCCGGGTTCGGTTTGCCGATCATCGCCGACCCATTGCCCGATTTTCCCGGCCCGCTGGCTGGCATTCTTGCCGGGCTGCGTTGGGCGCAGGTGACCCATCCCGACGCGCGGGACGTGCTGTCGGTGCCGACCGATACGCCATTTCTGCCGCGTGACCTGGTGGCGCGACTGCTTGGCGGACGCGGTACGCAGCCTTTGGCGTGTGCGGTGTCGGCAGGCTGGACCCATCCGGTGATCGGCGTGTGGCCGGTAACGCTTGCCGATGCTCTGGAAACCGCCTTGCGCGGTGGCGAGCGCAAAATCGATGCCTTCACCGCCCGCCATGGCGTGGCCGAAATCGACTTCGGCACGGTTCCGTTTGATCCGTTCTTCAACGTCAACCGGCCCGAGGACCTGGCGGCCGCCGAGGCGATGATCGCGCTTTACCCGCAGGATTGACGCACCCTGCACCCGCCTGGGCTCCAGCCGGCGATCCCTCGCAAAGACATCGCAAAGACCGGTCCGGGCTGGTAAAGGATGGCCGGTCTTTGTTTTACACGATCCTACTGGAGCGCAGATTTTGCAGGTTCTCGATGACGCAACCATCCCGGAACTGCCGAACCACTATCGGGGCAAGGTGCGCGACAATTACGATTTGCCCGATGGCCGGCGGATTTTAATTTCGACCGACCGGCTGAGCGCGTTTGACCGCAACCTGGCCGCCATTCCTGGCAAGGGCCAAGTTCTGACCCAGACGGCGCGATTCTGGTTTGAGGCCACGGGCGATATCTGCCCCAACCATGTGCTGTCCTATCCCGATCCTAACGTGGTGGTCGGGCGGCGGCTTGATATTCTGCCGGTTGAGATCGTGGTGCGCGGCTACCTCGCGGGGACCACCGGGACATCCATTTTGCCGATGTACAAGGCCGGGCAGCGGGTCATGTATGGCGTAACGTTTCCCGACGGGATGGCCGACAATGAAAAACTGCCCACGCCGATCATCACGCCGACCAGCAAGGAATTTGACGGCGGGCACGATGCGCCGCTGACGGTGGCTGAGATCATCGGGCAGAAATTGCTGACCCCGGCGCAATGGGAGGGTGTATCGGGCTATGCGCTGGCGCTGTTCGCGCGCGGCCAGGCGATGGCGGCGGCACGCGGGTTGATCCTGGTCGATACAAAATACGAGTTCGGCACCGATGCCGCCGGCCGAATTGTGCTCGCCGATGAAATCCATACCCCGGACAGCAGTCGCTACTGGTTTGCCGAAAGCTATCCTGCGCGCTTTGCGGCTGGCGACAAACCGGACAGTTTCGACAAGGATTTCGTTCGCAACTGGGTGGTGGCGCGCTGCGACCCGTATCGCGATGCCATCCCGGACATCCCGGCGGCAGTGATCGCGGAAACCTCGGCGGTATACATTCGTGCGTTTGAGATGATTACCGGGGAGGTTTTTGTGGCACCGGTTGGGCCAGTATTGGAGCGCATCAGGAAGAATTTGAGCGGCTTCTTTTGTTGAACCAGCAAATACGCTCTAACGTCTTGTAATCAAGATCATCTTTATCCGACCGGATTTGCTGCCGGCCCCACGCCATTGGTTCTTTTTGTACACAAAAAGAACAGCTTATCTACCCCTCGCTGCCCTTCGCCCGCCGCCGTGCCGCTGCCGCATACTGCCCGCGCGGGCGTTTCTCGGCGGAGTTCGGCCGCACCACGGTATCGTAATAATCGTCCCAGTCCTCGGGGCGCAGGCCGGTGAGATCCGGCACCAGCTCATAATTGTTCATTCCCGCTTCGGCAAGGGCTTCGCGCGGCAGGGCCTGGACTTGCAGCAGCGGGAAGTTCGGATCGAACTCGATCGGGATATCGGTGCGGTTGATGCGGAAATTGGTGATCAGCGGGCCGAACCAGCGGTCGGTTTCGATGATGCCTTCATAAAGTTCGATGCCGGCCTTGTGCGGCAGGTTGGCGGGCGGGCGCACCAGGGCGGACCAGCCTGGCGCGGTGCGCATCACCATGCCGGTCCACATCTGGACATGGCCAGGTTCCTGCAGGGCGCCGAGGAAGGGGGGGGAGAAGCCGCGAATTTCCTCCGGCGCGTGGCTGTCGAACTCGCTGACGAAATGGGGAAACTGGGCGACGGTGAGCAGCATCCAGTCCTCGGCGCCGGGATAAGTCCAGCGGATCGCGCTGCCATCCCAGCGGAGCGAGAACGCCATGGGTGGGAAAACGTAATAACCGAAGGCGGACGCAGTGGCGACGGGTTCGCAATAGCGGAAGGCGCGGGTTGGCAGTGATCCGGCGGCGGAACGGTCGGCGCGCTGAGGAAACCGCGCCGATGGGATGAAGCGGTTGAAGACGATGCGCGGCACCGGTGCAGCGGCAACGGCGGTCTCGGGGGCGGTTTCGGTGTCCATCACGGGCTTCCTTGACTGAACCGCGCCAGTCAAACGCGGCGAAATCGGGATTGCTCCCGATTTCGCGCAGTATGGCGGATATTGTGGCTGCGTCGAGGGGATCAGAGGGTGCGGGCGATCGCACCCATGCGGACCTTGCCAGCGTCGGCGGTGGCCAGCGTCTGCGAGATTGCGCCCATGC
>JANYCX010000026.1 GCA_025360065.1 Acetobacteraceae bacterium | reverse complement strand
GCTGATCCGACGGTTCGAGGAAAAAGCCGGCCAGCTTTACGGCATGGGGCTGATCGGTGGCTTCTGCCATCTTTATATCGGCCAGGAAGCCGTTGTCGTCGGCATCCAGATGGCGCTGTCCGAAGGCGATCAGGTCATCACCTCCTACCGCGACCATGGCCACATGCTGGCGTGCGGCATGGAAGCGCGCGGGGTGATGGCCGAACTGACCGGGCGCGCCGGCGGCTATTCGCGCGGCAAGGGCGGCTCGATGCACATGTTCAGTAAGGAACGTAATTTCTTCGGCGGCCATGGCATCGTCGGCGCCCAGGTCAGCCTCGGGACCGGGTTGGCGTTCTCCAACCACTACCGCGGCAGTGACCGTGTCGCGGTGACCTATTTCGGCGACGGCGCCGCCAGTCAGGGCCAGGTGTTCGAAAGCTTCAACCTCGCCGCCCTGATGAAGCTGCCCTGCATCTATGTCATCGAAAACAACAAATACGGCATGGGCACCTCGGTCGATCGCGCCACCGCATCGCGCGACCTGTCGCACAACGCGCTGCCTTGGGGCATGCCGGGGGTGCAGGTCGATGGCATGGATGTCGAAGCAATGAAGACCGCCGCCGACATCGCCGTCGCCCATTGCCGATCAGGCGCCGGGCCATATCTGATGGAAGTCCAGACCTACCGCTATCGCGGCCATTCAATGTCCGATCCCGGTCGCTACCGGTCACGCGAAGAAGTGCAGAACATGCGTGCGACCCGCGACTGCATAGAACATGCCCGCCATAAGCTCGAAGTGCTCGGGGTCGAAGAAGCCCAGTTCCGCGACATCGATGACGGGGTGAAAAAGATCGTCCAGGAAGCCGCTGATTTCGCCCAGGCCTCGCCGGAGCCCGAATTGTCCGAGCTGTGGACCGACATCTTGAAGGACGCCTGAGCCATGGGCACCCAAATCCTGATGCCGGCACTGTCGCCAACCATGACCGAGGGCAAGCTGACCCGCTGGCTCAAAGCCGTGGGCGACCAGGTCCGCGCCGGCGACGTGATCGCCGAGATCGAAACCGACAAAGCCACCATGGAGGTCGAGGCGGTGGACGATGGAACTCTGACCAGCCTGCTGGTGCCGGAAGGCACTGAGGGCGTGCTGGTCAACACCCCGATCGCCGAAATCGATGGCGGGGGCGCGGCTCCCGCCGCGTCGGTGGCAGTCCCGCTTGCCGCGCCAGCCGTGACCACCGCCCCCGTTGCCACCGCTGTCGCCGAAGATCGCGATTGGGGACCAACCACCCCGACCACCGTGCGCGAAGCCCTGCGCGATGCGATGGCGCTGG
The DNA here is from genome assembly GCA_025360065.1 of Acetobacteraceae bacterium. GTDB lineage: Bacteria > Pseudomonadota > Alphaproteobacteria > Acetobacterales > Acetobacteraceae > CAITOL01. The sequence goes on along the minus strand of JANYCX010000026.1, from coordinate 6,021 downwards.
AAATGCGCGCTGATGGCGATGTGTTCCTGATGGGCGAGGAAGTCGCGCAGTATCAGGGCGCCTACAAGATCAGCCAGGGCCTGCTCGATGAATTTGGCCCACGCCGGGTGATCGACACCCCGATCACCGAACACGGTTTCACCGGCATGGCGGTCGGTGCGGCAATGAACGGGTTGCGCCCGATTGTGGAGTTCATGACCTTCAACTTCGCCATGCAGGCGATGGACCAGATCATCAACTCGGCGGCCAAGACGCTTTATATGTCTGGCGGCCAGATGGGCTGCCCGATTGTGTTCCGCGGTCCCAATGGGGCCGCGAGCCGGGTCGGCGCCCAGCACAGCCAATGCTATGCCAGCTGGTATGCCCATTGCCCCGGCCTCAAAGTCGTCGCGCCGTGGTCGGCCGCCGACGCGAAAGGGCTGCTGCGCGCCGCCATTCGCGACCCCAACCCGGTGATCTTCCTCGAAAACGAGATCATGTATGGCCAGACCTTCGATTGCCCGACCGATCCGGATTTCGTCCTGCCGATCGGGCGCGCCAAGGTGGAACGGGTGGGCAAGCACGTTACCATCGTTGCCTTCTCGATCATGGTGGGCGTGGCGCTGAAGGCCGCCGAAACCCTGGCCGCCCAAGGGATCGAGGCCGAGGTGATCAATCTGCGCACCCTGCGCCCGCTCGATACCGAAACCATCATCGCCTCGGTAAAAAAGACCAACCGCGTGGTCTGCGTCGAAGAAGGCTGGCCGTTCGCGGGCATTGGCGCTGAAGTTGCCATGCAAATCATCGAACATTGCTTCGACTGGCTCGACGCGCCACCGATGCGCGTCCACGGCATGGATGTGCCATTGCCGTATGCCGCCAATCTGGAAAAACTCGCCTTGCCGCAGCCCGCATGGGTTGTCGACGCGGTGCGCAAAATAATCTGACGGAGGGGGTCCAACCATGGCCATCAATATCCTGATGCCGGCATTGTCGCCGACGATGACCGAGGGCACCTTGGCCCGCTGGCTCAAAAAAGAAGGCGATCAAATCCGCGCCGGTGACGTGATCGCCGAGATCGAAACCGACAAGGCGACGATGGAGGTCGAGGCTGTGGATGAAGGCGTGCTCGGCCGCATCCTGGTGGCCGATGGCACCGAAGGCGTGGCAGTCAACGCGCCGATTGCAATCCTGGTCGAAAAGGGCGAGGCAGTGCCAGCCGGTCCGGCAGCCACCGCGCCGGTGGTGGCACCGGTTGCCGCCGCCGCCCCTGCCGCCGCTGCCGCACCCATTGCGGTCGCACCCATTGCGGCCGGCGGTGATCGCGTCGTTGCCTCCCCGCTCGCCAAACGCATGGCGCAGCAATCCGGCTTGTCGCTCGCGGGCTTGCCCGGCAGCGGACCGGGCGGGCGCATCGTCAAGGCCGATGTCGAAGCTGCCCTGTCGCGTCCTGCGCAAACTGCCGTCGCCGCACCGACGGCCGCGACCGCGAAACCGGCTGGTGTGAGTTCCATTAGCGCACCGCACCGTTTGGTGCCGCATTCCACCATGCGCAAAACCATTGCCCGCCGCCTCACCGAGGCGAAATCCACCATCCCGCATATCTATGTCAGCATGGATATCGAAATCGACGCGCTGCTGAAACTCGCCGCCGACCTCACCCTGCGCTCGCCGAAAAACAAGGATGGCAGCCCGGCCGAAGGGGCGTTCTTCATCTCGGTCAACGACATGGTTATCAAGGCGACCGCGCGCGCGCTGCGCCTGGTGCCGGGGGTGAACGCAAGCTGGACCGATGACGGCATGGTGCTTTACGACAACGTCGATATCAGCGTGGCAGTCTCCATCCCAGACGGGCTGATCACCCCCATCATCCGCAACGCCGATCGCAAGGGCCTGGCGGAAATCAGCCTGGAAATGCGCGAACTCGCCGGACGGGCGCGCATCGGCAAGCTCAAGCTCGAAGAATTCCAGGGCGGCGGCTTCTCGATTTCCAACATGGGCATGTATGGGGTGTCGTCCTTCTCGGCCATCATCAACCCGCCGCAAGCCGCCATCCTCGCCGTCGGCGCTGGCGCCAAGCGGGCAGTGGTGAAGGACGGCGCGCTGGCGATTGCCACCGTGATGACCTGCACGCTCAGCGCCGATCATCGCGCCGTCGATGGCGCGCTGGCGGCACAGTTCATGAGCACGCTGAAAAAGGTGATCGAAGACCCGATCAGCGTGATGCTGTGATGCTTCCCACCGACATCATCCTGCGGCCGGCAGTCCCAGGCGACGAAACCCTGGTTGCCCACTACGTCCGCGCGCTCGCCGACTACGAAAAATTGCTCGACCGCGCCGTGGCAACCGACGAACATTTCCGCTGCGCATTATTCGATACCCCGGCGCGGCTATCGGCCCTGATCGTCGAACGCGCTGATGCCCCAATCGGCTTTGCGCTTTGGTACTATAATTTCTCCACCTTTACCGGCACGCCCGGCCTTTACCTCGAAGATATTTTCGTTGAAGAAACCGCGCGTAATCTCGGCATCGGGCGGGAGATTTTCCGCTATCTGGCCCGTGTTGCGGTCGCCGCAGGCTGCACCAAAATGAACTGGGCGGTGCTAAACTGGAATGCGCCGTCGATTGCGTTCTATCGCGGACTGGGGGCGCAAGGGATGGATGACTGGACGACGCAGCATCTCGATGGGGACGCGTTGGCGAAGCTGGCAGGCTGAAGGAAAGCAGTTCTTTTTGTGAACAAAAAAAACCAAAAAAACGTTTTGATAATTTGTTGCCGTGGGCTCGGGTCCCCTCTGTAGTCCCGAGCCAACGGCAACGAAAGTGAGAGATAGTTTTTTTGCTTCTTCTTGTTCACAAAAAGAAGACCTTCCTTCTCTTTAAAAGGAAACACTTAAATGCCCGATCAAACCTTCGATCTCATCGTCCTCGGCGGCGGACCCGGCGGCTATGTCGCGGCAATCCGCGCCGCTCAGCTCGGCCTGAAAACCGCCATCGTCGAACGCGAACATCTCGGTGGGATTTGCCTCAACTGGGGCTGCATCCCGACCAAGGCGTTGCTGCGCAGTTCGGAGATCAACCATCTGCTGCACAACATGGCCGAGTTCGGCTTCAGCGCGGATAACATCACATTCGACCTCGACAAGGTGGTGAAACGCTCGCGTGGCGTTGCCAAGCAGCTATCGACCGGCGTCGGGTTCCTGATGAAGAAGCACAAAATCACCGTGTTCGATGGTGAGGGCAAGCTTGCCGGCGCGGGCAGGCTGGCGGTCAGCAAGGACGGCAAGCCAGCCGCCACGCTCGCCGCCAAGCACATTATTCTGGCGACCGGCGCGCGGGCGCGGAATCTGCCGGGGATGGAGGCCGACGGCAAGCTGATCTGGTCTTACAAGGACGCGATGGTGCCAGCGACCATGCCGAAATCGCTGCTGGTGATCGGCTCGGGCGCCATCGGGATTGAGTTCGCCAGCTTTTACCGCAACATGGGCGCCGAGGTCACTGTTGTTGAAGTGATGGACCGGGTGCTGCCGGTCGAGGACGCCGAGATTTCCGCGCTCGCCCGCAAGGCGTTCGAAAAGCAGGGCATGAAAATCCTCACCTCAGCCACCGTCAAGGGCGTGAAAAAGGGCACTGACAGCGTGACCGTGACGGTGGACGCAGGTGGCAAGGCGCAGGAGATCACCGTCGATCGGGTGATTTCAGCGGTCGGTATTGTCGGCAATGTCGAGGGCATCGGACTCGAAGGCACCAAAATCAAGGTCGATCGCACCCATGTGGTGATCGACGAATGGTGCCGCACCGGCGAGCCTGGGGTTTACGCAATCGGCGATCTCGCCGGCCCGCCCTGGCTCGCCCACAAGGCGATGCATGAAGGGGTGATGTGCGTCGAAAAGATCGCTGGCGTGCCGGGCGTGCATCCGATGAATTTCGCCAATATCCCTGGCTGCACCTATTGCCGGCCGCAGGTCGCCTCGGTCGGGATGACAGAAGCGAAAGCCATCGAAAGCGGTCGCGCGGTGAAAATCGGCAAGTTCCCCTTCATCGGCAACGGCAAGGCCATTGCGCTGGGGGAACCGGAAGGGCTGATCAAGACCGTGTTCGATGCCAAGACCGGCGAATTGCTTGGCGCCCACATGATCGGCGCCGAAGTGACGGAACTGATCCAGGGCTATGTGATTGCGCGCACTTTGGAAACCACCGAAGCCGATCTGATGGCGACGGTTTTCGCCCATCCGACCATCAGCGAAGCAATGCATGAAAGCGTGCTTGACGCATATGGCCGGGCGCTCCACTTCTGATCCATGACCGCGACCCGCATCACCATCGACCATCGGCTGCGCCATCCTGAAAAAGCGCATCGGCCCGACAATCCAATCCAGCGCAAGCCAGACTGGATAAGGGTGCGCGCGCCCAATCACCCAATTTATCACGAAACCCGCAAGCTGATGCGCGATAACGGCCTGACAACCGTGTGCGAGGAAGCCGCCTGCCCGAATATCGGCGAATGCTGGTCGCAGCGCCATGCGACGATGATGATTATGGGGGAAATCTGCACCCGTGCATGCAGCTTCTGCAACGTGCGGACCGGGCAGCCCAATGGGTTGGACGCGACCGAACCGGCCCGAGTCGCCGATGCGGTGGCCAAGCTTGGCTTGAAGCACGTGGTCATCACCTCGGTTGATCGCGACGATCTCGCCGATGGCGGGGCGGCGCATTTTGCAGCCGTGATCCGCGCCATTCGTGCCGCCGCCCGCGATACCAGCATTGAAGTTTTAACCCCGGATTTTCTGCGCAAGCCGGGCGGCATGGAAATCGTCGCCGATGCGCGGCCGGACGTGTTCAACCATAATCTGGAAACTGTGCCGCGCCTATATCCGACGATCCGGCCCGGCGCGCGGTTCTACCAGTCGCTGCGTCTGCTGGATCAGGTCAAACGCCGCGACCCCAGCATTTTCACCAAATCGGGCTTGATGGTCGGCTTGGGCGAAAGCCGGGCCGAAATCGGCCAGGTGATGGATGACCTGCGGATCGCCGATGTCGATTTCCTCACCATCGGGCAGTATTTGCAACCGACGGTGAAGCATGCCGCGGTCGCGGCTTTCATCACCCCGGACGAGTTCGCTGACTATGCCGCGATGGCACGGGCGAAGGGGTTTCTGCTGGTCTCGGCGACGCCGTTGACCCGCAGTTCGTATCATGCCGACGCCGATTTCGCGGCCTTGGTCGCTGCCCGCGCCAAAACCCTCGCCTGATCAGTGCCGCGCCATGCCGAAACCCGGATCGTGCCCTATACCCCGGCCCAGATGTTCGATCTGGTCGCCGATGTTGCCCGCTACCCGCAATTTTTGCCGTGGTGCGTCGGCGCCCGTGTAACGGACCGCACCGAGGCAGGTCTTGTCGGGCATATGACCATCGGTTTTGGACCGTTCAGGGAGAGTTTTACCAGCCGGGTCGGTTTGGAACGGCCTGGCCGGATCACCGTGAAATACGAGCGTGGGCCGTTCAAATACCTCAATAACATATGGGAGTTTGCGCCCGACCCGGCGGGCTGCAAGGTCGGCTTTTCGGTGGATTTTGAGTTTCGCAACGCGCTGCTCAGGGCAGCAATCGGGGTTGTGTTCAACGAAGCAACCCGCCGCATGGTCAACGCGTTTCTGATCCGGGCCCGCACGGTTTACGGAAGTGAAACGGCAATAGCCGCAGCACGGGACGATGTGGTAACTGCCATTGCATCCAAAAGGGGTGCCGGACCGTAATGCCAGCAGAGCCTGAACTCGTTGATTTGCTGTTGCGTGTCGCCGAGGGCGACCGCAAGGCTTATCGCGCGATGTATTCGAGGCAGTCCACGCGTCTGTTTGGTATAGCCATGGCAATCCTCCGCGACCGCAGCGCTGCCGCCGATGTCGTCCAGGACGCGTTCCTGCGCATTTGGCAAAAGGCCAGCCAATTTGACCCCGAGCGTCACCCGCAAGCCTGGCTCGACGCGATCGTGCGCTATGCAGCCCTCGATGTTGCCCGCAGCCGGGGGCGCGAAATCCCGTC
>JANYCX010000005.1 GCA_025360065.1 Acetobacteraceae bacterium | reverse complement strand
TCTTCGCGATCCACGGCATCATCGCGCGCAGTTTCGCGCCGACTTGTTCGATCGGGTGTTCGGCGTTACGGCGGCGGATGGCTTTGAAGCTGGCTTGTTGGGCTTTGTTTTCCAGCATCCAGTCGCGGGCGAAGCGGCCGGTTTGGATGTCAGTCAGCACGCGCTTCATTTCGGCTTTGGTTTCATCGGTGATGATGCGCGGGCCGGTGACGTATTCACCGTATTCGGCGGTGTTGGAAATTGAGTAGTTCATGTTGGCGATGCCGCCTTCGTAGATCAGGTCCACAATGAGCTTCACTTCATGCAGGCATTCGAAATAGGCCATTTCCGGGGCGTAACCAGCTTCGACCAGGGTTTCGTAGCCGGCGCGGATGAGTTCGACGAGGCCGCCGCAGAGCACAACCTGCTCACCGAACAGATCGGTTTCGCATTCTTCCTGGAAGGTGGTTTCGATGATGCCGGCGCGGCCGCCGCCGATGGCGGATGCGTAGGACAGTGCGATTTCAAGCGCGTTGCCGGACGGGTTTTGATCAACCGCCACCAGGCAGGGCACGCCGCCGCCGCGCTGATATTCGCTGCGAACGGTGTGGCCGGGGCCTTTGGGGGCGATCATGAAGACGTCGATATCGGCGCGCGGGTCGAGCAGTTTAAAGTGCACGTTGAGGCCGTGGGCGAAGGCCATTGCGGTGCCAGGGCGCATATTGGCGTGCAGGCTGTCGCGGTAAAGGTCGCCTTGGCCTTCATCGGGGGTCAGCACCATAATCACGTCGGCCCATTTGGCGGCGGAGGCGGGGTCCATGACCTTGTGGCCGGCGGCTTCGGCCTTGGCGATGCCGGCCGAACCTGGGCGCAGGGCGACGACGAGTTCCTTGGCGCCGCTGTCCTTTAGGTTGTTGGCGTGAGCGTGGCCCTGGCTGCCGAAGCCGACGATGGCGACTTTCTTCGACTTGATCAGGTTCACGTCGGCATCAGTATCGTAATAAACGCGCATGGCGCAGGCTCTCCTGTGTGGGACTAGATGATGGTGGTGCCGCGGGCGAGTGCCGCGACGCCGGTGCGGGAAACCTCGGCGAGGCCCAAGGGCCGCATGAGGGCGGTGAAGGCATCGAGCTTATCGCTGCTGCCGGTCATTTCGAAGACGAAGCTTTCTGTGGTGGCATCTACCACCCGGGCGCGGAAGGCGTCGGCGAGGCGGAGCGCTTCGGCGCGGCTTTCGCCGATGCCAACGACTTTGATCAGCGCCATTTCGCGGGCGATATGCGGACCGCCGAGGGTGAGATCGGCGACCTTGTAGACTGGGACCAGACGATCGAGCTGCGCCTTGATCTGTTCGATCACCATGTCAGTGCCCGACGTTACGATGTTGATGCGGCTGCGATGGCCGTTATCGTCGACCGGGGCGACGGTCAGGCTGTCGATATTATAACCACGACCAGAAAACAGGCCGACCACGCGCGCGAGCACACCGGCTTCGTTTTCGACAAGCACCGAAATGGTTGCCGAGCGGATGACAGGAGACATCATAAAATTCTACTCTCGATCAAAGATCAGACCAACGCCATTCCGGCATCGGTCAGTTTGGCGGCGCCGGCATCGGCGATGTTGTCGCCGTGTTCGGTGCCGAGGATCATTTGGTTATGCGGGGCGCCGGACGGGATCATCGGGAAGCAGTTTTCCTTCTGATCGACGCAGATATCGGCAATCACCGCGCGCGGCGAGGCAATCATTTCGCGGATCACGTCATCGAGTTGATCCACGCTGGTCGCCCGCAGGCCGGTGCCGCCAAAGGCATCGGCGAGCTTGACAAAATCGGGCAGCGCGTCGGTGTAGCTTTCCGAATAGCGCCCGCCATGCAGCAATTCCTGCCACTGGCGCACCATGCCCATATACTGATTGTTCAGAATGAACACTTTCACCGGCAGGCGATATTGGCAGAGCGTGGACATTTCCTGAATATTCATCAGGATTGATGCTTCGCCGGCGATATCGATGACCAACGCATCGGGATGGGCGATTTGCACCCCCATCGCCGCTGGCAGACCGTAGCCCATGGTGCCGAGGCCGCCCGAGGTCATCCAGTGATTGGGCTTGTCGAAACGAAAATACTGCGCCGCCCACATCTGGTGCTGGCCAACCTCGGTGGTGATGAAGGTTTCGCGGCCGAGTTCACGGGTGATGTCATATAGGCGCTGGATCGCATATTGCGGCTTGATAATCCCGCCGGCCACTTGGGTCTGGGTGAATTTCAGGCAGTCAATGCCACGCCATTCGGCGATCTGCTTCCACCATGCGGCAATTGCGGGGCGGTCAACCTCGGTCGGGTCGGCATCCCACGCCTCGGCGAGCATGGCAATGGCGCGGCCGGCGTCGCCAACAATGGCGATATCGACGGGGACGTTCTTGTTGATGCTCGACGGGTCGATATCGATATGGATTTTCTTGGAGTTCGGGCTGAACGCGTTGAGCCGGCCGGTCACCCGATCATCGAAGCGGGCGCCAATGTTCAGCATCACGTCGCAGCCATGCATCACCAAATTGGCTTCGTAGGTGCCGTGCATGCCGAGCATGCCGAGGAATTGCGGATCATTGGACGGATAAGCGCCAAGGCCCATCAGCGTGTTCGTGATGGGATAGCCCATCTTGCGCACCAGGGCAGTCATCGCAGCTCCGGCGGCTGGGCCGGCGTTGATAACGCCACCGCCTGAGTAGATCACCGGGCGCTTGGCCGATTTCAGCAGTGCCACGGCGCGGGCGATAGCGACGCGATCGGGCTCGGTCTGCGGGCGATAGGACCGGTGCTCCACGGTCGGCGCCGACATGTAGGGGGCTTTGCCGATCAGGATGTCTTTCGGCAGATCAATGACCACCGGACCGGGGCGGCCTGAGCGGGCGACGTAAAACGCTTCGTGGACGACACGGGCGAGGTCTTCCGGGCGCTTGACCAAATAATTGTGCTTGGTCGCCGGGCGGGTGATGCCTGTCGTGTCGGCTTCCTGGAAGGCATCGTTGCCGATGAGATGGGTCGGCACCTGTCCGGTAAGGCAGACCAGCGGGATGCTGTCCATTAGCGCATCGAGCAGGCCGGTGACCGCATTGGTCGCGCCGGGGCCGGAGGTCACCAGCACGCAGCCGACGCGGCCGGTGCTGCGGGCGTAGCCCTCGGCCGCGTGCACCGCCGCCTGTTCGTGACGGACGAGGATATGGCGGATCGCGTTTTGTTGGAAAATCGCGTCGTAGATCGGGAGTACCGCACCGCCCGGATAGCCGAAAATAACCTCGACGCCCTGTTCCTTCAGGGCGCGCAAAAGCACTTCGGCGCCGGCTTGTTGGGTTTCAACGGGTTCGGGGGCAGGCAGGGTCTGGCTCATGCGGCGTGGTCTAGTCTGCCTGGGCTGCTGTCGTCAACCCGGCCCTTGAATAAATGACAGGATTTCCGCCTGATTTCTTTCCGAAAATTGCGCAAAATCGGCGATTCTGTTCTGTATTGTATGCGTCCGCTCGGCAGCGGCCATGCGTCGGTGGCGGAACCAAGTGGCTTGGCGCTTGGTGTATTGGCCGGTGGCGGTGGCGATGCGGCTGATGGCCTCGGGAAGATTAGTCTCGTCACGGAAATGGGCAGCGAGTTCAGGGACGCCGTGGGCGCGCATGGCGGGCAATGCTGGGTCCAAGCCCAAGGCGACGAAATTGCTCACTTCTGCGACCATTCCGGCGACCAGCATGGCGGCTAAACGGTCGGTAATGGCGGCGCGCAGGATGTCACGCGGCGGGTCGAGCACAATCGCGGTGAAGCGCCATGGGGCTGGTACCCGGGGTTCGGCCTGCCATGCCGCAAGGCCTTTCCCCGTTCCGCGCCAGACTTCCCAGGCGCGCGCGACCCGTTGGCTGTCACTCGGGCGCAAGCGCGCGGCGGTCGCCTGATCGACCTTGGCGAGGGCAGCATGCAATCCATGGGGACCTTGTTCGGCGAGCAGAAAGCGCGCCTCGGCTCGGGCTTGCTCGCCGCACTCGGGGATTTCGGCGATGCCGTCGGTAAGCGTCGAGAAATACATCCCCGTACCACCGCACAAGATTGGCAGCCGGCCTTGGGCGCGGGCGGCTTGCATTTCGGCGAGGGCCGCAGCGCGCCACCACGCGGCGTTGCCGGGCTCGGCGGCGGGACGGACGCCGTACAGCGCGTGGGCGGCCTGGGCTTCATCCTCCGGGGTTGGGCGGGCGGTGACGACGCGGAGCTCACGGTAGCACTGCATCGCATCGGCGTTGATGATGGCGCCGTTCAAGCGCTGCGCGAGGCCGAGCGCGAGGGCGGATTTGCCGCTCGCCGTCGGGCCAGCGACAATCAAAGCATGCGGCAGACTTGCCCCGCTGGTCGGTTCCTCGCATATGCCGCGCATGACCTATGTTCTTACCCTGATCGCCGACCGTCGCGCCACCACGCTCTCACCAGGGCAGATCGAGGCGGTACGCGATGCGGTCTATGGCGCGCCTGCGAAAATCCTGTCCGAGGGCGAAGCCTGCGACATCGCCACCCGCACGCCGCCGAATATGACCGCGGTTGCGGCAGCGATTGGCGAGGCGCGGATCGATGTGATCACCACGGCAGCCCGCAACCGGCGCAAGGCGGTGCTGATCGCGGATATGGACAGCACGATTGTGACGTCGGAAACGCTCGACGAAATCGCCGCCTATGCCGGGCTGAAGGACGAAATTGCCGCGATCACGCGGGCGAGCATGAATGGCGAAATCGACTTCGCGGCCGCGCTGCGGCAGCGGGTGGCGATGCTGAAAGGCCTGTCGGTCGCGGCACTTGAACAGACCTGGGCGAAAACCGAACTCATGCCAGGGGCGCGGGAACTGGTCGTCACCATGCGGGCGCATAATGCGCTGACGGCTTTGGTGTCGGGTGGCTTCACTTGGTTCACCGGACGCGTTGCCACCCTGGTCGGGTTCGACGAACATCGCGCCAATACGCTGCTTGAAGCCGATGGGGTGCTGACCGGGGAAGTTGGCGAGCCAATCCTCGATCGGGATGCAAAGCTCGCAACGCTGGTAGCGCTGGTGGCCGAACGCGGGGTCCAGATGGCAGCGACGCTGGCAATCGGGGATGGCGCGAACGATCTGGCGATGCTGCGGGAGGCTGGGTTGGGGATTGCCTTTCATGCCATGCCGATTGTTGCGGCAGAGGCGCGGGCGCAGATCCGGTTTGGCGATTTGCGCGGGGCTTTGTTTGCTCAGGGGTATTCCAGTAAGGATTTCAGGAGCGAGTAAGGTCTTCTTTTCTTTGAAAAAAAGGCAACTGCCTAGGTTCCCCAAAGAACGACAGGTAAAACGGGAGAAAGTCTAGAAAGCACTTCTTTTTTGAAAATAGAGCGAAAAACTTCCTGATTTGTTGCCTCCGGCGTGTCATCCTCCGCGCTTCTAATAATAACGGCACCAAGTATCAAAAATATTTTTTTGGTTCTTTTTGTTTACAAAAAAAATACCCTCCCTATCTCGTTCAGTCCAACTGTGCCGCCCGATGCAGCCACCCGCCGTTGATATCGGCGCGCGCCGCCCAGGTCGCGTGGGTACCACTACTGATCTTGTGCGGCAGGGCGATGCGGCAAACCGGGCCATCGGCTACGTGCTGGGCATCAACCACGATGCATTCCGAGGTTTTTGTCGCCTCATCGGTGATGAAGCTCACCAGATAACCATCATCCTCGGATTTGGCATCCAATCGCGGCGCGAACGGGGCCTCGCTGCCGTAACGGTCCGCGCCGAAGGAGAGCGATGTTGATGCCCCAGTCTTCAGATCGTGCTTGACCAATCCGGTGAACAGGAACCAGCCCGGCTTGGCCTGGGCGGAATAGGCGTAGCGATAAGGTTCGCCGGCGATACGCTGGTTGATCATGCCAAATTCCAGGATGCGTTCGTCCAGGCGTTCCTCCCGCGTTGCACCGGTGCGCAGGTTGAAGCGCCAGCGATGCAGCCTGGTGCCCATCGCGTGCTGGTCGAGATAGACCATCATCCGTTCATAGCCGGTCGGGGCCTGGTTCGGCGATGGCGGCATCGGGTCCTGCTGATGGTAGCCATCAACCACCACCTCGTCGCCGTCCTCGAATGCGTTGATCCAGTGCAGCACGAAAGTTGGTGAGGATTCGAACCAGCGAATATCCTCGGTGCGGCCATGGCGCGGGATGATGGCAAAGCGCGACGGGATGTTGGGGAAGAAGCGCACCACATGGCGGCCCTGGGCGAGCTGTTCGGGGTCCCAGAAGAGTGGGAAGTCATTGAGGATTGAATAGTTACGGGTGAAGATCATGTCATGCGGCAGGCGCGGCCCTGGCAGCGGCACCGGAATATAGGTGGTCAGCTTGTTGTTCCGGTTGACCACACCGTAATGCATGTAAGGCGGATATTTCGAGTAGTTGAAGAACATCATTTCGCCAGTGCGCTCATCCACCTTGGGATGGGCGGAAATTCCGTCGAGCGGCACCCAAGCTTCGGTGCCAAGATTTTCCAGCGTGTTGGCATCCAGCCGATAGCCTTCGCCGCATTGGTAATAGGTGGACAGAATTTGGCCGGCATGGACCACGACATCGGTGCTCGACGCATCCTTGATCGCACCATGCGACCCCCAGCCCGGCCGGCGGGATTTCTTCGGGTTCTCCATCGTGCCTGCCCAGATCGAGCCGCCCGCTTCTTGCTCGGCGATGAACCCCTTGGTACGGACTACCCGATTGCGATAGCTCGCCACCCCATCGCGGAAACTTATCGCATGGATCATGCCGTCACCGTCGAACGGGTGGAAGCGCCCGATCGGTTGATGGATCTGGTTCTGCGTGTTGCGGAAATAAACGCCGTCCAAATCGGTGGGGATACGACCCTCGATCACGTCGAGCCGCTCGGCGTCAACTTGCTCATGCAGCGGTAGATGCGCGCCATTGAGGTAAGGATGATCGTTGGGCGCCAGGCTCGCGGCCACGATTTCGCGATGGGTGATGCGCATCGAAGTTCCCTTCCCGTCCGGTGGCGACTATGTTCCATCGGCAACCTGCTTGCCAAGCCTGCGCGCTTCAGTCCGATCTTAACCCATACTAAATCACGAACTCTGGGCAATCCGGCACCAATTTCCCTTTGACGATGCATGTGAAGGCTGCAACACTGCCCATCGTGAGTTGAATGAAGGTGGCGATGACCTTGTATTGTTTGTAGTGGGGGGTTGCGTATGGGGCGGTAAATTATCCATCGGCTGGTGATCTCGTTCCCGGCCCTGGTGGGGGTGTTGTTCCTGTGCTTCTGCCTGTTGCAGGTAGTGCCGGCCGATCCCGCGATGATTATCGCCGGTCCCGACGCCAAAGCCGAGACCATCGCCGCGATCCGGCTGGAACTCGGGCTTGATCGGCCGATCCCGGTGCAGTTTTTCGAATACATCCTCCGAGTGGCCAAAGGCGATCTGGGGCGTTCGATCATCTCGAATAAGAGCGTGGCCGAGGAATTGGCCCATACGGTCGGTCCGACGGTGGAATTGATGATCGGCGGGCTGCTGCTGGCAATCCCGATCGGGATCACGCTCGGGACCCTGGCCGCGGTAAAACGTGGCAGCATCGTCGATCGGCTGATCATGGCGGTGTCGGTGGCGGGCGTGTCGATGCCAATCTTTTTCATCGGCCTTTTGCTCATCCAGTATGTTGGTTTCAAATGGGATTTGCTGCCCTTTACCGGGCGCACCGGCCCTGTCTGGGATGGCGGATTGCCCAGCCTGATCCTGCCCTGCCTGACCCTGGGCGCCGTGCTGATCGGGCCGATTGCGCGGCTGACCCGCACCGCGGTGCTGGAAGTGCTGGGCGCTGATTTTGTCCGCACCGCGCGCGCCAAAGGCTTACGGGAATCGACCGTGGTGATGGGCCACGCGCTGCGCAATGCGCTAATCCCGGTGGTGACGCTGATCGGCTTGCAGGCGGCGTTCCTGCTCGGCGGCGCGGTGGTTACCGAAACGATGTTTTCCTGGCCTGGGGTTGGCCGGCTAGCGGTCGGCGCAATCATATCAAGCGATTTTCCGACCGCCCAGGGCGCGATCATGATCCTGGCGCTGGCGTTTCTGTCGATCAATTTGATTGTTGACGTGCTCTACGTTTATCTTGACCCGAGGATGCAACGCTCATGAGCGGCGAGACCCTTTCCGGCCCCGTTGCCTTGGACACATCGTCGGAGCTGTCGCGCCGCGCCGGATTATGGCGCCGCCTGTCGCGTGACAAGGTAGCGGCAGGGGCCGCGATCATCATGACCGTGGTGATCCTGGCTGCGATCTTCGCCCCAATTGTATCGCCGTTCGATCCCTATTTCACCGACCTGACCAAGGTGATGCAGCCCCCGAATGAGATTAACTGGCTGGGTACTGATAGCACCGGACGCGATATTCTCAGCCGGCTGATTTATGGCTCGCGTAATACCATGATGATGGGGTTGGTCGGCGTGGTATTCGGCGGGTTTCTCGGCGGGTTTCTTGGCATCATCGCCGCGTTTTACCGCCGGCTCGATGGCTGGATCATGCGCATTGTTGACGTCATGCTCGCGTTTCCGGCCATTCTGATCGGCCTTGCGGTTGCAGCCATTGCCGGCGCCGGGATCACTGCGGTCGTCATCGCGCTTGTGGTCGCGACCATCCCCGACGTTGCCCGCGTGGCGCGCGGGGCGGCGATCGGGGTGATGGAACAGGAATTCATGGAAGCCGGGCGCGCGCTTGGCGTATCCGATTTCACCCTGATCTGGCGTTACCTGACCTTGAACTGCATTTCGACGATCTTTGTGTTCCTGACGTTGCGGTTCGGGCAAATCATCCTGATCGGCTCGGCATTAAGCTTTCTTGGAATGGGCGCGCAACCACCGACCGCCGAATTGGGCATGATGGCGGCCCAAGGCCGCGATTTCCTGTTCATGGCCCCGCATATCGCGACCATCCCCAGCCTAGCGATTTTTGTGATCGTGTTGTCGGCAAACCTGCTGGGCGATGCCATTCGTGACGTGCTCGATCCCCGGCTGCAACAATAACTCGCGGAGGGCTGCGCCATGTTCCGTCGCTTGCTGGCAATTTTCATCGTCCTGGCCTGTGCGGTGCCGTTGGCGGCAACCGGGCAAACCCTGACCATCATCCGGGGCATTGATGCGCCGCATTATGATGGGGTGCGCACCACTTCGGGTGCCACCGGAGAGGTGTTATTCATGACCGGAGACACGCTGGTGGCGCTGGATTACGACCTCAAGACCGTGCGCCCGAGCCTGGCAAAATCCTGGACGGTCAGCCCCGACGGCCTGCGCTACATTTTTGAATTGCGCGACGACGTTACATTTTGTTCTGGCAAGAAGTTTACCGCCGCCGACGTGGTTTATACCTTCGAGCGGGTGCTGGACAAAGCCACCAAGGCGCCGTTCATCTGGCGCATGGGGCCAGCCAAATCGGTGCGCGCAACCGGTGCGTACACCGTCGAATATGAAATGACCGCGCCGTTTTCGGAATTGCTGCTGAACCTGACCAATTTCCACGCGACCATTGTCAACAGCGAAAATGTTGAGGCGCTGGGCAAGGATTTCGGCATTAAGGGCGTCGATGGCACCGGGCCCTATTGCTTCCAGTCCTGGGAACCGCGCAACCAGGTGGTGGCCACCCGGCATGAGGCCTATCGCTGGGGACCGCCGGTCTACCAGAACCGCGGCCCGGCGAAATACCAGCGCGTGGTGTGGAAAATCATCCCCGAGGAAGCGGCAAGACTCGCCACCATGGCGTCGGGGCAAGGTGACCTTACCGGAGTAATGCCCGACCAATATTTGCCGCAAATTAGCAAAATGGCCAATCTCGCGGTGTTCGAACCCGCAGCCAACCTAAATCTCTTTTATTTTGGCTTCAAGACAACCCGACCAAACCTGACAGATGTCAGAGTACGTACCGCACTCAGCATAGCAATCAATCGCCAGCAGTTGGTGGATGCGATCTGGTTCGGCAATGGCGAGGCGGCCAGCACCTATATTCATTCCAAAGCCCAGGATTTCGACCCCAAGACACCGACCGATCTCGGTCGTTACGATATCGCTGAAGCCGGGCGCCTGCTCGATGCGGCTGGCTGGGCAATGGGGGCCGATAAGTTGCGCTATAAAGATGGCAAACCGTTGACCCTGGTGCTGTATGGGTTCGTTGCCGGTCGTTCACCGAAGGTCGCCGAGGCGGTGCAGGGCTTTTGGCGCAAGATCGGGGTGGATTTGCAGTTGCAAATGTGGGACGGCACCATTGTCTTTTCGAAGCTTGCCCAGCAGGACTATGATATCTGGTCAATCTCGTTTCCCTATTCCAGCGCCGGCGATGCGCTGCGGCTTTATTTTCATTCCAGCAACATGCCGGCGCCGAACCGGATGAATTGGAATGATCCCGAAACCGATGCTGCCCTCGATCGCGGCACCACGGCGTTGGATGACGCAACCCGCATGGCGGCCTTTGCCGAGGTGCAACAGATTGTGCATCGCAATGCGTTATGGGTGCCGTTGGTGCACCAAGGACTGCCGCTGGTTGCCAACAAGCGGGTGAAGAATGTGCGGGCGCATCACGTTTATGGCTCATTGATCTACAAAGGTCTCGACCTCGCGCCATAATTGCCGATCCAACAGACAAAGCGGAGGGCGTCATGAAAATCATCGGAAGCATTGTGAAACGTCTGACTGTCGCAGGCATGTTGTTGGCAGCCCCGACCGTTGACGCCCAGACGCTGAACGTGATGCGCGCGGCCGACGCCCCCACCTTTGATGCCCATCGCACCACTTGGTCGCCAGCCGGCGACATCATCAACATGGTGCAGGACACGCTGGTGGCGTTGGATTGGGACGGCAAGACGCCGATCCCCTATCTGGCGAAATCCTGGGACATCAGCCCGGACGGCAAGACCTACACCTTCAAGCTGCGCGACGATGTTTCGTTCTGCAGCGGCAAAAAAATGACGGCCGAGGACGTCGTTTACAGCATCACCCGCCTGCGCAATCCGGACACCAAGGGACCGTTCGCCTGGCGTGCCGGCGAAGTTGCCTCGGTGCGGGCAATCGACCCCTACACAGTTGCCTATGAATTGAAGGAGCCGTTCTCCGACCTTCTGCTGCAACTGACCATGTTTACCAACGTGATCGTCAATCGTGACAATGTTGAACCGCTGGGGCGCGACTATGGGGTGAAGGACCTTGATGGCACCGGCCCATGGTGCTTCGTGTCATGGCAGCCGCGCACCGAGATCGTGCTGAAACGGCATGATGCCTATAAATGGGGGCCAGCGATGTTCAAGAACCCCGGTCCGGTCAAGTTCGAGAAGATGTCGATCAAGATCATCCCCGAGGAGTCGAGCCGGGTGGCGGCGATGATGGCCGGGCGCTTTGACTTCACCGGCGGCTTTCCGTCAAGTTTCATTCCCCAGGCGCAAGCGTCGCCCAACCTGAATGTGGTCAAGGCCGAGCCGAACTTCCAACTGCTGTATTACGGCTTCAAGATTACCCGACCGATGGTGTCCGACCCCAGGGTGCGCGAGGCGATGAGCATTGCCATCAACCGCGCCGAAATTGCCAAGGGCACACTGCTGGGCAATGCGACCCCGGCCTTTAGTTTTATCGATCCCAGCGCGCTCGACTACAATGCCAAAACCGCTGCCATCATTCGCGAGGATGTCGCCCGCGCACGGCAGTTGTTAGAAGATGCAGGTTGGAAAGTCGGCAGTGACGGCATCCGTGAGAAGGACGGCGTGAAGCTCGCCCCGAAAGTCTATGTCAGCGCCAACACCAACTCGTCCAAGGTCGCCGAGGCCATCCAGGGCTTCCTGCGCAAGGTTGGTGTCGACTGGCGCATCCAGGCCTGGGACGCCACCATCGCGCCGCTCAAAATGGCCGAGCAGGACTATGAATTATGGTCGGTGACCGTGCCATATCTGACGGCTGGCGATCTGATGAGCCTCTATTTCGACAGCCGCAACATCCCGACGCCCAACCGAATGAACTGGAAGGACGCCGAAACCGATGAATGGCTGCGGCTCGGCAAGACCGCGGTAACACCGGCGGATCGCGCGCTCAATTTCGGCCTGGTGCAGGAAAAGGTGATGCGGCAACATTTGTGGATCCCGGTGCTCAACGTCGACATGTACATGGTCACCAACAAGCGACTCAAGGGCGCGCGGGCCCACACGCTGTACCAGAATGTTTTCTACAAAGGCCTCGACCTCAGCTATTGATATGAAAGGCGACGACCATGGCGTATAAAAAGACTCTCACGCTGGCGGCCGGGCTGCTTGCGACCGGGATTGCGGGCGCCGCCCAGGCGCAGACGCTGCGGATCATGCAGTATATTGACGCTCCGCATTTTGACGTCCAGCGCACCACCTGGGGGCCAGGCGGCAGCATTGGCAACATGACGCAGAGCACGCTGGTGGCGATGGATTGGGATGGCAAGAAGGCCCTGCCCTATCTGGCGAAATCCTGGGACATCAGCCCGGATGGGCGCACCTACACCTTCAAGCTGCGCGATGACGTCACCTTCTGTTCGGGCAAAAAATTCACCGCCGACGATGTCGTCTATTCGTTCAACCGCCTCAAAAGCCCCGAAATCAAAGGCCCGTTTGCTTGGCGCGCCGGCGACATCAAAGGCCTGCGGGCGATCGATCCCTATACCGTCGCCTATGAATTGAACGAACCCTATTCCGATCTGCTGCTGCAATTGACCATGTTCAGCGCCAACATCGTCAACAAGGAGACTGTCGAAGCGCTGGGCAAGGATTATGGCACCAAGGGTATTGACGGCACCGGGCCGTGGTGCCTGGTATCGTGGCAGCCACGCACCGAAACCATTATGCGTCGCAACGAGGCTTATAAATGGGGCCCGTCAATGTTCTCCAACCCCGGGCCGGTGAAGTTCGAGCGCCTGTCGATCAAGATCATGCCGGAGGATTCCGCGCGCGTTGCCGCCATGCTGTCTGGCCAGTTCGATTTTACGGCGAGCTTCCCGTCGGCCTTTATTCCGCAGGCGAAAGCGTCACCCATTCTCAATGTCGAGAAAATCGATTCCAACTTCCAGATGCTCTATTACGGCTACAAGATCACCCGACCGATGGTATCCGATGTGCGGGTGCGCGAGGCGATGAACATCGCCATCAATCGGGCGCAGATCGTAACCGGGGTGCTGCTCGGCAACGCCGATGCCTCGGTCACCTACACCTCGCCCACCTCGCTCGACTACGATCCGAAGACTGCAACTATCATCAAGGAAGATGTCGGGCGCGCGATCAAGCTGCTGGATGAGGCCGGCTGGAAACTTGGCAGTGATGGCATAAGGGAAAAGGATGGGGTGAAGCTCGCCCCCAAGGTTTATGTCACCGGCGGCGGCAATTCGGTGAAGGTTGGCGAGGCAATCCAGGGGTTTCTGCGTAAGGTCGGCATTGATTGGCGCATCCAGGTCTGGGATTCAACCATCGCCCCGGTGAAGATGGCCGAGCAAGACTACGAAATCTGGTCGGTCACGGTGCCCTATCTTTCAGCCGGCGATTTGATGAGCCTTTATTTTGACAGCACCAACATCCCATCCCCCAACCGGATGAACTGGAAGGACGCTGAAACTGACAAGTGGCTGGGCCTGGCGAAAGCCGCGCTCAATCCCGGTGACAAGGCGCTGAACTTCGGTCTGGTGCAGGAAAAAGTGACGCGGGAACATCTTTGGATGCCGGTTGCCAACATCAATTTATATGTCGTCACCAACAAGAAGCTCAAGAACGCGCGTGGCCATCCAATGTATGCGATCGGCTTCTACAAGGGCCTCGACTTCACGCCATAAATGTCCGTCCGGACACCACGCTCAATCCCACCACCGGATCTCGGGAACTCTGAATGACCGATGCGCTGCTCGAAGTCCGCGACCTGCGGACCTATTTCGACACTGATCGCGGATTGTTTCGCGCAGTTGATGGTATCAGCTTCGACGTGCCCAAGGGCCGCACGGTGGGGTTGGTGGGCGAGTCCGGCTGCGGCAAGTCGGTGACATCGCTATCGATCATGGGGCTGGTGCCAAGCCCGCCCGGCAAGATCGCGGCGACATCGCTGAAGTTCCAGGGCCGCGACATTCTCGCCATGTCGGCCGATGAACGCCGCAAGCTGCGCGGCGGGCAGATGTCGATGATTTTCCAGGAACCGATGACCTCGCTTAACCCGGTGCGTACCATTGGCCACCAGATCATCGAGGCCATCCGCGCCCATACCGATCTGTCGCACGCCGCCGCGCGGGCACGGGCGATTGAGGTGCTGGATTTGGTGCGCATTCCATCGCCGGCGTCCCGGGTGGACGAATACCCGCATCGCCTGTCGGGCGGGATGCGCCAGCGCGTGATGATCGCGATGGCATTGTCGTGCAACCCCGCGCTGCTGATTGCCGATGAGCCGACGACGGCCTTGGATGTCACCATCCAGGCGCAAATTCTTGACCTGCTGCATGAACTCCAGGCCCGGCTCGGCATGGCCATCCTGCTCATCACCCATGACCTTGGGGTGATCGCCGAAATCGCCGATGACGTGCTGGTGATGTATGCTGGCAAGATCGTGGAATCCGCCCCGGTGGCGGCGATCTTTGCCGATCCGCAGCATCCTTATACCATCGGCCTGCTCGGCTCGATCCCGCGGCTGGGGGAATATCGCGACCGGCTGGCAACCATCGAAGGCTCGGTTCCCAGCCCGGCCAACCAGCCCAAGGGCTGTCGGTTTTCACCCCGCTGCCCGTTTGCCGATGCGCAATGCCGGGAACAGCAACCGCCGTTGCGCACGCTCGGCGCCGGCCATCAGGTTGCGTGCTGGAAAGCGCCGGTCGAACACTTCGCGGGGATCGCGGCATGAACGACATCGCGCCGGCGCCCGAGCCGATCCTGCAGGTCAAACAACTGGTCAAGCACTTCCCGGTGCGCCGTGGGGTGATCCTGTCGCGCATTGTCGGGCATGTACAGGCGGTCGATGATGTCAGCTTCGATATCGCGCGCGGCGAAACCCTGGCGCTGGTGGGCGAGTCCGGGTGTGGCAAATCCACCACCGGGCGGCTGATCCTGAAACTGCTTGAACCGACCTCCGGATCTGTGCGGTTTCAGGGCAAGGAAATCGCTGACCTCGACAAGACCGCGATGCGGGCGATGCGCAAGCATTTGCAGATCATTTTCCAAGACCCCTATGCGTCCCTCAACCCACGCATGACGGTGGGGGAAATGCTGGCCGAGCCGCTCGATTTGCACGGCATCGTCGACAACGAACAGTCGCGCAATGCAAGGGTCCGCGAATTGCTCGACGTGGTGGGGCTGCTGCCTGAACATGCCAGCCGCTATCCGCATCAGTTTTCCGGCGGGCAGCGCCAGCGCCTGGTGGTGGCGCGCGCATTGGCGGTCAACCCCGAGCTGATTGTGTGTGACGAGCCGGTGTCGGCGTTGGATGTGTCGATCCAGGCGCAGGTGGTGAACCTGCTGCAAAACTTGCAACAGCGCTTTGGCCTGTCCTATTTGTTCATCGCCCATGATCTGGCAGTGGTGAAACATATTAGTGACCGGGTGGCGGTGATGTATCTCGGCAAGCTGGTCGAAATCGCTGATAAGCGCACCTTGTTCGCCACGCCCCGGCATCCCTATACCCAGGCGCTGCTCTCGGCGATCCCCAAGCCCGACCCGACCATCGCCCGCCACCGCATTTTGCTGCCCGGCGATGTGCCTAGTCCGTTATCGCCGCCCACCGGTTGCCGGTTCCACACCCGGTGCAGCTTCGCCCAGGCGCGCTGCAGCCAGGACGTGCCCGTGTTGCGCCCGGTCGGACCCAAGCATCAGGTGGCCTGCCATTTCTTTGAAACCCTGCCGGTGCCCGAAAACCTGGCCGGCGGACCCGGCGATGGTGGCGGCAAGTTCCCCGAGCGGCTGGCCCTGTTCGAGGCGGCCAAGCGCCAGCGCGGCGCGGCGGTGTGACAGATCAGTGAGGGATCAAGCTTCCGGGGAACCGCGCGGTCTGCTACCGTAATTTGCTTGGGGAGTTAAACCGGGGTGCACGTGAAAACTTCGATCAGGTCCTGGCTACTCTCGGTGTGTCTGGCAGGCGCGACACCCGCGTTTGCCGTCGATTACAACATTGCGGCAACGCTGGTTTATTTCGATAGCGCGGGAAATGAGACGCTCGACCCTGCCGAACCGCAGAATAACAGCAGCTTTTCGCATGAAACGCTGCTGGCGCTCTACGATACGCTGATCCGCATGGACCAGGCCGGCGTGCCAGGTCCGGGGCTGGCGGAGTCCTGGACGCGGAACGCCGACCTTACGGAGTTGACGCTGACGTTGCGCAAGGGGGTGAAATTCCATGATGGCACCCCGTTCGACGCCCAGGCGGTGAAGCATAATTTCGACCGCATGGCAGCCCTTGGCCGGCGTGCGTCCGGGTCGGTGGTGGAAACCTTCAACCTGATCCAGTCGGTCGAGTATATCGGCGACGATACGGTGAAACTGAAGCTCAAATCTGCCAACGGGCAAATCGAATACTGGCTCGGCGGCAACTCCGGCATGATGCTCGGCCCGGCGGGAACCAAGGGCGAGGCTTTTGGTGGGACGATCACCGCGATCGGAACCGGGCCCTACAAGGTCAAGAAATTCGAGGCCAATGTCATCACTTCCATGGTCCGCGTCGATGATTACTGGGGTGGCACTGCCGGCCGTCCTGCCGGTTTCGATCATCATTATGTGCCAGATGGACGCGCGCGCCTGAATGCGCTGCGCTCGGGGCAGGCCAATATCATAACCCTCGATCCCCGCGCGATCCCCGAAGCGAAGGGCGCCGGGCTTGCGGTTCATGTCATCGATAAGAATGCGTTTTGGGACATTTACCCCAATCTGAAGAAAGGCCCGCTCGGCGATG
Source organism: Acetobacteraceae bacterium (assembly GCA_025360065.1). Classification (GTDB taxonomy): domain Bacteria; phylum Pseudomonadota; class Alphaproteobacteria; order Acetobacterales; family Acetobacteraceae; genus CAITOL01. The sequence goes on along the minus strand of JANYCX010000005.1, from coordinate 28,179 downwards.
TTCGCATCCGCCGCGCGATCATGCACGCGATCGACCGCGAAGCGCTGGGCGATGCGCTGACCAATGGCAGCGGGAAGGCAACCCAGCAGGTCTGGTCTTCGAAATCGCCATTTTACGTCAAGGATATCGAAAACCGCTATCCGTTCGATCAGAAGAAGGCCCGCGCGCTGATGGCCGAGGCCGGCTTCAAGGATGGGTTTGAATTATCGTTGTTGTTGTTGAACACGTCTGAATATCGCCTGTTGGCCGAGGCCTTGCAGGCCAATCTCGGCGAGGTTGGGATCCGGCTTAAATTTGACGTGGTCGATGTGTCCCAGTTCCCGCTGTTTTTCAAACAACCACCGCGCGGCGACATATTGCTGGCGCGCTATGGCGGGCGCAGCGATCCGGTGCAATCGGTGTACGAGCTCGTCGGCACTGGCGGCAGCTACACCCCTGGGGGATCGGCAAGCCCGAGGACCGATGATTTGCTGAACCAGGCCCGTGGCATGGCGGCGACCGATCCCCGGCGCCTGGCGGTGATGCACGATCTGGCACGCGAAGTGTCCGACATGGTCGGGACCATGCCGGTCATCAGTCGCGCCAATGTGTATGCGGCGAAGGCGGGCTGCATCGTTAATCTGGAAGCCTATCTCCCGTCCGGTGATGACCGGTTCAATGACGTTAAAATTGCCGCAGGATGCAAATAATGACCCTCGCAAGATCGCTTAAGGCAGCTTTGCTGGCCTGTGCCCTCGCCAGCCCGGCTGCGGCCGCCGATGTCAATACGACGGCGACACTGATTTATTATGATGCCGTCGGCAACGAAACCCTCGACCCGGCGGAACCGCAGAGCGGCAGCAGTTTCTCCCAGGAAGTGCTGCTGGCGATCTTCGACACGCTGGTGCGATTGGATGATGCGGGTAATACGACGCCCGGATTGGCGCTGTCATGGAAAGCCAGCCCGGATTTGATGTCGTTCACCTTCATGTTGCGGCCCAACGTGATCATGCATGATGGCTCGAAGCTGACCGCTGAACTGGTCAAACAGAATATCGAGCGCAACATTGCGCTCGGCAGCAAGGTCAGTGGCACGATGGCCGAATCGATCCGGCCGATTTCCAGCATTGAGGTGTTGGGTGAACTGGAGTTCAAGCTTTTGCTGAAATCCGCCAACGGGCAAATCCCCTATTTTCTCGGTGGGATTGGCGGCATGATCGCCGTTTCCGGCTCGATCGGGGCGGATGCGTTCGGGGTCAATTTCAAGGCAGTTGGCTCCGGCCCGTATCGGCTCAAATCCTTTGAATCCAACGTTAAAACCGTGATGACCCGGAACGAGCAATACTGGGGCGGGACCGCTGGCCGGCCAGCTGGGTTCGAGCATCACTATGTGCCGGATGGGCGCGCACGTCTGAATGCGCTGCGGTCGGGCCAAGCCAATGTTGTGCTGATTGATCCGCGACAAATCCCGGAGGCCAAAAGTGCCGGGATGCAGGTGCAGATCAACGAGAAGAACGGCGTATGGGACATCTACATCAACCTTGGTCGCGCGCCGCTCAATGATTTGAAAGTCCGGCAGGCCTTCATGCACGCGATTGACCGGGAGACCCTGGCCGAGGCGCTCAGCTTCGGTAGCGGCAAGGCGACGGTGCAATTATTCGCGCAAAGCTCTCCGGTGTTTGATCCGGCTTTGGAAAAGCGCTATCCGTTCGACCCCAAGAAAGCCAAAGCTTTGCTGGCCGAGGCCGGACACAAGAACGGCATCGATGTTACCCAGTTGCTGCTGAACACCACTGAATACAAACAATTGGGCGAGGCATTGCAGGCCATGTTGGCGGAATCCGGCATTCGGGTGAAATTTGACGTGGTAGATGCCTCGCAGTTCAACCTGTTTCGCCGGGCGCCGTATCGCGGCGATTATCTGATGGCGCGCTGGGGCGGCCGGGCGGACCCAATACAGACCTTCCAGGAGCTGATTTCCAGCGGCGGCACTTATAATCCTGTAGGCGTGGCGACGCCGGAAATCGATACGTTGATCGACAAAGCCAAGCGCCTGCTGCCGGAAGACCCGGAACGACTGCGCATCGCGCGCCAGATCGGACGGGTCGCGGTGGAATATGCCTCCAACGTGCCGTTGATGACGCGGTCGAACGTCTATGCCTACAAACCCGGCTGCATTTTGGATTTGACGCCGTTCCTGTCGATGGGCGATGACCGCTTCAACGACGTGAAAATCGCCGCAAAGTGCAAGTAAACAACGCGGCGACAATCCCGTCTGACAAGCGGGCATTTTTGTGAACACATTCCGATATTTCTATCGTCGCCTGATTTCGACCATCCCGATGCTGGTGATGGTTGGGCTTATCACCTTCCTGCTGATCCACATCACCCCGGGTGACCCGGCAGCAGTTGTTGCGGGGGAAAACGCCTCCCAGGAAGCGATCGAAGCCGCACGCCACCGGCTTGGCCTGGATCAGCCGTTCCTGGTGCAGTTCTGGCGCTGGCTGGTCGCGGTGCTGCAGGGCGATCTCGGCACCTCGTTCACCAGCGGTAAGCCGGTGACCGAGCTGATCTTCAATCGGATGCCGATTACCTTGTCGCTGACCGCCGGCGCCACGCTGATCGGGTTGCTGATCGCCGTGCCGCTCGGGGTGTTCGCCGCGACCCAGCGCGGGTCCTGGCTCGACAGAATGACCATCTTCGGCACATCGCTCGGAATTGCCGCACCGGAATTCTTCATTGGCCTGCTGCTCGTGCTGCTGGTCGCGCTGGAACTCGGCTGGCTGCCGGCAACCGGCTATATCCCGTTCGAGGATGATCCGGTGGAATGGGCAAGGCGGCTCATTCTGCCCTCGATTACATTGGGCCTCGGGGTCGCGGCGGAACTGGCGCGCCAGGTGCGTGGCGCGATGATCGATGTGCTGTCGCGCGACTATATCCAGACGGCGCGTGCCAAGGGCCTGTCGGGCTATTCGATCATCATCAAGCACGGGCTGAAAAACGCGGCCATCCCGGTTGTCACCGTTCTGGGTTTGCAAATTCGCCGCCTGCTGGGCGGCACGGTGATTGTCGAGCAGGTCTTCGCGATGAACGGCGTTGGCTCGCTCGCGGTGCGCGCAGTTTTTCTGCGCGACCTGCCCGTGCTGTTGGGCGTCGCGCTGACCACGGCGGTCATTGTGCTGATCGTCAATCTGCTGGTGGACCTGTCGTACGGTTACTTTGACCCAAAGGTGCGCGCAGGATGAGCGCTACGACCAATCCAATTGCGGCAGTCGCGCTGCCGCCGGCCAGCAGCTTCCTGCAACGCTATTGTCGGAACCGAACCGCGCTGGTTTCCACCATCATCCTGTTTGTGATTGTAATGATCGCGATCTTCGCACCTTATATCGCCCCGCATGATCCAGCGCGGTCATCGCTGCGCAATATTATGAAGGCGCCCAACGCCGTCTATCTGCTGGGGTCTGATGATCTCGGTCGCGATGTTCTGAGCCGGCTGATGTATGCCTCGCGCCTGTCGCTGGTTGCCAGCGTCCAGGCTGTCGCCATCGCGCTGGTTATTGGCCTGCCGCTGGGATTGATCGCCGGCTATGTTGGCGGCTGGGTCGATACCGTGATTTCCCGGGTCAATGACGCGCTGATGAGCTTTCCGGCGCTGATCCTTGCTGTGGTGATCGTCGGGCTGATCGGGCCGAGCCTGAACAACGCCATGACGGCGATCGGGTTGGTCTATGCGCCGCGTATCATGCGGGTGGTGCGGGGCAGCACGCTGAGCGTGCGTGAGGAAGTTTACGTGCGGGCGGCCCGCGCATTGGGATGCAGCGATGCCCGCATTATCGGACTGCACATATTGCCCAATGTCACCGGACCGCTGGTTGTGCAGGCGACCGTGCTGATGGGCCAGGCCTTGCTCGCCGAGGCGGGCCTCAGCTTCCTTGGCCTTGGCGTCCAACCCCCCGAAGCGAGCTGGGGCGCGATGCTCGGCAACGCTTTCCCCTATATGGCGCAGTCGCCGACGCCCACCATCGCCGCCGGCTTGGTGATTTCCGTCACGGTGCTGTGTTTCAATTTGATCGGTGACGGCATTCGCGATTCCGTCGGGCGGATGCGCCGGGCGGGAGACTGAGCATGGCCGATCAACAGGACAAATTGTTGGAGATCCGCGATCTAACTGTGCAGTACCCGTCAGCGCATGGCTGGCTGACGGTTGTCGATCGCGTGTCGGTCAGTGTCGGACGCAACGACATCGTGTGCATCGTCGGCGAATCCGGCTCTGGCAAAAGCGTTACCACCCAGGCCGCTGTTGGCTTGGTGCAGGCCAAGGGTGGGCGGATCGCATCCGGCAGCGTGAGGTTCGACGGCCAGGAGTTGGTCGGCATGGGCAACCGGCAGCTCAATCGGATTCGCGGCAATGATATCGGGTTCATCTTTCAGGAACCGATGTCGAGCCTGAATCCGGCCTATACGGTTGGCGAGCAGATCGCCGAGGTTGTGCGCCGGCACCGCGGGGCGTCGCGCGCGGATGCGTGGCAACGTGCGGTGCAGATGCTGGATCGGGTGCATATCGCGTCTGCCGCGTCGCGCGCGCATGACTATCCACACCAGTTTTCCGGCGGCATGCGCCAACGGGTGATGATCGCGATGTCGATTGCCTGTGACCCGAAATTACTGATCGCCGACGAGCCGACCACGGCACTCGATGTCACAATCCAGGCGCGCATTCTGGATCTGTTGAAAGAAGTGCAGCGGGAGTCCGGGATGTCGGTCCTGTTCATCACCCATGATCTGGGCGTGGTGGCCGAAATCGCGCGCAGTGTGGTGGTGATGTACGGGGCCCAGGTGGTGGAGGCAGCGCCGGTCGATGAATTATTCGCCTCGCCCCGGCACCCGTACACCGCCGGGCTGCTCGGCGCGATGCCGCAAGTGGCGCTGGCCAAGGGCGTCGATCCGATTTCCATCCCTGGCACGGTCGCCCAGGCGCATGATTGGCCGGCCGGATGTCGCTTTAATCCGCGCTGCACCTATCGCCAGGACGGCCCGTGCACAACGACCCCCGTGCCCCTGTCCGCTGACGATCATGGCCTGGTGCGATGTGCGCTGGCAGCGTCGCTGCGGTTGACGCTGCGTGAGATGGTGGTGGCATGATGACACCGTGTCTTTCGGTCAGGAACCTCAACGTCGTCTATGACGTTGGCGGCAAGAAGCTGCACGCAGCCAGGGATGTCTCGTTGGAAATCGCGGCTGGGGAAACGCTCGGGCTGGTGGGCGAGTCCGGGAGTGGCAAGTCCACCGCGGGCCTGGCGATCCTGCGATTGATCGAACCGGCATCCGGCGAAATTCGGCTGGGGGACACCAATGTCAGCACCGCCGGTCGTTCCGAGCTTCGCGCCATGCGCAAGCGCATGCAGATGGTGTTTCAGGACCCGTATTCGTCGTTGAACCCGTCGATGACAATCGAACAATTACTGTCCGAACCCTTGGTCATCCACGCCAACATGCCCAAGGCGGAACGTCAGGACCGGGTTGCACGGATGCTCGAGTCTGTGGGGTTACATGCCGGCTACGCCGCCCGCTATCCACATGAATTCTCCGGCGGGCAACGCCAGCGCATAGCCATCGCCCGGGCGATGATGCTGCATCCGGAGCTGATTGTGCTGGATGAGCCGGTCAGCGCGCTCGACGTATCGACGCAAAGTCAGATCATGAATTTGCTGCGGAAAATTCAGGAGGGATCGGGGACCGCCTTCCTGCTGGTGGCGCATGATCTGTCAGTGGTTCGGCTCATGAGCCCGCGTGTCGCGGTGATGTATCTCGGCGAGATCGTGGAAACCGGCCCCAGTGCCAGGGTCTACGACGCGCCCCGCCATCCCTATAGTGCGGCGCTGATCTCGGCGGTGCCATTCCCCGATCCGAAACGCAACCGCGAGGCGCGGCGGATCATTCTTGGCGGCGATCTGCCCAGCCCGCTGAACCCGCCGAGCGGCTGTCGCTTCAGAACCCGCTGCCCGTTCGTGATGGAGGTCTGCGCCGAAGCGGCGCCACCCCGGATAGAGCTTGCAGGCGGCGGCTATGCAGCCTGCCATCTGCACACCAGCGGCCCCAAGCTGGAGGGCGACTCCCTGCTCGGGTTCATGGCGTCGTGGGGTTCCCCCTTGAAGTAGCGCCTGCGGCCCTGCCGCTCGGGAAGGACCGGCGCGAGTCACGCCGGATGATTCGCCCTGTTGAAAGTGTGAATCCTGGGGACAACTCACTTTGCCCCATTGGTCGCGGTCGACGATTGCGCTAAGTTGCCATTTCGTTCTCGCCAGCCATGTCCGGAATGGACCTTGACTACCCTATCTAGTGTGAATGACGCATGGATGCGCCATATCTAGTAAAATTTGAATTGACGTGCGCAACCCGTTGGGCAGGATAGGGAACGAGACGAGCGGGTCGGGTGATTGTGCCGTGACTGCGCGCAGGAGGATTTGGCGGTGCTTGATGTTGTGCAGATGCAGGGACACTACGAGGTTCGGGTCGACCGGAGCCGGGATGCGTTGATCACCGATTTTGGCCGCGCCACCTTGGACGACCGCTATCTGCTGCCCGGCGAAAGCTACCAGGATCTGTTCGCCCGGGTGTCGAGTTTTTATGGCGAGGACGCCGCCCACGCCCAGCGCATCTACGACTACATGTCCAAGATGTGGTTCATGCCTGCGACCCCGGTGCTGTCCAATGGCGGCACCACGCGCGGTCTGCCAATTTCCTGTTTCTTGAACGAAGCCAGCGACAGCCTCGACGGCATTGTCGGGCTGTGGAACGAGAATGTTTGGCTTGCGTCCAAGGGCGGTGGGATTGGCAGCTATTGGGGCAATCTGCGGTCAATCGGCGAAAAAGTCGGGCTGAATGGCAAGACATCCGGCGTCATCCCGTTCATCCGGGTGATGGACAGCCTGACGCTCGCCATCAGCCAGGGCAGTTTGCGACGCGGCTCGGCGGCGGTTTATCTGCCGCTGTCGCATCCGGAAATCGAGGAATTCGTTGAAATCCGTCGCCCGACCGGTGGCGATCCCAACCGCAAGGCGCTCAATTTGCATCACGGCATTCTGGTGCCGGACGCGTTCATGCGCGCGGTCGAAGCCGATGAGGAATGGGCGCTGACCTCGCCCAAGGACGGCGCGGTGGTGCGCAAGATCAATGCCCGCGCGATGTGGATCCGCATTCTGATGGCGCGGATTGAAACCGGCGAGCCGTATCTGATCTTCTCCGACCATGTGAACAACGCACGACCCGAGCACCACAAGCTGGCCGGATTGGAAGTTAAAACGTCCAATCTTTGCAGCGAAATCATGCTGCCGACTGGGATTGATCAGCACGGCCAGCAACGCACTGCGGTGTGCTGCCTGTCGTCGCTCAACCTTGAGCAGTGGTTCGAGTGGAAGGATCATCCGCTGTTCATCGAAGACGTGATGCGCTTCCTCGACAATGTCTTGCAGGATTTCATCGACCGCTCGCCGCCTGGGATGGAAAAGGCGCAGTATTCCGCCGCGCGTGAACGCTCGGTGGGCTTGGGGGTGATGGGGTTCCATTCCTTCCTGCAATCGCAGAACGTGCCGTGGGAATCGGTGATCGCGAAAGTCTGGAACAAGCGAATGTTCGCCCATATCCGCGCCGGCGCCGATCATGCCAGCCGCCTGCTGGCCGATGAACGCGGCGCCTGCCCGGACGCTGCTGAATACGGCGTCCATGAACGGTTCAGCCATAAGATGGCAATCGCGCCGACCGCCTCGATTTCGATCATCGCGGGCAATGCCTCGCCCGGTATTGAACCGATCGCGGCCAACGTATTTTTGCAAAAGACCCTGTCTGGCAGTTTTTCGGTGCGCAACCGGCATTTGCAGAAATTACTCGCACTCAAGGGCCAGGATAATGACGAGGTGTGGTCGTCGATCACCCTCAACAAGGGCAGCGTCCAGCATCTCGATTTCCTCGATGACCAGGACAAGGCGGTCTATCGCACCGCGTTTGAACTGGATCAGCGCTGGGTGATCGAACACGCCGCCGACCGCACGCCGTTCATCTGCCAGGGCCAGTCGGTCAATTTGTTCCTGCCCGCCAATGTGCATAAGCGCGATTTGCACCAGATCCACATGATGGCGTGGAAGCGTGGGGTGAAGTCGCTGTATTATTGCCGCAGCCTGTCGATTGCGCGGGCCGATTCGGTTTCTGAAAAGGTGGTGCGGCCGGATGAGTTTACCGGGATTCCGGTCGCCAATGATCAGGGGCAATTGCCGCTGGTAGCGCGGGCGGTGAGCACGGATTATGAGGAGTGTTTGGCTTGCCAGTAGGCACGTAAGGTCTTCTTTGTTCACAAAAAGAACACGCTTGCCTTTAACTTCAGCTTACATCTTACCCCAGGCCCCCGAATGAACGCCAGCGCCACTCCCCCCAGCCAAGACGAAACCCCGGTCAAGTTCGACCTGTTGACCGCCAACCCGGTTTACAAGCCGTTCCGCTATCCGTGGGCCTATGAAGCCTGGCTGATGCAGCAGCGCGTCCACTGGTTGCCGGAAGAAGTGCCGCTGGCCGATGACGTCAAAGACTGGCATCGCAATCTGACGCCGTCGGAGCATAATTTGCTCACCCAGATTTTCCGCTTCTTCACCCAGGCCGATGTCGAGGTGAATAACTGCTACATGAAGCATTACAGCCAGGTGTTTAAGCCCACCGAAGTGCTGATGATGCTGTCGGCGTTTTCCAACACCGAGACCATCCACATCGCCGCCTATAGCCATTTGCTCGATACGGTTGGCATGCCGGAGATCGAATATACCGCCTTCCTCAAATACAAGGAGATGAAGGACAAGTTCGACTATATGCAGGGCTTCACCGTTGATAACAAACATGAAATCGCCAAAACTTTGGCGGCGTTCGGAGCGTTTACCGAAGGGCTGCAACTTTTCGCAAGCTTCGCCATCCTGCTGAACTTCCCGCGCTACGGCAAAATGAAGGGCATGGGGCAGATCATTTCCTGGTCGGTGCGCGACGAGTCGCTGCATTGCATTTCGGTGATCCAGCTATTTCGCACCTTCGTGCAGGAAAATCCGGAAATCTGGACCGAGGAGCTGCGCCGTGAGCTTTATCTGTGCTGCGCGACCATCGTAGATCACGAAGACGCGTTCATCGACCTCGCGTTTGAGCTGGGTGACATTCAGGGCCTGACTGGTGCCGAGGTGAAGCAATATATCCGCTACATCGCCGATCGCCGGCTGACCCAGCTTGGCCTCGACGAGCTTTACCATGTCGAGAAGAACCCGCTGCCGTGGCTCGATGAAATGCTCAATGCGGTCGAGCACGCAAATTTCTTTGAAAATCGATCCACCGAATACAGCAAGGCATCGACAATCGGCAGTTGGGAGGAAGCGTTTGGCGATGTGACCGCCGCAATGGCTACCGCGGACGGCAACGCGTTCGCCCCGCGATGATGCGGTCTGGCACGGTGCATGATACATCCCGCGTCTTAAATTTGACGAGGGTTGCGGCATGCGTCGGGTGAGGCTTGCGGCTTATGGGCTGATTGTCGTGGTATTGGCGCTGTGGGGCGGCTGGTGGTTCGCCAGTTCGGGTGCCAAGCGTTTAGGCCTCGATAGTGACGCGCTTGGGGTGACGGCGGGCGTATCGGTAGGCGGGCCGTTCAAGTTGGTCGACAGCGCCGGCAAATCGGTCAGCGACACTGATTTTCGCGGCAAATGGATGCTGGTATATTTCGGCTACACGTTCTGCCCGGATGTTTGCCCAACAGAATTGCAGGTCATTGCCTCGGCACTTGACGGGCTTGGCTCGGATGCCGCGAAAATCGTGCCGGTTTTCATCACCATCGACCCGGAACGCGATAGCAAGGAGCTGATCGGCAGCTATGTCAAACTTTTCGATGACCGTTTGATTGGCCTGACCGGCAGTGTGGCCGAGATCGCCGCCGTCGCCCGCGCCTATCGGGTTTACTATGCCAAGGCCGAACGCAAGGATACCACCCAATATTTGATGGACCACTCCTCGTTCATTTATCTCATGGGGCCTGACGGCAAATTACGAGGATTGTATCGCCCAGGGAGCACGGCGCAAGATTTGACGGCGGCCTTGCGAACAAGACTAGCAGGAAGTTGAATATCTCGGTATGAAGACGCGTGACGAAGAATTAATTGGGACGGGGTCTGAGTGAGCGTAATGGACGACATGAGCCGTGAACCATCGGTTGCTATGCCGCCACGGCATAGCCGACGGTTGTCGGATAAGATCCTGATTGCGTTCCACCACGCCTGCGATCAGGGCGATTTTGATGTCGCCGAACAATTGTTGAACGTTTTGGAGAACATGCTGCGCCAGCGCCCGATGGCTGCCGATGCCAATCGACGCCGCAGCCTGGATAGCCTGGTCGCTGCCTATGAACGGCTCTGGTATTTGCGTCACCCGGCCCTTGTTTGATTGGCACCCGGATCGCCTCCCCTGCGGGCACAGCGACTGTTTTTCTACCCCGGCGTTTTGCCAGCAATCAACCAGTGTGGCCACCGTTTGACGGCCGGGTAGAGATCGAAGGTCGATTCTGATGCTGTTTAATACATTTCAGTTTATCCTCGTTTTTGCGCCGATTACCCTGTTCGGCTTTTTCCTCGTCTCTCGCCTCGGCAATATTTATGGCGCCTTGTGGCTCGGCCTGGCCTCTCTCGTTTTCTACATGGCTTGGGACCCGCGCTATTTGCCGCTGTTGCTCGGCTCGATTGTTTTTAACTTTGCCGCCAGTCGCGGACTGGCGTATTTATCGTCCTCGTTGCAGCGGGTCTGGCGACGCAGTCTGCTGACGGCGGCAATCACCGCCAATCTCGGGTTGCTGGGATATTTCAAATACGCCAATTTTTTCATCGACAACATCAACCGCGCCCTCGACGCCCCGCTGCCGGTTCTGGCCGTTGTGCTGCCGCTCGGCATTTCGTTCTTTACCTTCACCCAGATCGCCTATCTGGTCGATACGTTCCGCGATGAGGTCAAGGAGCGCAACTTCATCCATTATTTGCTGTTTGTAACCTATTTTCCGCATTTGATTGCCGGCCCGATCCTGCATCATGCCGAAATGATGCCGCAATTCCGGAATGCGCAAGTCTATCGGTTCAATGCCGATCATTTCAGCAGCGGTGTAGTGATCTTCGCCATCGGCTTGTTCAAGAAAGCCATTCTGGCCGATGGCGTGGCACCTTTCGTCGGACCATTGTTTGACAGCGCCGAACACGGTGGCGCCCCATTGCTGTTCGAAGCCTGGGGCGGCGCACTGGCATATACGTTGCAACTCTACTTCGATTTTTCAGGCTATTGTGACATGGCGATCGGGTTGTCGTGGATGATCGGTATCGCGCTTCCACTGAACTTCAATTCGCCTCATAAGGCCACCAGCATCATCGAATTCTGGCGCCTCTGGCATATGACATTGTCACGGTTTCTGCGCGAATACCTCTATGTTGCCCTGGGCGGCAATCGCCGCGGCCCGGCGCGGCGCTATGCAAACCTGTTTGCCACCATGGTGATCGGTGGGTTGTGGCATGGCGCGGGATGGACCTTCGTCGTATGGGGCGCGCTGCATGGCGTCTATCTGGTGATCAACCATGTCTGGCATGGATTGAAAAGGCGCCTCGGGCTAAGTCTGCCGCATCCACTTGGCGCCATCACCGGGTGGCTGTTGACCTTCGTTGCGGTCGTGGTTGGCCTGGTATTCTTCCGCTCCAACACACTCGCCGGCGCTGGCCATATTCTGGTCGGGATGGCGGGCGCGCATGGATGCGCGCTACCTGGTGGCTGGTTGGGCTGCGCGACCTTCGATCCAGGCGGCGCTGCGGACACGTTATTATTCCCCGCATCAATCTCGGTTTGGCTCTGGTGCGCGGTCCTGGGCGGCATCGCCGTCGGGCTCCCCAACACCCAGGAAATCATGCGCCACTCCCTGTCGGGTATTACCCGTCCGACAAGCGTCGGCCCGGCCATCATTTCGCTCAATTTTCGTCGCTCGATCGTCTGGGCACTCGCAGCGGCCGCATTGCTTGCGGTTGGTTTGGTCAATTTGCCGCAGCCGACCAGCTTCCTCTATTTCAATTTCTGAGGTCCCGATGGACGACCGGCGCGCGCCCCTGTCACCCCTTGCTTATCTTGGACTTATGGCCGCGGCGGCCTTGGTGATGATAACCGCCATCTGCCTGCTGCCGCATAGCCGTCTGGTGCGTTTCAACAACATGACCGAGCCCGCCGTCGTCAAGGCGGGCTGGATTTATGAGCGCATCCACCACGATCAAACCCCGATCGATGTCATGTTCATCGGCACCTCGCGCAGCGTGTTCGGCGTCAATAGCGGCGCGGTCGAAAGTGCCTATCGCCAGACCACCGGGCAAACGCTGCACGTCACCAATTTTGCCATGCAGCATCTCGGCCGCGATCTGCATTATTTGCTGGTCCGCGAGGCGCTCCTGAACCGGACCGTCAGGCTGCTGGTCCTCGAGGTCAACGAAGACGAGCCGCGTGACCTGCATCCGGCCTTCGGACCGCTCGCCGAGGCATCCGATATTCTGTTCGCACCGCTGTTCATCAATGTGTCTTATTTCGCCAACCTCGGGCGTCTACCACTGCGTCAGGCGCAGCTTTTTCTGCGGACTCTCCTGCCTGGCGCCTACGGCACGACGCTGGAGTTCACCGCCACGAAATATCGCGGCGCACAATGGGACGATACCTATGCCGCAATCGGATCGTATGACCATCCGATAAGGCCTGAGCTGCCGCGATTGCAAAGCCATAGCGAAGCCGAGCTCGAACAACAGCGCCTGCAATCCGCCCGCGCGATTGCCCGCAAGCTGTCCCTGCCGCCAGCGTTCCATCAACTGGAACGGCGTGCCAACCTATCCTATTTTCAGGCAATCGCTGAACTGGCCCGCAAGCAGGGCGTCGAAATTCGGTTTCTCATGATGCCGCAGCACGTTGCGGCAGCGCCAGCGTTTTCCGCATTTTACCAGCAATACGGTCCGATCTGGTCACCGGGACCAGCCATCGTCGAGGCGAAACTATGGACAGATATCAATCACCTGAACCATGCCGGAGCAATGGCGCTCGCCCCGTGGCTGGCCGGGCAAATCACTTCACTCATGCCAAACAAGCCCTAAGCCACTGCTATTGCCGCATTCATTGCCTTGACCCCCGCTGCCGGGCCATCGGGATGGTTCCAGACCGCCCCAATCACCGCGAGGAAATTCGCGCCAGCCTTCACCAATGGCGCGCAATTGGCAGCATTGATGCCGCCGATCGCCACAACCGGCAGTTCCATTAACTCCGACCACCACTGCAAAATCTCGGGCTCGGCCTCGGCGGTGCCGTCCTTGGTGTCGGTCGGGAAGAACGCCCCGAACGCGACATAATCGGCACCATCCTCCCCCGCCTGCATTGCCAGGTCGCGGCTGGCGTGACAGGTGACGCCCATGGTGAGCTTGCCGAGCAGCTTGCGGGCCTCAGCGGCCGGCAAGTCGCTTTGGCCAATATGGGCGCCGTCGCAGCCATGTTCGACCGCCAGATCGGGACGGTCATTGATCAGGAATGCGACATCGCGCGACTGCACGATTGGCCGCAGCACGTCGATTGCCCGCCGCACGGTTTCATCATCGACATCTTTCAACCGCAGTTGCACCGCCGCGACATCGCCGGCATCCAATGCCTGCGCCATCGCGGCGGGAAACGCTGCAAAGTCGATATAGGGCGGGGTGATCAAATAGAGCCGGCAACCGTCCCCCGCCATGGTGCTACGCCTTGCCCTGGTAGATCTCGATGATCTTGGCCAACATCGCCAGCGCATCGGCTTTCGGGCGCTGGAAGGTGTTGCGGCCGATGATCGAGCCGTTGGCGCCGCCGTCACGCAGACCGCGTACTTCGGCGAACAGGCCTTCAAGGTCTTTCGCCTCACCGCCCGAGAACACCACGATGCGTTTGCCGGCGAAGCTCGCCTGCATGACGTGTTCGACCCGCTTGGCCATCGTTGAGATATCGACACCATCATAGGATTTGCGCGCTGCTTCGAGGCCGATTTCGGCGGTTGGCGGCTTCACTTTGATGATATGCGCCCCCATCAGGGCTGCCATATGCGCGGCGTAGGCGCAGATATCGACCGCAGTTTCGGCCTTCTTGTCGAGGTTCGGTCCGCGCGGATAGGACCAGGTGACGACCGCGAGGCCGGACGCCTTGGCTTCATCGGCGAGGTCGCGCAGTTCTTCCATCTGGTCGAACGCGTATTCACTGCCCGGATAAATCGTGAAGCCGATCGCCGAACAGCCGAGACGCAGTGCATCGCTGACGGACGCCGTCACGGCCTGATCCTTCGAAGTCGCCAACGAGTTGGATGAATTCATCTTCAGAATCAGCGGAATGGAGCCGGCAAACGTATCGGCACCGGCTTCGAGCATTCCCAACGGCGCGGCATAGGCCGACAACCCGGCGTCAATCGCCAGCTGGAAATGATAATGCGGGTCATAGGCCGCCGGGTTCGGCGCGAAGCTGCGTGCCGGGCCGTGCTCGAAGCCCTGATCGACCGGCAGGATCACCAGCTTGCCAGTGCCGCCGAGCTTGCCCTCCATGAGGATGCGGGCGAGGCTCGCTTTGCTGCCGGGGTTGTCGCTTTCATACCAATCGAGAATTTTTTTAACGCGCTGAGTGATACGCATGGGGGCTACCTCCGCTTGGGGCTGTAATGATCCTTCCGATCTAGCGTAGCTTGGCATCTGTGTCACCTGCGAGCCAGGCATCGAGCCGCCAGGCATCGCCTTGGCCAAGATCGATGGCGGGCGGTCGGTCTGGGAAAAGCTGTGCGCCGAGGCTGTTGGCGATCGCTGCAACCGCGGGCCACGCTGGCACTGACGCATCGAGGCGGATCGCGGCCTGCCCGGCCCGCAACGCTTCCAGCGCCCGGCCGGGTGCGGCGGCGCAATCAAGCAGGTCGGTCATCGGGGTTGTTGGAAACTCCGCACGGCCGATCGCCATCAGCGCGCGCCACCAGCCAGTGCCGGCGTAAAGCGCGGCACCATGGCCGGACACCAAAACCACCTTGCGGCCGGGACGCAAAGCGAGACGGACGTGGTCAATTCCGTGCACAATCACCGCAGGATGCGAAAACATGCTTGACGCCTAAGCGCTTGGGCGGTGTAACTCAAGTTTGGGCAGATGCACCGCATCCTGTTCTGCACCCATTCTGGCCGGAGGCACGCTTGGCAGTCCCACCTGATGTGACTGACGCTGATACCGAAGCTGCCACTCAGCGCCTCGAAGCGGCACTTGATCGGATTGCCGCGGCTGGGTCTCGCCCGGCGGCAGTGGACGGGCGCAGCGCTTCGATTGCCGCCCAGCTTGACCGCATGATTGACCGGCTGGCCGACGAACTCGCCACCGGCACACAGAATTAAGGATCCGCACGTGGCGCAAGTGACCGTCAAAATCAACGGCTACAGCTACACGCTGGGCTGCGAGGATGGCCAGGAAACCCATCTCACCAACATGGCGACTGATGTGCAAAGCCGAGTCGACAGCATCAAAGCGCTGGGGGGACATTCTGGCGAAGGCCGCCTGCTGGCACTTGCGGCCCTGCTGATGGCCGACGAATTGCACGATTTGCGACTGGAAGCGGAAAATCTGCGCACCCAGGCCAGCAAGCCTGCCAAGACGGATGCCGCCGCCGCCAAGCGCCTCGCCAAGCTCGCGGCCAAAGCCGAAGACATCGCTGTGCAACTCGAAATCGGCTGAAATAGCTGCGTCTCTGGCCGAGGCTGGCTTTAAGAGAATCTTTCAATTGACCTTGCATTCTGATCGCCCGCCCAACCGGCGACCAGAGTTTCAGCGAGGATTGAATGATTTTGTCCACCGAAGCGTTCGAACCACCGCGGCTGCTGGTCGTCGAAGACGAAGCCGTCCAACGTCTGATCGTGTCGCGTGCGGCCGAAAAGCTTGGCTATGCAGCATCCGGCGCAGGCTCATTGATCGAGGCCGCGCGCTGGTTGCAGGGCCAAAGTGCGGATGTCGTCGTGCTCGATCTGTCCTTGCGCGAACATGACGGGATCGAGGTGCTGCGCGAAATTGCCCGGCTGGAACGCGATCCGGTGTTGATCCTGATTTCCGGCTTCGACGAACGGGTGCGGGAAGCCGCCGCACGCCTGGCCGTGGCGTTGGGTTTGCGGGTTGCGGGCACGCTCGGCAAGCCATTGGCACTCGATCAGTTGATGGCATGCATCGCCGAAGTCCCGCGCGAAAAGCCGCGCACCAGCCGGGCGCGCCGGGCCACATTGACGCCCGGAATGCTCGACGCCGCATTGGATGCTGGTGAAATTCACTGCCTCTATCAGCCCAAAATTCGGCTCTCCGACCGTCGCGTGGTCGGCTTCGAAGCCCTGGCGCGCTGGCACAGCCCAACATTCGGCACCATCGGCCCCGACGCGTTCATCCCGCTTGCCGAACGATACGGCCTGATCGACCGCATCACGGTGAATGTGCTTGACCGCGCGCTGCACCAGCTGCGCGCCTGGCATGATATCGATCCCGCGCTGGAAATGGCGGTCAATCTGTCGCCTTCCAGCCTGGGCGACCTCATGCTGCCTGAACGGATCAGCGACGTGCTGGCCGGCCATGGCATTGCGCCTGCGCGCCTGATCCTCGAAGTGACCGAGGGCGCCTTGATGGCCGATTACATTGCCGCCGCCGATATCCTGACCCGGCTGCGCATCCGCGGCGTTGGGATTGCCATTGATGATTTTGGCACCGGGCATTCATCCTTGCTGTCGCTACTACGCCTGCCCTTCAGCGAGCTGAAGATCGACCAGCGCTTCGTGATGGGATTGCTGCGCGATCCCGAACTGCCCAAGATCGTTGGAGCCGTAATCTCGCTTGCCAATTCAATGGAGTTGAAGCTTGTGGCTGAAGGCATCGAGAGCGAGCCAATCGCGGAGCGTCTGCATGCACTTGGGGTGACAATCGGCCAGGGCTATCTGTTTGCCCAGCCGCTGGGCGCAGACGCCGCAACCGCGATGCTGTCCCACAAAGCCTCGGCCTGAGGTGACGCAATTTCTGCGCCTTGCGCGCGCGGCCTGGGCAGTGCCGGTCGCAGCAATCGCGCTGATCTGGGCTGGCGTGCTGTTGCATGGCACCGGACAGGGAGACTTGGCGTGGCAGGCCAGGATGGTTGCGATGTCGGCAACCGACATGCTTGCCGCACGCGACGCCGAAGCATCCAGCATCATCCTGGCCGCCCTGACGATGAGCGGCGTCGTGGTGGGCCTGACATTGCGCGCCGCCGGGCAACGCGCGCGCGCCGCGCGCGCGCACCGGATCATGCAAATCGCCGTCGAACATGTCGGGGTGGGGGTGATGGTGATCAACCCGAACGGGCGGATCGCGATGTTCAACGCGCGCTCCGCAGCTTTGCTCAATCTGCCAGCCGATTTTCAACCAGGCCGCACCGAACGGGATTTGCGGGACTTGCTGCAACAGCGTGGCGAGGCGACCGGGCGGGGCACCTATTCCGGCCGCGACGGCGAGACAGTACGGCTGTTTCATCAGAAAATGGCAGATGGAAAGATTATCGAAACCCGCACCGAGGCGCTCGAAGACGGCACCAGGGTGCAAAGCTTCACCGACATGACAGATGCTGCCCAGCAACAGCACATCCTGACCGAAGCGCGTGACGCGGCCGAAGCCGCCGTGCGTGCAAGGGCGCAATTCCTGGCCGCAATGAGCCATGAAATCCGAACCCCGCTCAATGGGATCCTCGGCGCCGCCGATCTGATGCGGACATTGCCGATGCCCGACAGCCAGCGTGAATACGCTGACATCATTTATCAGGCCGGCACCCATTTGCTGGAAATGCTGACCGAGATTCTCGACTACTCCAAAATCGACGAACGCGGCGTGGAACTCGAAGCGGTTACCTACTGCCCTGCCATCGTGGTGCGGGAGGTGGTCGAAGTGTTGGCGTCCCGCGCCACCGCCCAGGGACTGACGCTTAGCACGTGGCCGTCGTCCGACCTGCCTGATTTTGTGGAGGGTGACCCGCATCGGCTGCGCCAGATCCTTTTTAACCTGATCGGCAATGCGATCAAATTCACCCCTGAATTCGGAACGATTGCAGTCGGATTGGCGGCACGCCCGCGCGATGACGGGGGCTGGTGGCTCGACGGGTCGGTGCGCGATAGCGGGATCGGGATCGCCGCCGCCGCTCAAACAACGTTATTCGCCGAATTCACCCAATCTGATGGCTCGATCACCCGCCGCTTCGGCGGTACCGGCCTTGGGCTGGCAATTTGCCGTCGTTTGGTCGAGGCGATGGACGGCACGATCACCGTCGATAGTGCGCCCGGCCTGGGAAGCTGCTTTACGTTTTCAATCCGGGTTGGTGCATCCACCCAATCGCCGGACCAGATGCCCGCACTGGGGCACGGCAACGGCGTTGGCGTGATCGCTGCGCGGGCGCCGATGGTGCTGGTTGCCGAGGATACCAAGGTCAACCGGCTGGTCGCGACCCACATGCTCGAACGACTCGGATGCCGGGTGCAAGCGGTGGTCAATGGCCGCGAGGCGGTGGAGGCTGTGTGCGCCGGCGGCATCGACCTGGTGCTGATGGATATCATGATGCCCGAGATGGACGGACTTGCCGCAACACGGGCAATCCGCGCGCTAGCTGGGCCGCTTGGCGCAATCCCGATCGTCGGATTGTCGGCCAATGCGTTTCGCAGTGATGACGACGCAGGTCGCGCGGCGGGCATGAACGGGTTTGCCACCAAGCCGATCAACAGCGACCGGCTGGCGGCCGAAATAACCGCCGCCATGGGGCTTGGCGCCGCCGCCACCACGATGTGCTCTCCCGCAGCACTTGATGAATTGCGGTCAGCCCTCGGTGATGACATTGTTGGGGCAGTGATCACAGCGTTTGCCAGCGATACCCCAGCCACACTCATCCAGCTGCGGCGCGATGCCGAGGCGGTCAATCTCGCGGGGGTGGCGCGGGGTGCCCATGCACTCTGCGGCAATGCAGCAACCCTTGGTCTAGTGCGGCTGGCCGACGTCGCACGCGGCATTGAACGCGAGTCGCGCCAAGCCCGTGGCCCGACGCAAGCCACACTCGATTTGCTTGAGGCGGAATTTGCGGCGTCGCTGGCCGCATTGCGGCCCGAACCGGTGGACTGAACGGACCGACTTGCCGTGCGGATGGTAATGGTGCTGCTGGACGGGATTGAACTGTCGACCTCTCCCTTACCAAGGGAGTGCTCTACCACTGAGCTACAGCAGCAACGGCGCTCCTCCTACAAGCCGCACCGATGTCGCGCAAGGGGTTTCGGTTGGGTCTGCCATGCCCGACAAAAAGCCCGCCGCCGCGACCCATGTATCACGCCGGGCGCGACTTATGCAGGAAGCGCCCCGCCAGCAGCACGGCCGCCACTGACAGGCCCGCCACCATGCCCATCCACATGCCCGCCGCGCCCAAGCCCAGTTTGAACGCGAGATACCATCCCAGCGGCATCCCCGCCCCCCAATAAGCAATCGCTGTCACCAGCATCGGCACCATGGTGTCCTTCAGCCCGCGCAACGCCCCCGATGCCGCGACTTGAATGCCGTCCGATATCTGGAAGATCGCCGCAATCACCAGCAGCGCCAGCCCGCCCTGGATCACCGCCGCATCATCCGAATAAAACCCGAGGATGGTGGTCGGAAACAGCAGCATCAGGCCCGAGGAAAAGAATTGCGTGACCAGCGCCAAACCCAGTCCCACCAATCCGGCCCGCCGCACCCCGGCTTTGTCCTTGCGGCCGACCGCGTTGCCGACCCTGACGGTAATCGCCACCGACAGGCCAAGCGGCACCATGAAGCTGACGGCGGCGACATTAAGCACGATCTGATGGCTGGCAACCGCGATCGCGCCCAGGCCGCCGATCATCACGCCAACGGTGCTGAACATGCCAACCTCGAGCAGCACCGACACCGACATCGGCACGCCAACCCGCAGCAGGCTGGCGATGACCTTGAAATCCGGGGCAATCCGTCCGCGATCCCAGCCCAGATCGGCGAAACCAGGCGCGAAACGGACATAAGTAAGCATCGCAACCGCCTGAACCCAAAGAACAATCGTATTGGACATGCCTGCCCCGAACGCGCCCAGCGCCGGCAGGCCGAGCCGGCCATACATCAACGCCCAGGCGACCGGGATCAGCAACAGCACCGCGGCGAGACTGGCGATCATGGTGACACGTGGCCGCGATGCGCCATTGGCCAAACCATTGCAGGCGACCGATATCCCCAAGGCCGGTCCACCGACCGCAACCGCACGCAAGAATGCCGTAATATCAGCATGTAATGCCGGATCAATACCGAACACCGGCCCAACCCAGGCGCTGACCGCAAACACCAGCACACCGGCCAGCAATCCCAAGGTTATCGCCAGAAACAGGCCCTGACGGAACATCGCCGCGACCTCGCCGCGCCGCCCCGCGCCATCCAACTGTGCAATCGACGGCGGCACCGCCATCATCGTGCCGACCACCCCCATCAGCGGGATCATCCAGACATTATTGCCGACCGCAACCGCGCCAAGCACGTCTGGCCCGAGATGGCCGGCGAGCACGACTTCGACAATATTGGTGCTGAACCCTGCAATCTGGCTGGCAATCAGTGGCAGCGCCAAACGCAAAGTCGCGCCCAGATCGGGCCAAAGTGACCCATTGTTAGGCCGCAACGACCCGTCAGGCGATGACATAGCAATTCCCCAAGCAAGGTTAACGTGCCAAATTCTCGTCTTGATCCGACGGGAGCACGCAAATTTGGCCGGCTACATCGCACGCGGCGGCAAGGCGGTCTACGGCGCGCCGTTGGGAATATTGATGCTCGACGCTCGTTTCCCGCGGATTCCAGGCGACATGGGCAATGCGATGACCTGGCCATTCCCGGTGCTCTACCGGGTGGTGAGCGGGGCGAGCCCGGAAAAAGTCGTGCTGAAAGGGGCTGCTGGGTTGTTGCCGGACTTCCTTGCCGCCGCGGCCGATCTGGTGGCGCTCGGGGCCGAGGCGATTACCACCAATTGCGGCTTCCTCGCGTTGTTTCAGGCCGAACTCGCCGCCCATGTGAAGGTTCCGGTTGCCACCAGTGCGTTGATGCAGGTGCCCTGGGTGCAGGCGACGCTTCCGCCGGGCAAGCGTGTGGGCGTGATTACCGTGTCCCGCCAGTCGCTGACGCCGGCGCATCTGATCGCTGCCGGCGTGCCGCTCGATATCCCCTGCGTTGGCACTGAGGGCGGGCGTGAGTTCTTCCGGGTGTTGATCAAGGCGGAAAGCGAGGATTTGGATGTTGGGCTGGCCGCGCAGGATATTCTCGATGCCGGCCGCGCGCTGCTTGCCGCCCATCCCGATATCGCCGCGATCGTGCTGGAATGCACCAATATGCCGCCCTATGCCAAGCTGTTGCGCGACGCGTTGGGGGTTCCGATCTACGACATCTATTCGATGATCACCTGGTTCCATGCGGGCATAAGACCAAGAGAGTTCAACGCCTTATCGTAGGGCGGATGAAGTCCGCCGCCCTCATTATGGGCGAGAAAGACAGCGAATTTCATCCGCCCTACAGCTTCAGCCTCGCCATGAAAAAAGCGTCAACCCACACCCCATCGCGCAACGCATAACGCCTGTGGGTTCCGTCAACCTCAAAGCGAAACTTCCGATAGAGCGCAATCGCCGACGCGTTATCGGCAAACACGGTGAGCTCGATCCGCGTCAGCCCCAGCGATCCAACATGGCCACGCCGGCCAAAGCTGCGCTGCAGGCCGCCAATCGCGACGATTTCGACGTCTGCGCAAACCACCAGATCGCGATCATGATCGGTCTGCCCGGCGAGCCCTTTGGCGATGTCCTCCGCGCTGGGTAGGGTAGCCGCAAGGTGCCAAAACGCACGCCGGGCAGGCTTTGCAAGGCGGCGACCGCCTCGGCATCAGACGGACGCGCCGCCCGCAGGAAAATTTCCGCCATTAGAATCGTTCCACCCAGGGACGTATTTCAACTTCCCAGCTCCACGCGCTGCGGTGCTGGTGCATGATGTGCCAATAGCTCTCGGCGATGGCATCGGGGTCGAGCAAACTATCCGGGTTGTCGTTGGGGATGGGCCGCGCCGCACTCCTGATGCCGCCATCGATGACGAAATGGGCGACATGGATGCCTTGGGGCGACAATTCGCGGGCGAGCGATTGCGCCAGACCACGCATGGCGAATTTACCCATCGCGAACACCGACGAGAGCGCAAAGCCCTTCACCCCGGCGGTTGCCCCGGTGAACAGGATCGCACCACGCCCGGCCGGCAGCATCCGCCGCGCCGCCTGCTGGGCGGCCAGGAACGCCCCGAAAGCACTGATCTCCACCGCGCGGCGCACCGCTTCGGGATCGAGGTCCGTGATTGGTCCGCGCACACGGGCGGATGGATTATAGACCACGACATCGGGCGCACCGTGGGCGGCATCAACGGCTGCGAACATCGCAGCAACCGAAGCCGGATCGGACGCGTCGCAGGCATAAGCGGTGGCCCCGGTTTCGGCGCAAAGCGGGCCTAATTTGTCGATATTGCGGGCAGCGACGGCGACCGCGATGCCGTTGGCGGCAAAGCGGCGGGCGAGCGAGGCGCTTAACCCCGGCCCGGTGCCGATGATCAAGGCCGAGCGATACGGCGTGCGGTCCATTCCAGGCCTCCTCAAAGTATCAAAAAAGTGTAAGCTTGCATCCAACGCCGCACCCGACAAGGAGCAGATCATGGATAGCAAGCTCAATCGCATCGACATCATTTCGGACGTGATTTGCCCGTGGTGCTATATCGGCAAGCGCCAGCTCGAATTGGCCCTGCCCGAACTGGCCCAGCCTGAACTTGCAGCGGGCGGGCTGCAATTCTCCGTGCATTGGAACCCGTTCCAGCTCAATCCCGACATGCCCGCCGAAGGGCGCGACCGGATGAGCTACCGGATGGCGAAATTCGGCAGCGCGGAACGCTGCGCCGAAATCGATGCGAATATCACCGGCGTCGCGGCCAAGCTTGGGCTGGAATTCCACCTCAACCGGCAATCGCGCACCCCCAACACGGTTGCCGCCCATCGGGTGATCTGGCTCGCCGGGCAGCATACCGTGCAGGACGCGGTGGTCGAGGCGCTGTTCAAGGGATTTTTCTGCGAGGGCCGCGATATTGGCGATGCGGCAACGCTTGCCGAGATCGCAGATGGCGCCGGGCTGCAGGCGGGGCTGGTCCAGGCCATGCTTGCGAGCACCGACGGTTTGGACATCGTGGTCAACGGCGACGCGATGGCGCGCAATGCTGGAATATCGGGGGTGCCGAGCTTTGCCCTGTCAGGCCATGTGCTGTTCTCCGGCGCCCAGCCGGCAGCTGAAATGGTGGCGAATTTCCGCCACGCGCATGATGTTCTGAGCCGCCGCGCCGCGTGATGCACTGGCGCCTGATCGCGGGGGTTCTGGTCTGGCTCGGCAGTGCGGGGCTGGCGACTGCGGCCGATGACGCAGCGGCGTTCTACGACACCAGCCAGGCGGAATTGCGCGCCGGACGGTCGGAAGCGGCCCTCACCGCCCTGCGCAAGGCGGCGGTGCTGGGCCACGCGCAGGCGCAAAACGCGCTCGGGTTTGCGCTCCAGCATGGCAGCGGCCTGCCGCGCGATCCGGCTGCGGCTTTGGCCTGGTTTCGCCGCGCCGCCGAACAGGGGCTTGCCGACGCGGAATTCAACCTTGGGTTCATGCTGCAACGTGGCGACGCCGGACCGATCAATATCGCCGAGGCGGCGGATTGGTTCCATCGAGCCGCGGATCGCGGATCGGCACCGGCGATTGCGGCCCTCGGCGCGCTCTATGCCGATGGTCCCGACGCCAAGGGCAACGGACTGGCGCGCGATGCCGCGTTGGCGCTGCTGTATCTGACCCGGGCTGCCGAGGCGAGCGAACCCAACGCTGCCAACCGGCTCGGGGTGATGTATTCCCAAGGCCTGATGGTGCCGCGCAACCCCGCATTGGCGGTCAGGTGGCTGCGCCTGGCGGTGGAGAAGAATATCCCGATCGCCGCGTTCAACCTCGCTTTGCTGGTCGAAACCGGTGACGGCGTGCGGCAGGATTCGGCCGAAGCCATCCGGCTCTATCGGCGTGCGGCTGACCAAGGGCTGGCTCTGGCACAGAACGCGCTGGGGATGCTGCTCGCCACCGGCACCGGCATCGCCCGTGACGACGTCCAGGCCGCGAGCTGGATCGGGCGCGCCGCCGAGCAAGGTTTGGCGCTGGCGCAGGCCAATCTCGCATCCCTGCTCGAACAGGGGCGCGGCATGGCGCGCAACGACGCGCTTGCCCGGCTGTGGTTGCAGCGCGCCGCGGCCCAGAGCCATCCGCAGGCGATGGCTGCGCTGGGGCTTTATTTGCTCAACGGTCGGGGCGGGCCGGCCGACCTGCTGGCGGCATTGGCCTGGACCCAACGCGCCGCCGAGGCCGGACTGCCAGACGCCCAGCGCCGGCTTGGCCAGATGTATGAACGCGGGATCGGCACGCCGGCCGACGATGCGGCCGGGCGGGTGTGGTATCGCCGTGCCGCCGAGCGCGGCGATGCCGAGGCGCAAATTCGGCTCGCGGCCCTGCTGGAAGCGGGCTGGCGGGGCGCGGATCGGGATAGTGCCGAGGCGGCGAAATGGTTTCTTCATGCCGCCGGACAAGGGGTGGGGATTGCCCAGTATCGGCTCGCGCTGCTGTTCCTGCGCGGCGACGGGGTCAAGCAGGATGACGATGTGGCGGTGCCGCTGCTGATGCGTGCGGCCGAACAGCGCGTGCCGGGGGCAGCCTGGCAGTTGGGCGCGCTGGTGCATGACGGGCGCGGCGCCGATCCTGATCGCGAGGCGGCTTTGCACTGGTTCCAGCTCGGCGCCCAGCAGGATGGCGATTTTTTTATCCAGCGTACCATCACCTACTATGATTTGCTGATGGCGGCGCGGCAGAAGCCCGGCATCGGTAACCCGGCCGCCGATGCCGTGGCACTGCGCCACTTGCGGGTGGCCGCTGACAATGGTCTGCCGAGCGCGCAGAACAACCTCGCCGTCATGCTGTATCGTGGCTGGGGCACCAAGCAGGATATTCCCGCCGCGAAGAAGATGTTTCAAACCGCCGCCGCCAGCGGCAACAAAGCGGCAGAGGCATGGCTCGCCTGGCTGGAAAAATAGGAGATATTCGATGGTCAACCCACCGCCCCGCCGCCTTGGCACCCTTGCCCGCCCGGATTGCAGCATCGCCTATGAAATCACCGGCAGCGGCAAGGCGATCATTTTCGCCCATGGTCTCGGCGGCAATCACATGTCGTGGTATCAGCAGGTCGCGCATTTCGCGCCGCATTATACGTGCATCACCTTCGCCCATCGCGGCTTCGCCCCGTCCAGCATGCCGCAAGATGGCCCCGATCCGGCCCAATATGCCGCCGACCTCGCCGCCCTGGTTGCCCATCTCGGCCTCACCGATTATCGGTTGGTGGCGCAATCAATGGGTGGCTGGACCAGTGTCGAACACGCGCTCGGCAATCCTGCCGGATTACGCGCGATGGTGCTGGCGGCAACCACCGGCAGCATCGATCCCAAGCAGATCCGCGCCGATTTCCTGCCCCACCTCGCCGCCTGGGAAACCGACAGCAATGCGGCGATGGCCGATTATATGGCAGCCGGCATCCACCCGGCTGGCGGACGCCGGATGGCCACTGAACAACCAGATAAGTACCTGCTGTACAAGCATATTGACGATCAGAATGCAGGACTCGACAAGATCGCCTTACGGATGAAGCTGATGGCGGGCCGGGTTCGCGCGCCGTCCGATCTGGCCCAGGTCACTTGCCCGGTGCTGTTCATTGCCAACGCCGAAGACATGGTGATCCCGCCAGTCGCGCTCGAAGCCGTGGCGGCGATGAACCCGGGCGCACGGTTTGCGCAAATTCCGCAGGCCGGACATTCGGGCTATTTCGAGCGGCCGGCGGTGTTTAATGCGCTGGTCGAGGGATTTCTGGCGGAGGTTTCGTAAGGAAGGTCTTCGCGTCGTCAATCGAGGCGGAATTCCCATCGGCCGGACCCAGTTTCGATTTGCACTTCATGAGCGGGACAGGCACCCCCAAAGACCTCGACCTTCACCCAGCGATTGAACCCGAGCTGAAATGGCATTTTGGTGGACAGCACCCCTTCATTGCCCATCAGTGCCGCACTGACCGCGCGGCAGCGCCCGCGATCGACGGTGATCACGCGGACATCCACCGAGCCGACCTTGGGTGTGATCCGAATGATCTGGCCGTAAGCGGGATTAGGCGACTTTACCACCGTGATCGGTGCGAATGATTGCGCGACCGCCGGGCTGGCCAGCGCAAGCAGAACAAATAGGCCTGGCAGCCCTGCCTTCATCGGATCGCCACGATCGCCTCAACCTCCACCGATATTCGTCCTGGCAGGCTGCCCATGCCAACAGCACTGCGGGCCGGACGGCCATTTTCGCCAAACACTTCGACGAACAGATCGGTGCAGCCATTGATCACCGCCGGATGCTGGGTGAAATCCGGCACCGCATTGACCATGCCGAGCACTTTGAGAATGGCATCGACCCGGTCCAGGCTGCCCAGGGCCATTTTGATGTTGCTAAGCAGGTTCAGCCCGCACAGCCTTGCCGCCTGATACGCGGTTTCGACCGACACATCGGCGCCCACCACGCCGACCATGCTGGTGCCATCCGGGTGGCGCGGCCCCACGCCCGACAGGAACAACAACCCGCCGCCGATGCGGAACGGCACGTAATTGCCACCGGGCTTGGGCGGTGGCGGAAGGATCAGGCCGAGTTCGGCGAGGCGGGCATCGATGGTCATGGCGGTTAATCCTTGCGATAGAAATGGCGAAGCTGGGCAACCCCACCCGCTTGCCGTGGGACAGATTGGTCGGCGGCGATCTCGGCGTAAAGCCGGGCAGCACCTTCATAGATCGGGGCCGCTGGGCTTTCACCCAGAAATGTCGAGATTTCCTCCATTTCGGCCACCCAGCGATAGGCTTTGGGGAACATGTCGGGCACTGATCGTTGCAGGTAGCGCAAAATCTCCGGCTGGCTCGCGGCGAGTTCCATGCGCAATGCGTCGGCGGCCCCGGCTTCGGTCGCCCCTAGCGCCATGGCAGCGCCGAGCGCGGTGATGCCCTTGGTGATGCCGGCATAGCCCATCTTCAGCGCCGAGGCCGCACCGATGCCACCGGGGATGATGCGGAAATCGATGCCGCGCTGGCAGAGTTCGTCAAGACGAGGCGCCGCTTCCCCCGATGCATAGAGCCGCGGGCCAGCATCATCGCCGCGCGGTGGGCCGCCGATGATGCCGATATCGACGAAAGCGACCCCAGGTAGAGCGCCCGCGACACCAGCCACAGTAGCGGGGCTGACCGCATTGCAGTCTGCGAATATGACTGCATCACCGCGAGGCACCAGGACAGGTGCCAGCCGCCGCGCAAGTGCCAAGGCATTGCCCGGCGGGAGGATTGACAGAACCACATCGGCCCAGGACGCGAGCGCCGCCTCGGTCGGAAACAGCATCAACCCGGTGGCTCGAGCGGCAGATTCCGCGCTCCGCCCTTCGAGGGTAACAGCCACCATCGCCCGGCACGCGTGCAGCCGCTGGGCCACCGCCGCGCCCATCATTCCTGGTGCGATAACAGCAATTTTCATGAAAACCGAACCCCTCGTGCGAGTGAACCGACCTGGCGCAACCGGCCCTTCTGGCGCCGAAACTGCGGGGTCTGCAGCACACGGCTATAGGTCAGTCGCAGGCCGAACGCCATCACCGCGAAACCGAGCGCCGTGCGATCCTGGTGAAGCGTATAGGGTCGCCCTTTCATGTCCGGCGGCATGGATGTATTGTCGGTTCGCGCGCTGCTCGCAGCGACGTAGGATGGGTGGCCGAGTGGTTTAAGGCAGCGGTCTTGAAAACCGCCGTACGTGTGAGCGTACCGTGGGTTCGAATCCCACCCCATCCGCCAAAATAAATCGTTTAATATCAATGCATCATGCGTATCAAAAAAGATTTTCGGCCCAATCTTCGTCCCATTTACGGCCCACGCTTCGTCCAGTTTTGGACACAATCGTGGCCTTGCCAGCGGCCCACTTGCTGGGC
>JANYCX010000223.1 GCA_025360065.1 Acetobacteraceae bacterium | reverse complement strand
CCGCGGCAGTTTGCAGATCATGTTCACCCGCCATTCTCCGCTCGGCGCCGGCTACACGATGGTGCAACGCCTGCTGTTTTCGCAAAGCTACTGGGTGCTCGGCTCGCTGATCCCGCTTTACTACGCCGTGCTGCCGGGATTGGTGTGGTTGTTTGGGGCACGACTATTTTCGCATGCGACCTTGGGGGAGGTTATTGCGATACCAATTTTGCTGGTGGTCGGCATTTGGACCGCTCTGGCCTGGCTTTCCGAGCGCACCTGGGTCCCGATCATTTCACCGGCATTTCAACTGTTCATGGCGGTTGAGTTGCTACCGACGGCGCTTGCGTCGCTGGTCAAACCGTTTGGCAAGCCATTGTTTAAAATCCTGCCGGTGACCGCGAAAGGCCGCGATGCGACCCGGCATTCTATCGATTGGGTAACCTTCCTGGCACTGATGGCGATTATGCTCGGGACTATCGCGGCGATGGGCCTCGCCGCATTCGGCCCGCCCGGCGAAATTGTCGATGTAAATGAAATGTTGACCGCGATGGGCTGGACATTGCTCGACCTGGCCATTTGTTCTGTCGCGCTGTTGACCTGCTTTGAGCTTCCGTATCGCCGGATGGAGGAACGCTTCGGGATTATCGAGCCATCCACGATCGAAATCGCCGGCAGTGTTTTTTCCGGGTGGACGGAAAATCTCTCGCTGGGCGGCGCGCTGATCCAGCTTGCCACCACCGTTGAGTTGGAAACTGGACAGAATCTGATTGTAAGCATCGGCGGGCTGCCACCATTTCCGGCCGAAATCAGGCGGGTTATTGCGGAAAATAAGCTTGCCATCGCCTTTGCGTCGCTGGGTGATAGCGAACGAGCCCTGCTGATCCGCCGGGTGTTCCTCGGGCCGGAACCCAAACCAGCCCCGATCAGCGTGCATGGCATGTCAATTCTGGATGGCGTTGTACGACGGCTGACGCGGAGCGACTTCTGACCCCGACGGCCGATCTTGCCGCCGAGGGGCGGGCCATGGCAGCTTGCCCCTATGACAATCTTCCCTGCCGATATCACCGCCGCCGCCGCCCGCATCGCGCCCTATGTGCGCCACACCCCGATTATGCGGCTTGCTGCCGGCGATTTGGGCCTCGCTCATGCGGTGACCTTGAAGCTCGAATTGCTGCAACACGCCGGCAGTTTCAAGCCGCGTGGCGCGTTTAATCGCATCCTGCGCGCCCAGGAAAATGGGGCGGTGCCGTCGAGCGGGGTTATCGCGGCATCGGGTGGCAATCATGGTGCGGCGGTTGCCTATGCTGCGCAACAGCTTGGCCTGACGGCGGAAATCTACGTCCCCGAACTGACACCGGTCGCCAAATGCGCGCGCATCGAAAGCTTCGGCGCCAAGCTGGTGCGCATCGGGGCTGCTTATGCGGAAGCCTTCGCCGCGAGCCAGATCCGGGCCGCCGAGACCGGCGCGCTGGTGGTCCACGCCTATGACCACGCCGACGTGCTGGCCGGGCAGGGCACGACCGCGCTGGAGTTCGAGGCCGCCGATCCGGACATGACCCATGTGCTGGTCGCAACCGGTGGCGGCGGATTGATCGGCGGCATGGCGGCGTGGCTTGCTGGTCGGGTCAAGGTGATCAGTGTGGAACCGTTTGGCTGCCCGACCTTGCACGGCGCGCTCGCCGCAGGGCATCCGGTGATGGGGCCGGTCGGTGGCGTGGCCGCTGATTCGCTCGGCGCGCGCGAATCGGGCGCACTGATGTTCCCGATCGCGCAACGCTACGTGTCCGAAGCGGTGCTGGTCACTGATGAGGCGATTATCGCGGCCCAGCGTATCCTGTGGGACCGGATGCGCCTGATTGCCGAGCCGGGTGGGGCCACAGCCTTGTCCGCACTGCTGTCCGGCGCCTGGACCCCGCCTGCGGGCGCGCGGGTTGGGGTGGTGGTCTGCGGCGCCAATGCCGATCCGGCCAAGATCGCGGCATGAGCGAAGTTCTTCTCGCGGTCGATGCACGCGGCGTCGCCACCGTTACTCTCAACCGACCGGCCACCGGCAACGCCTATAATGCAGCGATGCTGGCCGGATTGACTGCGGGTCTCGCCCAGCTTGGCGCCGATCCGGCGGTGCGGGTGGTGGTGATCCGTGGCGCGGGGAAACATTTCCAGGCTGGCGCCGACATCAACTGGCTCGGTGAGACTGCTTTGGCCGCGCCCGAGGCCGCTTTCACCGCGTCGCGCGCCACCACCGTCGCGATGGCCCGGCTCAACGAATTCCCCAAGCCGACCATCGCCATCGTGCAGGGCGCCTGCTTTGGCGGCGGCTGCGGGATCGTCTGCTGCGTCGATGTCGCGCTCGCCACGCCGGCGGCTTTGTTCGGCATCACCGAAGTGCGGGTCGGCGTCACCCCATCACCGATCAGCACCCACATGGTCAACGCGATAGGCCTGCGCCAGGCGCGCCGCTACGCCATCACCGGCGAACGCTTCGACGCCGCCGAGGCGCTGCGCATCGGGCTGGTGCATGAAGTGGTGGCCGTTGACGCGATCGAGGCAAGGCTTGCCGAAATGCTCGACGCCATTTTCCTCAGCGCGCCGGGCGCAGTTGCAGTCACCAAGCAATCGATCCTGGCGGCCAACGGCCTGATGCTCGATGACCGCCAGATCGACATGCTGTCCCATGAAGGCTGGATGCAGCGCAGTTCCGCCGAGGGCTTGGAAGGCACCGCGGCGTTCCGCGAAAAGCGTGTGCCGGCTTGGTACGTGCCGGGCTAGTTCAACCGCGCCGCTTCGGCCATCACCTCGATCGCTTCAGGCTGGCGTGACCGCACCGTCAGGCTGTTGGCGCCGCTATCCTCCCAGGCGCGGAACCGTTCGCGAATGCGCGCGACCGGGCCGACGAGGGCTTTCAGATCGACCCATTCATCCGGCACCGCCGCAATCGCTTCTTCCTTGCGATGGGCGAGGTAAAGTTCCTGGATGCGATCGGCGGCATCGCCGTAGCCCATCCGCACCATGATGTCCTTGTGGAAATTCTTGTCCTTGTGGCCCATGCCGCCGACATAAAGGGCGACGTCCGGCTTGAGTTTCGCCAGCGCCGCGCCCACATCGTCGGCCACTTCGACATGCACCGAGGCCTGGATCGCCAGATCTTTCAGGCTTTTGCCATTGCCGGCGCGGCGGAAGCCTTCTTCCAGCCACGGCTTGTAGAAATCGAGCGAGCCGGGAAAGAACCCCATCGGCAGCCAGCCATCGGCGATTTCAGCGGTAAGCTTCACCGTCGCCTCGTTGCCGGTCGCCAGATAAATCGGGATGTCGGGGTTCATGTGCAGAATGGATTTGAGCGGCTTGCCGACCCCCATCGCACCCGGTCCGGTATAGGGCAGGCTGATTTCCCTACCCTGATGGGTCACCGGTTCGTGGCGGGCGAAAATCTTGCGCATGATCGCGACATAATCGCGCATCCGGTAATAGGGCTTGCCCCAGGGTTCGCCGTACCAGCCTTCGACGATCTGCGGGCCGGATACGCCAATGCCGGCAATGAAGCGCCCGCCGCCGGCCAGCGCATCGACCGTTCCTGCGCACATCGCAGCGTTCGCCGCCGTTCGCCCGGCCAATTGCATGATCCCGGTGCCGAGCCGGATGCGTTTGGTCAGCGCCGCGATATAGGCAAGCGGGGTCACCGCGTCGGACCCATAAGCCTCGGCGGTCCACACACTATCGTACCCAAGTTCCTCCGCGCGCTGGATCAGCTTGATCGGGATATCGAGCTTGGCTTTCGAATAGCCGATCGACAGGCCGAGTTTCATCGCGGGTGCTCCGTTCATTTCCTTGGACGGCTCTACGCCGCCAGCGCCATCTGCCCAAGCTTGATCTGCGTCAGCATCGCCATTTCGTCATACACCACCCATTCATCGACAATCTTGCCGTCGATGATGTGGTAATGGGTGAAGCCGAGCAC
Organism: Acetobacteraceae bacterium; assembly: GCA_025360065.1. Classification (GTDB taxonomy): domain Bacteria; phylum Pseudomonadota; class Alphaproteobacteria; order Acetobacterales; family Acetobacteraceae; genus CAITOL01. The sequence continues at coordinate 22,654 of JANYCX010000223.1, read as the reverse complement.
AAACATGCGCTGGCCGGTCGGGGTGCCGAGATTTCCATACCCGAGATGGTGCCCGTCAGCGATCCAGCGCACTGCGACCTTGGTGCCGCCCTCCTCGCACGGCACCGAGCAGATGTGCTGCGGCAGGAAAAGCATGTCCGGTATCATCGCCACCTGACGGATGGTCTGGCTGGTGACGGCTGCGGTGCCGTAAAGTTCTTGCAAACGCGGCCCGTGCCATTGGCAGTTCGAGGCGTAAACCTCGCGGATTTTGCCGAACATGCGGCGGTTATAAATCTCGTGCAGCCAGCGCAGCACATCGGCTTCAGTTTCGGTATGCGCGAGCGAAACATCCGCCGCATCAGGCGGCGGGGTCTGGCCCAGTCCGCGCTGGTTTTCCGCCAGCGCCGACACGGTCAAGCCGCGATCGAACATGGATTTGGCAGAAGCGGTCGCAAACGCGTCGCAATCGAGGCCGAGCTGAATGTAGAGCCCCATATTATCCCGCACCACCCATTCACGGAAAATCCGGTTTTCGAACACCATGCAATCGGCAACCGTCCGGGTTACAAACCTGCGCCCGGTTGGCTTGCCGAGGCCGCCCCATTCGGTGTGCCGCCCGGTGCCGGTTACCAGATGCGAGGTGTAGAACCCATCGACATCATCGCCGCGCCAGATCACCTGAGTTGCCATGCCGCGCCGATCCGGCATTTCGGCGAGGCGGGCAATGGTGTCCTGGACGATTTCCTCGCGGCTGTAGACCGCGCCGAGCGGGCCGTAAACCACCGGATTATGGGTGTAGTGGGAATAGATCAGCCCAACATCACGCTCGTCCCAGATGCGATGGGTGCAGCGGACGATGTAATCGACAATGTCGGTATAGATCGGGTCGAACCCACGCAAACTCTGGCTGCGCGGCCGGCCAGTGGGGGCCAGATCAAGGTAATCGCGACGTTCGACTTGCAGCACCTGTTGTTTCGGCGGGGTGACGCGGGAGATGGATTTGGCAGGATCTGGGTCGGTCATGTCGGCTCCTGGTCGAAATTATCGTTGCTAAGCACTGCCCCATCGCCAACGCTTGGGGGAGAGGGCCGCGGGGAGGGTATCATCCTTTGACCGCCCCCGCCGTCAGCCCCGACACGATCTGGCGCTGAAACACCATCACCAGCAAAAATAGCGGCGCGGTGATCGACACCGCCGCTGCAATCGCCTGGATCTGATCGGCGGCACTATTTTCGCTGTTGAGGAACTGCGCAATTGCCGGCACCATGGTTTGCGATTGCTGATCGAGCAGCAATGACGTCACCAGATAGTCGTTGTAGGCCAGCAGGAACGAAAACAGCCCGGTGGTGATCACCCCGGGCCACATCACCGGCATGATAACCAAACGGAACGCTTGCAGCGGGGTGCAGCCATCGACCTGGGCGGCTTCGTCGAGTTCGACCGGGATGCTGGCGAAGAAGGACCGCAGCATCCAGATGGTGAAGGGCTGGTTGATCGACACCAGCACCAGAATGACCGGCAGGATGCGGCCATACAAGGTCGGCGGCTCGGTTGCGAAGAAATGGAAAAACCAGGCTGTGGCGGGCCACTCCCAGAGCGGCGCCAGGATGGCCTGCGAATTGATCAGCGTGGGCAGGTAACCCGCCAACAGCACCGAATGCGGCAAGGCACGGAACACCAGGGCGGCAATCAGCAGCCAGAAGGCAAAGGCGGTGCCGGTGCGGGCCAGCGCGTAGCCGGCCAAGGTGCCGGCGGTGAGCGAGACGCACACCACGCCGGCGGTGACGATCGCCGAATTGATGAACTGGCGATAGAAAGCGTGGCCAACCCAGACTTCGCGGTAATGTTCCCAGGTGATGCCGAATAGCGGGCGGGTGAAAACATCGCCGAACACCCCCAGAGCCTGGGGCAGCACAATGATCCAAATGGCGCAATAGACCCCGAGGCGGATGAATTTGCTACGCAACGGAATCGACTGGCGGAAAATCAGCGTCGTTGTGATCATCACCAAGCCAATGACAAGCAGGTCCTTCGCCGAAATCCCGCCATGCGCCGCCGCCGTCCGTGGTCCCAGAACCACATCGAGCGGATTGGTCGAAAACGCATCGAGCGGCACTTTGAACGACAAGGCCGTAATCCAGAACAGCGGAAATGCGGCCACGATCAGCCAGCCGATCAGGAACAGGCTGGCAGCGATCCGCAATGGCACCGATGCCCGCAACGCCGGGATCATGATTTGCCCCGATGGTCACGCCAGGTGCGCCGTAACGGCACCAGCAGCAGCACCACAATCCCCAGCATGGTCAGCATTGCCGAGGCCGAGGCGCGGGCAATCGCGCGGTTGCCGGTCTGGTCCGGGGTCAGCAGGCTGTAGGTCAGCCACTGCAACGAAATTCGGTAGGCCTGGGCGGCAAAGCCAACGATTTCGTCGAACACCCGGAAGCTGTCCATCAGGTGGATAAGGGTTACGAACACAATCAACGGCACCAGATGCGGAATGATGACGTAGCGCAACCGTTCCATCCGCGTGGCGCCGTCGATGACCGACGCCTCAATGATGTCCCTGTTGACCGTTTGCAAGCCGGCATAGAACACCACGAACGCGAACGGCGCGATGTGCCAAATGCGGTAGAACAGCATCATCAGTTCGATGGTCCAGCCTTGGCCGAACATCGACACATCATGCCCGGTGATCGCCCGCAGCGCGTCGGTCAATACCCCATCGCCCACAAACAGCCAGCGGATCGACAGCGCACCGATCACCGGGGTGATGATGTACGGCAGCAAGGTCACGAATATCACCGGCCCGCGCAATCCGCGTGCGATGTCATCGACCGCCAGCGCCAGCAACAGCCCCAGCCCGATGATGAAGGGCAGGGTGATCAACGTGAAGGTTAAGGTAAAGCGCAGCGCATTGTAGAAATCGATGTGCAGCAGCGCCGACATGCCCTGGCCGGTTGGCGAGAATGCCTTACCCACCGCATCCGGTTGCAGCAACTGCCGGTAATTATCCCAGCCGACAAAACTGGTTTGCGTCACCGCTACGCCCGCCTGCATGATCGGGCGCGATTGGATTGTTTTCACGCAGGTCTGGGTCAGGAAGCCGGGGGCGCAGGATTCGACCAGCACATTCTCGAAAACGCCTTGTGTGGCATGGAAGCTTTGCCATGCCACGCTCACCAGCGGCAGCGCGATGAAGATGATCATCAGCACCAACGATGGGGCGATAAACCCGAGGAAAACCCGTCCCCGCATTGGTTTGGCCTATTTCAGGATGCCTTTTTCCTTGGCCGAAACCGTGTAGGCGGCGGCGATCTTGGCGAGTGTCTGGTCTGCGGTTTCGCGGCCGTTGAAGAAGTTTGCCAGATTGGCCCCCAACGCCGTGTGCATCAGCCCCATCGCGGTGGTTGCCGGATAGGGCGGTGCGCCGGCGGCGGCCGATGCCGCGGCGCCGACTGCGTATTTGCCTGGCTCATAGCCCTTGATCAGCCAGATCGCGGCATTGTTGTTGGCCTTGACCATTTCGGGGCTGAGGCCTTGCATCGCGACACGGAAGGCGGCGTCGGCCTCGGCGTCCGAAATATTCTTGGCGATGGCGAAACCATCCCACCACACTGTGGTTGCCGGCTTGCCGCCGGCATGGGCGGCGGGGGCCTTGGCGAAGGCGATCTTGCCGACCACGGTTGACTCCTTGGCATCATCCATCGCCGCCGCACGGGTCACCCACAGATTGGCCGCCGCGATCTTGCCGCGCTGGAATTGTTGCTGGACCGTGGTGGTTTCCGACGTCAAAAATTCCGGGTCCATATAGGCGGTCAGCGCCTTCATCATGGCGAGGGTTTTCAGGCCAGCCTCGCCCTGCACAGTCGCGACGTTGCCAGCGCCGAAGAAGGCGCCTTCGAAGCCGAAATACATGTTGACGAAGTCGGTCGCGAGGTCCCAGCCGCTTTTGTACGTGCCGCCCATCGGGTACTGCATCGCGCCTGATTTCTTGATCGCGGCAAGGCTTACCAACAGCTCGTCATAATTGGTCGGCTCGGGCAGTTTCAGATCGGCGAAGATGTCGCGGCGGTACATCAGATGCTGGACGTTCACCATCATCGCGATCGCCATCACTTTGCCGTCAATCCGGATCAGCTGGTTGGCTTGCAAATTCTGTCCGTATTTCGCAATCAGATCATCAAGCGGCCGCACCGTGCCATCGTTCAGCAACGGCACCAGGCTGTTCACCGCAAGGCCGGCGAACTGGTAGAGGGCCGGTTTGGCGGAAAGGGCTGCGGGCTGCTTTTCCTTGTATTGCATGTCAAGCTCAACCTGCACGTTGCCGCAGGTTTTCATATAGTCAGACACCGCGATCCAAGCCGGAAAGCTCGGCGCCTGCACCTTAATCGGGGTGGTGTTGGCGAAATCGCACGCGGCCTGCGCCGACACGCTGGCGCCGAGCAGGATGGTCGCGGAAAGAAGCATATTTTTGAGCATTTTCTGTCCCCTGTTTGGTTGTGATCAGGCCTGTAGCCACGCCATTCGCAACGCCGCTGCCCGGCGGTGTCCTTCAAGCCCTTCGCTGGCGCTTTGCCGAATGGCGGCCGGCGCCACCGCGCGCACGCCTGCGGGGTCGAGCCATTGATGCGTGCAGATTTTTACGAACGATCCCACCCATAATCCACCGGTGTAGCGCGCCGCACCCATGGTCGGCAAAGTATGGTTGGTGCCGCTGCATTTGTCGGAATAGACGACGCTTGCCAACGGGCCGATGAAAATTGAGCCATAATGCCGCAGTTTGGCCGCCATCGCATGCGGATCGGCGGTGTGGACCTGTAAATGTTCGGCGGCCACCTGATCGGAATAGGCGATCATCGCTGCTTCATCCGCACAAACCGCGATCTCGCCATAGGAGTCCCAGGCCCGTGCCGCGACATTGGCGGTCGACAGATCGGCCAACTGGCGGGTGACTTCCGCCAGGGTCCGTTCGGCCAGCCCAAGATCGGTGGTCATCAGCCCAACCCGCGTATGGATGTCGTGTTCGGCCTGGGCGAGCAGGTCGGTGGCAATCGTCGCCGCATCGCCAGTGCTGTCGGCGACGACGAAAATCTCACTCGGGCCGGCAAGCTGATCGATCCCGACCGGACCAAATACTTGCCGCTTGGCCTCGTTCACATAGGCGTTTCCGGGGCCGACGATCTTGTCCACCCGGGGAATTGTTGCTGTGCCGAACGCCATTGCGGCGATCGCCTGGGCGCCGCCGACCCGGAAAATCCGGTGCGCGCCCGCGAGATGGCAACCCGCGATCATCGCAGAATGTGCGGTTGGTGGCAGGCAGGCGATGATCTCATCTACGCCTGCAACAACGGCCGGGACGATTGTCATCACCGGTGCTGACAATAGCGGGTAGCGGCCGCCGGGCACGTAACAACCGACCCGCTCGATCGGGATGATCTTGTGCCCGAGATGCAGGCCTGGCAGCGCTTCGATATCCAGTGGCAGCATGGTGGCGTATTGCGCTTCTGCGAAGGCCCGCACTTGCGCGATGGCAAATTCGGTATCGGCCCGTGTCTGCGGATCGAGTGCGGCCACCGCGGCTCTGCGTTCGTCCGCAGTCACCTCAAAAGCTGTGATTTCAGTTTTGTCGAACAGCGCGCTGTAATGGCGCAGGGCGGCATCGCCGTCGGTGCGGACGTCCGCCAAAATCGCGGAAACCGTGTCGCGCAGCGTCCCGGCGTCGCCGGCGCTGTCAGGGCGCGGCGCCTTGACGTAAAACAGATTGCGTTGCGGTGCGTGGTCCAACAGAACAATCCCCTTACCGATTTCCCCATGATAGACCATACTTAACTGACGCAGGAAGGTGGTTGGGTTCGGGTGTCTAGTATTATCACCGCCACCATGCCGAGTGGGAGACGCCAATGCCGCAAGTCGGGGCCAAATTGCACGAGTTGCGACGTCGGCGCGATATCAGCATTCGCGCCCTGGCGATGCGCTCGGGGGTGTCGCATTCGACCATATCGCTGATTGAGCGTGATCGGATGAGCCCCTCCATCGACACGCTTGCCGCCATTCTCGACGCGCTCGGCAGTACTCTTACCGCTTTCTTCCTCGATTTGCGTAGAGGCATGCCGGCCAGCCCGTTTTATGCGCGATCCGAACTGGTTGAGATCGGCCGGGCCAACACCATCTCCCACCGGCTGATCGGCACCAACCATCACGATCGCAACATGATGCTGATCCATGAAACCTATGCGCCCGGCGCCGATACGGGCGAGGCATTTTCCCACACCGCGCAAGAGGCGGGGCTGGTCATTCGCGGCGCGGTCGAAGTCACGGTGGGCGATACCAGCCAGGTGTTGCGGGAGGGTGACGGGTATTATTTCGACAGCCGCCTGGCACATCGGTTTCGCAATGTATCGGATGAGGTCAGCGAAATTGTCAGTGCGGTCACGCCGCCGAGTTATTAGGGGTTCACTTGTTCAATCCCCACCCTCAGACAAACCCGATCCGCAACCTTCCCTCCAACCCACAAAGCCACCACCACGCCGATAATCGCGGCACCATTGGCCGATAGCGCGGAGCGTTCCGCCACTGCCTGCAACCCGACCACCAACCCCAGCGCCAACGGCAAACGCACTGCAAGCTTGATCCACAGCCGCGCCCAGATCGGATTGGCCCGCGCCCAGGCCACCGCGCCCTTCATTTCAGCGACGACCCGGCTTGCCCGCCATGCTCGCGGCACCAGGCGGCGATTTCGGCGTGGGTGGCGAACCAGACCTGCCCCTTCGCCTTGATATGGCGCAACAGCCGGTCAAGAATGCCGATCCGGCTGCGATGGCCGATCACATGCGGGTGTAAGGTCAGCAGAAACAGCCCGCTTTCATCCCAGGCGCCATCGAACTCGGCGCGGAAAATCTCCTCGACCAGGCTCGGCGCGGTCACCGGCCGCAAGCTGGTAAAGCGCTGCATGTTGAAATAGACCGAATCGTCGCGGATCCATTCCGGCGGCAGTTCAACAATCCCGGATGGTTCCTCGTCCGACAGCAATTCATAGGGATCGTCATCGGCCATCAGGCTGCTGTCGTAGAGCAACCCCAATTCCTGCATAATGATCAGCGTGTTGACCGAAAAATCCCAACTTGCCGCGCGCAGCCCGACCGGGGGGCGACCGCCGAGATGGTCCAGCGTTTCCATCGCCCGATAGGTCAGGTCGCGTTCAGCCTCATAGGGCAACTGAGTGTTGCGTTCATGGATCCAGGAATGCACCGCGAGTTCGTGCCCGTCGGCGGCGAGGCTGCGGACCTCGTCCTGGTGCAGCAAGGCTGACACTGCCGGATAGAAGAACGTCGCGTGGATGTTGTCGCGTTCCAGCAGCGCCCGCATCCGCGGCAGGCCGCGCCGGGCGCCATACTGGCCCTGGCTCAGCCGGGTCGGGCCATCATCATCATCGCGCAAGGCGGCTGCTTCGTGATCGGCCTCGATCGCCAGCGCCACCGCGCAGCGTGCGCCATTGGGCCAGATGCTGGGCAACAGGCTTGGCCCCGCCCGGGTGCGGTCGACAATTTCGCGCCAGGTTTTCTCCTGCCACTGCCATGGCTCGCCGCGCGGATCGTTCTCGGGCCTGCTGTCACTCATCCGGGGTTTTCTCCGTGCCACATCGGCCTATGCTGCCGTATCAGCCGCGTTCCAGGAAGCCCATCATGTCTGCCACCGACCCCGCTTTGCTGTCCGCCGAAGACCTTACCACGCTTTATGCCCGCCGTGCGCTGAGCCCGGTGGAGGCGTTGCAGGCGGTGACAGAAAGGGTCGCCCGGCTCAACCCGAGGATCAACGCTTTTGCGGTGATGAACCCGGGCGCGCTGGCGGCGGCTGGGGAATCCGAAGCGCGCTGGGCCGCCGGCCGCCCGATCGGCAGCCTGGACGGCGTGCCGGTGACGGTGAAGGACCTTATCGATGTCGCCGGTTTCCCCACCAGGCGCGGCAGCCGGCTGTCGGACCCCGCACCCGCTTTGCAGGACGCGCCGAGCGTGATGGGGCTGAAGGCCCAAGGTGCGGTGATCCTGGGCAAGACCACGACCACCGAGTTCGGCTGGAAATCCCCTGGTGACTGCCCGCTGCACGGCATCACCCGCAACCCGTGGAATTTGCATCACACGCCGGGCGGATCGTCGTCCGGGGCCGGGGCCGCTGCGGCCGCCTGCTTCGGCCCGCTGCATGTCGGCACCGATGCGGGCGGTTCGGTCCGTATTCCGGCGGCATGGTCGGGCGTTGTCGGTCTTAAACCGACATTCGGGCGGGTGCCGCAATGGCCGCTCGGTGCCTTTGCATCCGTCGCGGTGCTCGGCCCGATGACACGGACGGTGCGTGATGCGGCGCTGATGTTGAACGCCCTGGCCCGCCACGATCTGCGTGATCCGTTCTGTCTGCCCGATGACAAGCGCGACTGGCGCGATCGCATCGAAGACGGTGTATCGGGCATGCGCATCGCGGTCCTGCGTCGGCCGGGCTTCGATGCGCCGGTCGATTGGGAAGGCATCGCGGCCATCGAACAGGCCGCGCAGATATTCACGGCCGCAGGGGCGGAGGTCGAGGAAGCCGATCCCGGCCTGCCCGATACTCGCGCCATCTTCAACCGGGTTTGGGGCACCGCGCTGACCCGGTTGGTAAACGGCTTTCCGACCCAGGTCCGCCACATGCTCGACCCTGGCCTGCTCGAAGTCGCCGCGGCCAATGATGGCGTGACGGCTGAGGACTTCATGGAGTTCGAGGCCCAGCGGATCGCTGCCGCCCACGCCATGGCGCGCTTTCACCAGACCTACGATCTGGTGCTGTGCCCAACCGTGCCCAACCCGCCGCCGCTGGCCGATGCGCGCACGGTGAACCCGGTTGAGGCGCTGTGGACACAGTGGGCGCCGTGGACCTGCATGTTCAACCTGACACGTGGGCCGGCGATTTCAGTGCCGATGGGCTTCGCGCAAAACGGCCTGCCGCGCAGTGTGCAAATTGGGGCGACGATTTATCGTGACGATCTGGTGCTGCGCGCGGCGCGGGTTCTGGAAGTGGCGATGCCGTTCGGGATTGCGGATTTGTCGTAGGGGTTGATACCAAAAAGCTTGCATCGGGGGTGTATCTGCCGTAAGAACATTTCATGAACATAAACCCAACCCCTTTTGGCCTACCCGATGCCGCGCCCGAATTGGCGCGCCGGTTTGCCATGATTATGGCGGGGCTGGGGGCATTGGTGGCGCGGCGGTTTCTCAAAATGCCGCATCTGGTCGGGTTTACCGGGTTGCTTTGGGGGCGGCTCAATCGGGCGGTGCGGCGGTTTTATCGGGCGTTGACGGTGCCGGCACAGGCGCGGGCGCCGCGGGTGCGGGCGGATCATGCGGCGACGACCCGCGGGCGACCGGAAGGCTTGCCGAGGGGCAGGGGTTGGATTGTGCGTGAGCTGGGCTGGGAAGCTGCGGCCTATCTGGTGCAGTTAGAAAATTTGTTGGGCGAAATTGCCACCCAGCATGCGCTGGCAGCGGCCCCTGGCGCCGGGCGAGTGTTGCGGCCGATCTGCCGGATGCTGGGTGTACCGGCGGCGTTGACGCCAAAGCTTGCACCGGCGGCGTTGACGCCGAAGCTTGCATTTGCGGCGTTGACGCCGAAGCTTGCATTTGCGGCGTTGACGCCGAAGCTTGCATCTGCGGCTTTTACGCCGACGATTGTCGCCAGTGCGCCAGGAGGCGCGGCACCGGGGCAGGGTTTGATTTTTTCGGCCGGTTAGGGTCTGACTTGGTTTGACGCGCTATTTGTTACGATATCGAAATTAATATCCATGAACCAACGGCTTGCCGCAGCAAAGATGGTGGAATGCCAAAGCGCATTCTACCCTACGAGCACCGGTATTGGCTAGGCTTCGGCCTTGTGCGCGATGCCATGGTCGGCGAGCATTGTTGCCAATTCGCCGGACTGGAACATCTCGGTGATGATGTCGCAACCGCCGACAAACTCGCCTTTGACATAGAGCTGGGGAATGGTCGGCCAGTTCGAGAAGCCCTTGATCCCGTCGCGCAGATCGGCGTCTTCGAGCACGTTGGCAGTCTTGAACGGCACTTCGAGGTGATTGAGGATTTGCACCACGCGGGCGGAGAAGCCGCATTGCGGGAACAACGCGGTGCCCTTCATGTAGAGCATAACGGGGTTTTCGGTGATTTCGGCCTTGATGCGGGCTTCGGCTGGATTGCTCATGGGGATGCTCCTTAAACGGGCGCGGATGTTTGTAAGGCGAGGGCGTGGAGTTCGCCGCCCATTCGGCCGCGCAGGGCCGCATAGACGATCTGGTGTTGCTTGACCCGCGATATACCACGGAAGCTTTCGCTGACCACGGTCGCGGCGTAGTGGTCGCCGTCCCCGGCGAGATCTTCGATCGCCACCTTGGCATCGGGCAGGGCAGCCTTGATGAGGGCTTCGATGTCGGCTGATTGCATCGCCATAGGCTGGAACCCCTTAAACTGCGGTGACATTCATCCAGTCGGGAAAGAATTTTTCGTTCATCGCCCGTGCGTCGGCGATAGAGATGGTGTCGCCATCGGGAAGTGTCAAATTCCTACCACCGGTGGTGCCGATGACCTCGACGGGAATGCCGGCGGCGATGGCGGCGGAAAACACAGCTGGCGCGTCATCGACGGCCAGAACGTAGCGGCTTTGATCTTCGCCGAACCAGCCGGCATGGTCACGCGCGCCGGAGAGTTGCACGCCGCAATCGCCGGCGAGTGCCATTTCGGAGACCGTAATCAGCAATCCGCCATCCGACACATCGTGGCAGGCGCGCACGGCACCGGCGAGGATTTGCCCGCGGACGAAATCGCCGTTGCGGCGTTCGGCGGCCAAATCCACCGGCGGTGGCGCGCCATCTTCCCGCCCGGTGATTTCGCGCAGCCATAGCGATTGGCCGAGCCAGCCTTCAGCCGCCCCGATCACCAGCAGGGTTTGGCCAGGGCTGATTGCCTGGCCAACAGCCTGGGCCGCGTCTTCCAACACCCCCAAGCCGCCAATGGCCGGCGTCGGCAGGATCGGGCTGCCTTCGGTTTCGTTGTAAAGGCTGACATTGCCGGAGACGACCGGGAAATCCAGCGCCACGCAGGCTGCCGCCATGCCGCGAATGGCGGCGGCGAACTGGCCCATGATGCGGGGCTTTTCCGGGTTGGCGAAGTTCATGTTGTCGGTGATCGCCAAGGGAAGCGCCCCGGTGGCAGTAATGTTGCGCCAGGCTTCGGCGACCGCCTGCATGCCGCCGGCTTCGGGGTCGGCCTGACAGTAGCGCGGGGTGCAGTCGGTGGTCAGCGCCAAGGCGCGGGTATAGCCGTCAAGCCGGACGATGGCCGCGTCGGCAGCACCGGGGCGCTTGACCGTCTGGCCACCAATGGTGCTGTCATACTGGTCCCAGATCCACGCGCGCGATGCGAGGTCGGGGCAAGCCAGCAAGGTCAGCAGCGCGGATTTGATCCCGACCGGATCGGCAACCGGCCCGAGTTTCGCCGGCTTCGGGGTTTCCTCGGTCGGGCGATGATAAAGTGGCGCCTGATCGGCGAGCGGATCGAGCGGAATGTCGGCCTCAATCACTCCGTTATGGCGCACCACGATATGGCCAGTGTCGGTCAGGTGGCCGATGACCGCGAAATCGAGGTCCCATTTGGCGAAGATCGCTGCCGCCATGTCCTGCCGATCCGGCCGCAGCACCATCAGCATGCGCTCCTGGCTTTCCGACAGCATCATCTCGTACGCGGTCATCGCGGTTTCGCGCTGCGGCACGGCGTTGAGGTCGAGCTCGATGCCAACCCCGCCCTTGCCGGCCATTTCGACCGATGAGCTGGTGAGGCCGGCCGCCCCCATATCCTGGATGGCGATGATCGCGTCGGTGGCCATCAGTTCGAGGCAGGCTTCGATCAACAGTTTTTCAGTGAACGGATCGCCGATTTGCACGGTCGGGCGCTTTTCTTCGGAATCCTTCTCGAACGACGCGCTCGCCATGGTGGCGCCGTGGATGCCGTCGCGGCCGGTTTTGGAGCCGACATAAACCACCGGATTGCCGATGCCGGCGGCGGCTGACAGAAAGATTTTGGTCTTGTCGGCAATGCCCACCGTCATCGCGTTGACCAGCGGGTTGCCGTTATAGGCGGGATGGAAATTGACCTCGCCGCCCACGGTTGGCACGCCGACGCAATTGCCGTAGCCGCCAATGCCGCGCACCACGCCATCGACGACGCGCTTGGTTACGGCCAATTTCGGATCGCCGAAGCGCAGCGCATTGAGGTTGGCGATCGGCCGCGCGCCCATGGTGAAGACATCGCGCAAGATGCCGCCAACGCCGGTTGCAGCGCCGGAATAGGGCTCGATAAAGCTCGGGTGGTTATGGCTTTCCATCTTAAAAATCGCCGCCAACCCATCGCCGATATCGACCACGCCGGCGTTTTCGCCAGGGCCGTGGATCACCCAGGGTGCCTTGGTGGGCAGGGTTTTGAGCCAGACGCGGGACGATTTGTAGGAGCAGTGCTCCGACCACATCACGCTGAAAATGCCCAATTCGGTATAGCTCGGGGTGCGGCCGAGAATTGTCAGCACATTGGCGTATTCGTCGGCGGACAGCCCGAACTGGCGGGCGAGCGCTTGGGTCACGTCGGGGGTCATGCCGCCTCCATCATGGCCAACGCATCGAACAAGGGTTTGCCGTCCGTGCCGCCCATCAGCGGATCGACGAGGTCCTCGGGGTGCGGCATCAGGCCCATGATGCGAAGATTGGCGGAATAGATGCCAGCGATGTTGCGGGCGGCACCGTTGAAGGCGGCTTCCGGGGGTATTGCGCCACTGGCGGTCGCGTAGCGCAACGCCACCAGGTTTTCGCCTTCGAGCCGGTCTAGCGTCGCATCATCGGCAAAGTAATTGCCATCGCCATGCGCCATCGGGGCACGGAAGACATCGCCGGTCTGATAGCTTCGGGTGAACGCTGTATCGTTGCGTTCAACCCGCAAATGGCAATCCATCGACAGGAAGCGCAGGCCCGCATTGCGCAGCAGCGCGCCGGGCAGCAATCCGGCCTCGGTCAGGATTTGAAAGCCGTTGCAGACGCCGAGCACGTAGCCACCGCGGGCGGCATGGGCGCGCACCGCGTCCATCGCCGGCGATTGCGCGGCCATCGCGCCGCAGCGCAGATAGTCGCCGTAGCTGAAGCCGCCCGGGATCACCACCAGATCGATGTCGGTGAAATCGGCCTGCTTGTGCCATTGCATGACCGGCGTCGCACCGGAGCCGGCCAGCGCGATCGCCATGTCGCGTTCGCGGTTGATGCCGGGGAAAACCACGATCGCCGCCTTCATGCCGCGATCTCGACCTTGAAGCTTTCGATCACCATGTTGGCGAGCAGCTTCTTCGCCATGTCCTCGGCGGCGGCTTGGGCCTTGGCGGGATCGGTTTCGGCCAGTTCCAGGTGGATGACTTTGCCTGCCCGCACCTCGCCGACGCCGGCAAAGCCCAAGCCATGCAGCGCCTGGCCGATCGCTTTTCCCTGCGGGTCCAGCACGCCTGCCTTGAGCATAACCGTCACAATTGCCTTCACTGCATCACCTCCGGGCCTTTCATGTCGCGCACACCGGCTTCCGGCAGGATGCCCAGGCGGCGGGCAACCTCCTGATAAGCTTCCTCGACGCGGCCAAGGTCGCGGCGGAAGCGGTCCTTGTCCATTTTCTCGTTGGTCTTGCTGTCCCACAACCGGCAATTATCCGGGCTGATTTCGTCGGCCAGCACAATCCGCATTTCGTCGTTTTCCCAAAGCCGACCGAACTCGATCTTGAAATCAATCAAGGTGATGCCGACGCCGAGGAACAGGCCTGACAGGAAGTCGTTGATGCGCAGGGTCAGCGCGACGATATCGTCCATGTCCTGCGGCACCGCCCAGCCGAAGCAGGTGATGTGTTCCTCCGACACCAGCGGGTTACTCAGCGCCTCGTTCTTATAGTAGTACTCGATGATCGAACGCGGCAGGCGGGTGCCCTCGGCGATACCGAGCCGGGCCGACAGGCCGCCGGCGGCGACGTTGCGGACCACGATTTCGACCGGGATGATCTCGACTTCGCGGATCAGTTGCTCGCGCATGTTCAGCCGGCGGACGAAATGGGTTGGTATCCCGATTTCGGCCAGTTTCACCATCAGATATTCACTGATGCGGTTATTCAGCACGCCCTTGCCGGTGATGATGCCCTTGCGCTGGCCGCCAAGTGCTGTGGCCTCGTCCTTGAAATACTGCACCAGGGTGCCAGGTTCCGGCCCCTCAAACAGAATTTTGGCTTTACCCTCGTAGAGCTGGCGGCGGCGGGCCATGATAGGTTCCTCGGCGGACAGGATCGCCCACTAAAATTCGTGGTGCCGTATAGCAGGGACACCGTCTATGTCATATTGGGGCTGCCCCGACGAGAATGCAGGTCCCCCGATGCGACGCTTTTACCTTGCCTTTGCCCTGCTGTTCGCCGCCCCGGCCGCCTATGCTGCCGACCCGTGCGGCTTGCCAGCCGAGTTCGACATCCTGAAGGTCCTGATGGTCGGCTTGCAACCGCTGGTCGATATTCGCATGGATGACACGGTCGCCACCATGGTGCTCGATACCGGGGCGTCGGAAACCATGGTGACCGAAGCCTTTGCGTCGCGCATCAATGCCCAAGCCACCCAGCCTTTGCAGGCGCGTACCTTCTCGGGCGTCGGCGGCGGGGTCACGGTCAAGCGCGGTTTCATCGACACCATGCGGATTGGCACGGCGACGCTGCGGGAGGTCAATCTGATTGTCTCACCTGTCACGCTCGGCGCACCGACCCAGACCCGCGACGGATTGTTCGGCCTTGATCTGCTGTCGCTGTTCGATCTGGATATCGATCTCGAACGGGGCCGGGTGAAGCTTTATCGCGGGCATTTATGCCCTGAGGCGACATCGCCCTGGCCGGTCGCCGCGTTTGAACTTAAGGCCCGCCGCGCCAAGCAGGAAAATTCCTATTCCGGCCCGCCGCTATCGGCCAATCGGTCGGCGCAACGCCCAGCCCGGCTCGAAGTGCCGCTGGTGCTGAACGGGAAGATTATCTGGGCGCTGATCGACACCGGCGCGACCAACAGCATCCTGACGCCCCAGGCGGCGGCGACAATCGGGGTGTTCGAATCATCACTGGCCACTGATCCGGTCCGCGAAACCCGCGGCGCATCGAACCGGGTGGTTCAGGTTCGCGTGCATCGCTTCGACACCATGCGCATTGCCGGCGAGACATTCAACAATCCGCATCTGCTGGTCGGCGCGCTGCCGGGTGGCACGGATATGTTGCTGGGGGCGGATTACCTGCGCAATCATCGGGTCTGGCTCAGTTTTGCGACATCGCGCGTGTTCGTGGCCAAAGGTAAAATGACGGATTGAGGCTGAATGACGGGCTGGCGTTGGTGCTTTGAGCGGTTAACATAGGCACCGGAAACATCTGGGAGACAGAAATGTCCAGTATTATCAGCGTCGCCGATCAGGGCCATGTCCGCACCATCATGCTCAACCGCCCAGACAAGAAAAACGCGCTGAGCGGGGAACTTGCCTGGGGGATCATCGATGCGGTCGATGCCGCGGCGGGCGATGACAATGTCAGGGTCGTGGCGATCACCGGCAGTGGCGATAGTTTCTGTGCCGGACTCGATCTCTCGCCGGGCGCGCGTTACACGCCGTTGTCCAAGCAGGCGGCGCAACTCGATGAAGTCGGCTGGGTCGGCAATTTCCTGCTGGCGATCCGCCGGCGCTGCGAAAAGCCGGTGGTGGCCGGGGTCAACGGGGTGGCGGTGGGGGCCGGATTGGGCCTCGCCATGGCCGCCGATGTGCGGATCGTTGGCCGCAGCGCGCGGCTGATGGCGGGATATACACGGATTGGCGCTTCGCCCGATGCGGGGCTGACGATCACTTTGCCGGATGCGATGGGCTACGAGCAGGCGATGCGCTTCATGCTGGAAAATCGCACTGTTCTGGGGGACGAAGCGGTGGCGCTTGGCATGGCGGGCGAGGTGGTGGACGACGCCGACCTCGCGGCGCGTCTGGCGGAATACTGTGCGAAAATGGCGGAATGGTCGCCGGTGACGTTACGGTTGCTGAAGCGGACCATGGCGCGGTCGATGGAGACGCCCGACCTTGATGCTCAACTGCGGTATGAGGTTGCGAATATTCGCATGGCGTTGGCGAGTGAGGATTCGATTGAGGCGCGAAAAGCGTTCCTGGAAAAGCGGAAGCCGGTTTTTAAGGGGCAGTAACGGTCTTCCTTGTGGTCCAAGCACCCGCACCCCGGCCCTCTCCCGAGGGGAGAAGGGGCAGCTTTTCTTCTGCCGGGAGAGGGCCGGGGAATGCTTTCCCTTTACTTTTCTAGCCCAATCCCTGTATAACCGGCTTCCGCCACCGCCGTACATTTCGCCCGCCAATCCGGCGCGCTGCCGCTATAGCGGCTGATCATCCGCACGTTTTTGCCGTCAACATTGGTGTTGATCCCGGTCATCCAGGAATTGACCTCGAACATCAGATTGCCCTCGGCGAGCGACTTCACGTGCGCAGTCCAGCTTTGCACCTCGGCGCAATTGGGCTCGAAGCGGGTGATTTTGTGGTCGCTTGCGTAACGCAGCAGGTTCGCCACCCATTCGACATTATATTCGATGGTGCGGGGGATATTGCCCAGCGCCATGTGTGGCCCGACCAGCATCGCCATGTTGGGGAAGCCATCGACGGTCATGCCAAGATAGGTTTCCGGGCCGGCTTTCCAGCGGTCCTTCAGCGCCACACCGTTGGCACCGCGAATATCGATGCGGTCGAAGGCGCCGGTGATGGCGTCGAACCCGGTGGCGTAGATGATGATGTCGAAGTCGCGTTCGGTGTCGCGGGTTTTGATGCCGGTTGCGGTGATGCGCTCAATCGGGGTTTCGATGATGTCGACCAGTTCGACATTAGCCTGATTGTAGACCTCGAAATATTTGGTTTCCATTGGCACCCGGCGGGTGCCGAAGCCGTGGTTTTTGGGAATGAGTTTTTCGGCGATCGCCGGGTTTTTGACCCGTTGGCGGATTTTGTCGGCGATGAAGGCGCTGATCGCGGCGTTGGCTGCGCGATCGGTCAGGATGTCGCGGAAATTGCCGATCCAGATGCCAAAACCGGGGGAGGCGTAGAGTTCCTCCCAAAAGGCCTGGCGGGTTTCTTCCGAGACATCGAAGGTGGCGCGCGGGTCGGCGGTGTGCAGAAAGCAGGCGAAGGTTTCGCGGCAGCGCTGGAACATCTCGTCGTAGCCGGCACGCAACTTCACCATGTCATCCGGCGTGATGCGGCTGTTGTGCAAGGGCGTGGACCAGTTCGGCGTGCGCTGAAACACGCTGAGGTGTTTGGCGGTCTTGGCGACTTCCTGGATGGTTTGGATCCCAGTGGCGCCGGTGCCGATGACGGCGACGCGCTTGCCGGCGAAATCGACCGGCCCATGCGGCCAGCGCGCGGTGTGGCAGGATTGGCCCTGGAAACTGTCGAGACCGGGAATACGGGGCAGGGTGGGCGCGGAAAGCGGGCCAAGGGCGGTGATTAGGAAGCGGGCGCGGAGGCGTTCGCCGTTGTCCAAAGCCACGTCCCAACTGCGTGTCGGTTCGTGGTAATGCGCGGAGGTGACTGCGGCGTGAAACTGAATGTCGCGTCGGAGGTCGAATGTGTCGGCGACATGGTTAAGGTAGCGCAAAGTTTCCGGCTGCCCGGCGAAGTGTTCGGACCAGTCCCATTCGGCAAGCAATTCCTTGGAGAAGGAGTAGGCATAGGAATAGCTTTCGGAATCAAACCGCGCGCCGGGGTAGCGGTTCCAGTACCAGGTGCCGCCGACGCCCCCGCCGGCTTCAAGCACGCGGGTCTTGAGGCCGAGTTCGCGGAGCCGAAACAACTGGTACATCCCCGATATGCCGGCCCCAATGATGATCGCATCATAGGTGGTTGGGCTGGCCGCAGCTTCGGGGGCGTTCATGATTTTTTTCCAGGACAAGGCACCAGCAGCAAACCATTGTGGCATTGCCAAGGTCAAGCCGCGACGGGACTTGGTATGAGTCTTTGGTAACTGCCCAGGTTCTCACGAGGGCAGAATATTCCCCCAACATATCCAGCAGGCCGATCGGATAAAGATGATCGTGATTACAAGACTCTAGAGCGTGTCCACTGATTCAACCTGAACGGATCACGCTCTACCCAATCTCCGCCAAAAATTCTTCCGTCGTCCGCTGCCGGCAATACCCCGCATTCCCCCGCAAGGTAAAATCATGCCGTTCTTGCGTGTAAGTCGCGCAGGCATCGCTCACCAGCGTCACCAGATAGCCGAGATCGCAGGCGCTGCGCACCGCGCCATCGATGCACTGGTCGGTCACGATCCCCGATATCACCAGGTGCTTGGTGCCAAGATTGCGCAGCACGTAGTCGATATTGGTCGAATGGAACACGTTCGATGATGTTTTCGGAATCACGATCTCATCCGGGCCGGGCGCAATCGCGTCGATGACCTGGCCGTCCCAGCTATCGGGCGGCACGCTAAAGCCGGTGATTTTGTAGTCGAGGCTGCGGTCGCGGCCATCCTGGGTCAGGTTGCGGATGATGGTGTACATCACCTCAATCCCCGCGGCCCGGCAGCCGGCTTGCAGGCGCTGCATGTTGGGGACGGTGCGGGATTTCATTTCCTGGAAGAAATAGCCGAGCTTTTCTTCGAGTTCGGCCGGCGACATATGGGCGAATTCGCCGCCATCAGGTCCGGCGCAATAATTTTGCACGTCAACAAAAAGTAGCGTGGTGTGCGCGGGCACGACCGGCAGATCGCGGGTGGTGGGATGGGTCATGGTGATCCTCAATAGGTTTCGGCGTAGCGGATGCATTGTTCGGCTTCAGTGAGGCCGGCGAGGGACGCAAGTTCGCCGCGCTTATGCAACAGATAGGCGGATAGATAAGTCGCGCCAAACCAGTCGGTGGCTTCGGGCGTTGCCTGTAGCGCATCGAGGGCTGCCCCGAGGCTTGCTGGCAGTGGCAGGCCGTCCGTCGGCAGAGTGAGCTTGCGGCGAATGCCATCAACCCCGGCCCACACCATCGCGCCCAGCGCGAGATAGGGGCTCGCAGCGCCGTCGGCCACCCGGTATTCCACGTTGAATTGTCGCGCGGTATCTGCCCCCGGCAGCACCGGGCAGATGCGCAAGGCGGCGGCCCGGTCTTGCGACATCAGATTGGCGTGGGTCGGTGCCCAGCGATTGGGGCGAAGGCGAATATAGGACACCGCCGACGGCGCGGTCACCGCGCACAACGCCGGCAGATGATGCAGGATACCGGCAACGAAATGCCGGCCCAAGACCGAAAAACCGTCCGCCGCGCTGGGATCGTGCAGCACTGGCTTGCCATCGGCGTCATTGAAACTGAAATGGATGTGAACCCCGTTGCCGACGCCGGCCGGGTCAAGGATCGGGGAGAAAATCGCCCGCTCGCCCATGCGATGCGCGGTCGCGCGCGCCATTTCGCGGGCAATCACGGCGCGGTCGGCGGACGCCAGGCCGATTGCCGGGTCGGTGGTGAACTCGAACTGGCGCGCCCCGAATTCGGCCATGAAGCTGTCGGGTTCGCAGCCAGCCGCGCGCAAGGCGGCAATGAAGGCCTCGGCGAAGCTGCCTTGGCGGCGAAAAGCGTCCAACGAATAAGGATTGCCGGGTTGGTCGGCGACGCCGGTATAGACAAATTCATGCTCGAACGCCGATAGCAGAGTCACCCCGGCGGCATCCTGTAACGCCGCCAGCGCACGGCGGGCAAAATCACGCGGGCAGCATACCCAGGGCCGGCCATCGAGTTCGCGGATATCGCCGAGAAAAAAATGTTCGTCGGCGCTGCCATCGCCGAAATCGACATGCGCCTCCGTCGCCGGATCGGGCACCAGGATCAGGTCGCCGCCAGTGCCGAACGCGGTGGCGTAGATCGGCGAGAAGGCCGAGATCATGGTGTTGGTCGGCACCCAGCCGACGCCTTTGGTCATCCGCGACGGCAAATCGCGGGCTGGAAAGCCCTTGCCGCGCACCCGGCCGGCGATTTCGCAGGTGCAGACCATGATCAGTTTTTCGCGATGCATCTTTGTCTCCAGGTAGTGGCCGTGATGCCATGGTTGCGCCGATCATGATAGGACATCAGTGATCTGGATCAGAAAAGGTTGCGGCATGGAGGTTATTGAGTTTCCCGCGACCGCCCTGGTGGCGCGCATTGATGTTGCCGGCGGCAATGCGGTGTCGGTTTATCGTGTGCAGGATGCAGTGATCGCCGGGCATGGGCTGGTGCTGGATCGGGCAGGCCGGGTTTATCGCCCCAGTATCGGTAACGCATCTCTTGCTGACCTGGAGCGCGCATCCGATGCGGCCCAGGTCGTGGATATACCAGTGCTGCCGGGTAAGGCTGTTCTCTGCAAACAATCGGGCATTGCCGATTATGGGCGCTGGCTGCTGGAAATCCTGCCGATTTGCTGGCTGACCAGAGGCCATCCGCTGCTCACGTCGCAGAAGCTGATTGATGCGACTTTTATCGTCGCTGATGCGTCCGAGCCATTGCGACACATGATGATCGAAAGCCTGGGATTGCTCGGTAATCCGTTGGCGATTGCCGGGATTGTCCCCGAGATGGTGTTGCGAGTGGCGGATCTGGTGGTGGTTGACGGTCTGGCCGATGCAGGCGGCGCGGTGTCACCGCTATCGATCAGCGCCTGCCTGGATCTTACGGGCAAATTACCGGTCGGGCCGCCGCAATTTTTGTTTGTCAGCCGCAGCGGGACCGATCTTGCCAATTTCGAGGATAGCGACGCGGCCGACGCGGCGGCGTGGGCTTTGGGGTGGACAGTGATTTATCCCGGGCGCCGCGATGCCCGCACCGAGTTGGCCTTGTTCAAAGGGGCGATCGGGATTGCGGGCATCGTGGGTGGCGGCATGGCCAACATGGTTGTCGCACGGCCAGGCACACGGGTGGTGGGTCTGCTGCCGACCGAAACGGCCGGCAGCCTTTATCGGTCCATCGCCCAGCACCGCGGCCTGCGCTACGAGGAAGTGCCGTGTGCCCACGCAGACGCCGGCGGTGGACTGGCGATGTCCACCGCCGAGCTTTCCCAAATCCTGCGCGGTATAATGGACGACATAGTTGGCTGAAGCTGTCGGGCCCGCATCGATCGCGGAATGGCTTGCCGAGGGCCATCGTCTGCGCGAAGACAAGGAACCGGCAGCCGCCCTCGAAGCCTATCGGCGTGCCGTGCACCTCGCGCCGAACGACCTGTCGTTACGCTTCAATATCGCCTTGGTGCTGCTCGATTTGAACCGGCCGGAAGAAGCCCTGGTGTGGGCCGGACAGGCGGCGTCGGCGGAACACGTGCATTTGCCAAGCTATACCAGCATGGGCGAGGCGTTGCTGCGCCTCGGGCGCCACGAAGATGCGTTGCCATGGTTTGAAAGGTTGCTGGCGATTGAGCCGCGTGATGTTCAGGCCAGATTAGGGCGGGGGCTGACCCTGCTCGGCATGGGACAGTTGCGGGATGGTTTCATGGGGTTTGAAGCGCGGCTGGAAGATCGGCGGATGGGGGCGTGGCAGCCGAAGGGGAAATACCTGCCGTGGCGCGGCGATACCGATTTGCGCGACCGGCGCATTTTAGTGTCTGGCGAACAGGGTCTTGGCGACAACATCATGATGGCGCGCTATCTGCCGATGCTGCGTGCACGCGGCGCCTATGTGATCGTGCAGGTCTATTCGCAGCTGATCAAAATGCTGGCGCCGCTCGCCGATCTGGTGGTGCCGCATGGCCAAACCCCGCCGGCGTTCGCGCTGCATATACCGATGATGAGCCTGCCGCGCGCGTTCCGGACTGAGATTACGACAATCCCGGCGGCCACGCCCTATCTTACCGCCGCGCCCGCGGCACTTGGGCCGCGCGATCTTCCGCGGATTGGCCTTGCTTGGTCGGGCAATCCGAACCACCCGCTGGACCGCCAGCGTTCCACGACCCTGGCCGCGTTGCGGCCTTTGCTGGCGCGGGTGGACGCGGAATTTCATGTCCTGCATCTGCCGATGGCGCCGGCCGAGCGCGCCATGGCGGCGACGTTTGACAGGGTTGTCCTTCATCCGGAAGATCGCGATTTCGACGCGACTGCGTCCGTGGTGGCGGCGATGGATCTGGTGATTTGCGTCGATACCTCGATCGCGCATCTTGCCGGCGCGCTGGGCCGACCGGTGTGGCTGCTGCTGCCGGGGCCGAGTGATTTTCGCTGGATGCGCGGCCGCCGCGACAGCCCGTGGTATCCGACGATGCGGCTGTTCCGCCGAACCAGGGTTGGCGATTGGGCCGCGATGGTCGAGGATGTCATCGACGCCTGGCACGAGGCGAACTGAACAAGGGAGCGAACCATGCGCGCGGCGGTTTTCAGGCAGGGTAAAATTCAAGTCGATACCATCGCCGACCCCAAGCCGATGGCCGGCCAGGTTCTAGTCAAAACCATTTGCTGCGGCATTTGCGGATCGGACCTGCACGCCGCGAAATTCACCCGCCAATTCACCGACGTGTCCCGCCGGTCCGGCAGCCGGTTCGTGATGGACCCGGATCGCGATGTGGTGTTCGGCCATGAATTCTGTTGCGAAGTGATCGAA
>JANYCX010000191.1 GCA_025360065.1 Acetobacteraceae bacterium | reverse complement strand
CGGCGGCGTTGACGCCAAAAACTATCCCGGCGGCGTTGACGCCAAAAACTATCCCGGCGGCGTTGACGCCAAAAACTATCCCGGCGGCGTTGACGCCAAGAATTGGCCAGCGGGCGGTGGCGGTGCGCAAGCCTGCTCAGTCGTCTGGACGTTCGCAGACCCCTCACCCCGGCGCGGAGGACAAGGGAGAAGGGTCGTTGCCTGCGCAGGGTCAGATTTTTTCGGGGGTTTGAGCGGCGGGTATTTTGACGATCTATTTGTTGCTATATCGCAACTAATAGAAATGAATTATTTTGCAATGGCTTGCAATGATGGTTTTTTTGCGCGTGGCGGCACGCCAACCTTCAGCAATTGATGAGGTTTTTTGGTTTTTTTTGTTCGCAAAAAGAACACCTTCCTAGCCTGGCTTGCCTGCACTAGTCTTTGCCCAATCACCAGGAGGAACCAGGCCATGAAGGTCGGAATGTCGATGAATATGCTGACCAAGCCTGGCCGCAGCGATGCGTCGGTACTGGCAGATCATCTGGCGCTGGGGAGTTTGGCGGAGCCGCTGGGCTTTGATTCACTGTTTGCCCTTGAACATCACTTTACCGGCTATGCGATGTCACCCGATCCGCTGCAATTGCTGAGCTATTTTGCCGGCAAAACCAAGCGCATCACTCTTGGCACCTCGGTCGTGGTGCTGCCGTGGCATGATCCGGTCCGCGTTGCCGAGCAGATTGCGCTGCTGGATATTCTCTGCGGCGGGCGTACTCTGTTCGGCTTTGGCCGCGGGGCGGCAAGCGTTGAATATGCCGGGTTTCGGGTGCCGATGGGCGAAGCCAGGGCACGGTTCGTCGAGGCGGCCAAGATCGTCACCATGGCGCTGTCGCAGGACAGTTTCGAATACAAGGGTGAGTTCTTCGATATTCCGCGCATGTCGATCCGGCCGCGCGCGATTTCGAAGCCCTATGAGCGCTTCTATGCGAGCGCGGTCAGCCCTGAATCAGCCGAGGTGATGGCGCGGTTGGGCTTTGGCATGCTGGTGATCATGCAGAATGAGTGGAACAAGGCGGCGGCCGATATTCATCGCCATCGCGCCTTGGCCGTGGAAATGGGCCACACCCCGAGGCCGCCGATCGTCTCGACCAATATTTCGATCGCATCAAGCCGCGCCGAGGCGCGTGACCGGGCGGCGACATTCCTGGGTGCGAAATGGGATTCGATTGATGCCCATTACAAATTCTCCGACGGGCATCTGGCGAATGTGAAGGGCTATGAATCCTATGGCGCGGTCGCCAAGACCTATTCCAAATTGAAAGAGGCCGAGCACCGCGCGAAGGCGACCGATTTCTATGTCAGCATTCAGGTGGCAGGCACGCCCGATGACTGCCTGGAGCAAATCGCCGAGCTGACCCGCCTGACTGGATTGGATCACTTGACCGCCGAATTTTCGTTCGGCGGCATGCCGGCCGAGGATGCTGAGGTCAATCTGCGGCTGTTCGCTGATCGGGTGATGCCGATCCTGCAACGTGATCCGGCGTTTCGCGGCGGTGGGGAGCCGCAGGCGCCGCTGCCGGAGGCGGTAGTCGCGAAGAAGGAAAACCTGTTCGCGCCGGCCTGATTATTTGGTGCGCCAATCCTCCACCCACAGGGTTGGCGTGCCGAAGCGGTCAAGATTGCGCACGCCTGTCATCCATTTTGGCGCCACGACCGCCGTGGTTGAGAAAAACAGATTGATCTCGGCCTGTTCGTCGGCGGCGATGTCGAGAATGGTTTTCCATAGGATTTTGCGCTTGACGGGATCGAGTTCGCCCAGCGCGGCATCGAGGGCGGCGTCGAGGTCCGGATTGGCGATGCCGGAATAATTGACGCCAGAGAAATTATTGGCAGCACTTGGAATGAAGCGGCTGTGGAAATAGGCGATTGGCACCCAGTCCATCGGCGGGTCGGATTGGAACATCGCCATGCCGGTGAATTCGCGGCGGCGCACCACCTCGCCGAAGAATACCCGAGGCGGCACGTTCTTAACTGCGAGGTCGATGCCGACCGATTTGAACATGGTCTGCAACACCTGCTCGACCAGTTCGCGCGACCGGTTGCCGGCGGTGGAGGTGATTTCGAGCGAAAAGCGCTCACCGGTCGGGCTCAGCAAGATGCCGTCCGGGCCAGGTTTGAAGCCGGCGGCGGCAAGCAAGGCGCGCGCGGCTTTGGGGTCGTAGGGGTAGGACCGGACCGCGGGATCGTAGTTGGCGAGGCTCGGGTGCATGAAACTGTCGGCGATTTGCAGGCGCCCCTCAAACAGCTTGGCGATGATGGTCTTGCGGTCGATCGCCATCGCCATTGCCTGGCGGACCCGTTTGTCGCCGAGCAGAGGGTTTTCGAGTTTGAGGGCGAGATGTTCGTAGCTGGTGACGGCGGGAATGAACGCGATATCGAACTTGTCGACAGCGGTCTTGGCGAGGCCGTTGATCTGGTCGAGGGTGATGCCGAGATTGCCGGGGGCGACGATATCAACATCGCCGGCGAGCAGGTTGGCCTGGAGTGCGGCAGTATTCTCCACCAGGCGCATGGTGATTTTGTTGAAATGCGGCCTGCTGCCTTTCCAGTGCGGATTGGGCAGGAGGGTGATTTGTTCATTGGGGCGGAAATCGCCGACCCGGTAAGGGCCGAACCAGAGGCCGGGGTTGTCCGGATGGCGATTGATCTCGGACTTGCGCCCGTAATCGAGCGGATCGCTGGCGGCGCGGAAAATTGGTCCCTCGATGTGTTCCGGCAGCGGCACCGCGTAGGCCGAGCCGAAGCGGTCGAAATCATAGGCGACGCGCTTCATGGTTACCCGGATTGTGGTGGCATCGAGCGCATCAATGGCATCCACGGTCGGGGAGGGGGTGAAGCTTTGCGAAACGGTGAAGGCGAAAGCGACATCGCTCGCAGTGACCGGCTTGCCGTCGCCCCAAAATAAATCGGGCTTGAGGGTAAAGCGAACCTCCATGCCGGTGCTGCCATCGGTGCGGGTGACGATTTTAGCGCGGCCGTTGGCGAGGGTCGGCACCTCGGTGCACAGCAGGCAAATCACCTGGCCCGACGCGGAAAACCCGGTCATCGGGCGGCGGGAGGTATTGGCAACGTAGTCCTTGATCGAGGTGTTGGTGATGTTGGGGTGCATGTCGGGTGGGAACTGCACCATGCCGACGACCAGATCACGGCGGGGTTGGGCGGTGACGATTGCGCTCAGCAGAAGCGTGGCGCAAAAGCCGAGACTGAAAATTCGCATCTATCCCCCGTGGGTTGTGCCGCCAGTGTGGCGGTCTGGGCCCAGGTTGCACAAGGACCGTTTCGTCAAAAATGCGCCCGACCCTTAGCGACGCTTTCACTCGCACGCCTGACCCCTGGTTGGACTACGATCCGTCCCGCACGCGCGCGGGCGTTGGTCAGGCGGTGGCGGCGACCGCCAACCCGATGGCATCCTGGGCTGCGGCGACCATGCTACGGCAGGGCGGCAGTGCGGTCGATGCCGCGATTGCCGCGCAGGCAATGCTGAGTTTGGTGGAGCCCAACGCCTCCGGGCTCGGCGGTGGGGCGATGCTGCTGGTGCATCGGGACGGCGAAACGAGTTGCATTGACGGGCTGTCCTCTGCCCCCGCCCATGCGCCGGCGCGTTTGGTGCGCGACTATAACGGCAGACCGATTCCCGGTGATCGTGCGTTGTTCGGCGGCCGAACGGTCGGGGTTCCGGGGGCGATGCGGGCGCTGGCCGACGCGCATGCCCACTTTGGCCTTTTGCCTTGGTCAGCCTTGTTTGCCCCGGTGATTGAGGCGGCGACGGATGGGTTCGCTCTATCTCCCTATCTGTGGCGCACGTTGCAGGAAATCCCGGCAATGCGGGATGAGGCCTTTGCCCGTGCGCTGTATTGCGGCGGCAACGATCTGGCGCTGCTGCCTGGCACGATCCTGCGGAACCCGGCCCTTGCGGTGACGATGGCCCGCATCGCCTCGCAAGGGGTTGAGGAATTCTACCAGGGCGAAACCGCAGCAGCGATTGTTAGAGCTATTCGTGATGATCCGTTCGCTGGAAAGATGACCCCGGTAGACCTGGAAACCTATCGTGCGGTCGAACGCGCGCCGCTGAAATTTCAGTTGGGCCAACTCACGGTGCTTGGGGGCGCGTTGCCGACCTACGGTGCCCTGGCTGCGGCTCAGATTATTGCCATTGCCGCCCGTTTCGGGGTTACCAGCCTGGACGAAACCATCACTGAACACCAAGCGCATATTCTTGCCGAAGCGGGAAGGCTGGCATTCGCTGAGCGCGCGCCTTTCGCCGACCCGGCGTTCGATCCGATGAACCCGGCGGATATGCTCGACCCTAGCTATCTCGACGAGCGTGCGTCGCTGCTATCGCCGTCCCATCGGATGGATCGGCTGCCCAAAGGCCGGTTCACGCTTGGTGGCAGCATGACCAGCCATCTCTCGATTGCAGATGCACATGGCATGACGGTGTCAATGACGACGACCATCAACCAGAATTTCGGCGCCCGGATCGCTGTTGGCGGTTTCTACCTCAACAACGTTATGACGAATTTTGCGACCGAAGCAGCGACAGACGGGGTCCTGCCAGCCAATGCGATTGCGCCGGGCAAACGCGCCAAAACAACGATTGCGCCGCTGCTGGTGCTCGATGCGACAGGTATGCCGCTCGCCGCCCTCGGTGCTGGCGGCGGTTACCGGATCATCGGCTATGTCGCCAATGCGCTACTGCGTCTGGCCGGCGGCATGCGCGATCCGCAGGCGATCGTTGCTGCCCCGCATGTGCTCAACTGGAACGGCCTGACGGAAATCGAGCCGCGCCTCGGCCATCTGGAGCGTCCGCTTGGCGAGCGCGGCCATTGGGTGGTCAACAAGCGCCTCGATGGCGGGACCCAATGCATTATTCGCAACGGCACCGGCTGGCACGCGGCTGGCGACCCGCGCCGCGATGGGGTGGGGATGGGGGTTGGGTGACGCCGGCGCGTTCTATCCTACAAAACCCATGCCCGCCGCGTCGCGGGTAAAGGTCAGGCGGCGATCATGGAGCGGCGCGAGGGCCTGGCGATGGGCGATGGAAACGATCGTCGTGGTGGGAAGTTGGGATTTCAGTAAGCCATAAAGCTCGAGCTCGGCTTCAGGGTCGAGGCTTGAGGTTGCCTCATCGAGGAACAGCCAGTCGGGTTTGGCGAGCAGCGCGCGGGCGACGGCGAGGCGTTGCTGTTCACCGCCCGACAGGCGTTGCGACCAGCTATCCTCGACATCGAGACGGGAAAGCAAATGCCCTAGCCCGACCTCGGTGAGGGCCGTGCGAACGGCATCGTCGGGGATGGCGGTGGCGACCGACGGGTAGGCGGCGGCGGCGCGCAAGGTTCCGAGCGGCAGATAAGGCCTTTGCGGCAGGAACATATGGGTTCCCGCCGGCGCGGCGATGGTGCCGTCACCATATGGCCAAATTCCCGCGAGGGCCCGGAAGATGGTGGATTTGCCGAGGCCGGATCGTCCGGCGATCAGCACAGATTGTCCGGCAACGAGGGTTAGATCGGCGTCGTGCAGTAAGGTCCGACCATCGGGCAATGTCAGGGTGAGATTACTGGCGTGCCAAGCTGGGTCCGGTGACCGCGTGGTGGTGAGCTGTCCCGCGCCGTCGCGACCGATGGCATCAATGGCTGCCTGAAAACTGACAAGTCGATCAACGGTTGCGCGCCAATTGGCCAGTTCTTGATAGGCGTGAACAAAGAACGAAAGCGAATCTTCGACCTGGCGAAATGCGCCAGCGGTTTGGGTTAGCGCGCCAAGGGTGATCTGACCGGAAAAATACCGGGGCGCTGCGATCACCAGTGGAAAGACCACCGCGGTCTGGTCGTAAACAGCGGTGACCGAGGTGAGTTGCTTGGTCTTGCGCATGATCTGGTACCAGTTGTCGATCAGGGCACCGAAGCGGGCGCGCAAGCTGGCGGACTCCTGGGCTTCACCGCGATAGAGGGCAATTCCTTCGACATTTTCCCGCAGCCGGGCGAGGGCGAAGCGGAAATCAGCCTCGACCTTTTGCTGACGGAAGCGCAGCCCAGCCAGCGGTTTGCCAACCAGATGGGCGAGCCAGGTGCCGATGATCGAATAAACCAGCGCGATCCAAACCATGTAGCCCGGAATTTGGATGCCCCAAACTTCCAGCATGCCCGACAGACCCCATAGAATGGCGACAAAACTTGCCAGGGTGACCACTGCTGAGATCAACCCGAGGGTCAGAAGAAGGGTGCTTTCGATGAAGCCCTTCACATCTTCGGCGATACGTTGGTCCGGGTTGTCAGTGGGTTGGGCGTCTGTCGAGCTTGCGGCCGAGGCACGCAGGCTGAGATGCCAATAGGCGCGATCACCGAGCCACGCGGATTGCAGCCGCAGGGTCATCCAACGTCGCCATTTGATCGTCAGCTGTTGGGTGAACCAGGTGCGGTAGACCGCGATCAGCACGAAGCAGGCCGCAAGGCTGCAAAACCCAGGCAGGAACCCTTGATCGTTCCATTTGTAAAATACCAGCAGGCTGATGAAGCTGTCCCAGTCCTTGTCTTGCAAGGCGTTATAAAATGCCCGGTTCCAGAAGCTGAGTTGAACGTTGATGCCGACCAGCACCAACCGTAGCCCGATGATCAGCACCAAAAGCCCGCGGGCCGACCAGCGTTCGTCTGAGTTGAAATAGGGACGGGCCAGCCGGAACGCATCAAGCAGAAATGGGCCAATGGCGCGCATCGCAGAACTCCGGCTGAACGGGTTTCAATTGGCAAACTGGTGATTGGTTCCGCAGGCCCCGTCAATCCATCGGCACTGATATACCGTGATGGGTATGTCTTGATATTTGTTAAGCTACGTAGAGTCGTGACGCTATGCCGGATGGCATGTCCAAGGTAATGAGCGAGCATGAAAGAACCAACGCGCCGACCAATTCTTGTGTTTGAGGACGACGCAGTCTTGCAGGCGGAGCTTGTTGCCTGGATTGCTGGTTGGGGTTGGCGCGCCCTGGCGCTCGATGCGACGCTCGGGCTGCCTCAATCGGGCGATCATCTTTACGCGGCGGCGGTGGTGGCCGATTTTGACCTCGGTCTCTCAGTGCCGGGTATGCCGCCGCGGACCGGGCTCGATATTGCGTTGGGCGTCGCCCGCCGTGTTGGAAAGCGGTTGCCGACAGTCATATTGTCGGGGTCGTTTGGCCGCCAGGAATTGGCGGCCTGCAGCCTGTATCAGATCCCGGTACTTTTCAAACCGCTGCAGCCAAGCGAGTTGCATCGTTGGTTGACGCAGGCGGTGCCTTTGCTTCGACGCTGATGGCGTGCACTCTACCCCGGCAGATGCCAGTGAGGTGCGACCCATGCAGCCAATGACGATCCAGTTTTCCGATGCCGAGCTTGCCCGGATCAAAACCCGCGTCGCTGCCTATGAATGGCATGAAATGCCCGAGGTGGCGCCGGGCGCAGATCGCTGGGCCTATGGCACCGACATGACCTATTTGCGCGACCTTTGCGCTTACTGGGTGGGTGCCTATGACTGGCGGCGGTGCGAAGCACGGCTCAACACGCTGGCGCATTTCACCGCCGAGATTGATGGGCTCACGATTCATTTTATCCATGTCCGGTGCAAGCGTGAAGGCGCCCCGGCCTTGCTGCTGACCCATGGCTGGCCAGGGTCGGTGCTGGAGTTCCTCGACGCGATCCCGGCATTGTCGGAAGCTTGCGACCTGATCATCCCGTCATTGCCAGGTTACGGGTTCTCCGGAAAGCCGAAGGCACCGATCGGCCCACGGCGGACCGCGCAGCTTTGGGACCGGTTGATGTGTGGGGTTCTGGGTTACAAAAGCTACATCGCCCAAGGCGGCGATTGGGGGGCATTGGTCACCGGCTGGCTCGCCGCCCGCCATAGCGTGGCCCAGGGCGGTGGCTGCAAGGCGGTCCATCTTAACATGTTCGGGGTGCGCGGGTCGGTGGCGCCAGAAGGGGCGGCAGAAGTCGCATGGGCGGCGGAATCGCTCGCCATGCGCGACCGCGAGAGTGCGTATTCGCGTTTGCAGATGACCAAGCCGCAGAGTTTGTCCTACGCGATGATGGACAGCCCGGTTGGCGTGGCGGCATGGATTGTCGAGAAATTCCATCGCTGGTCCGACCGGCGCGGCGCTGACGGCAGCGACAGACTAGAAAACGCGCACAGCATGGACGCGCTGCTTGACACCATTATGATTTATCTGCTAACGCGCAGCTTCAACACCGCGACATGGTTTTATCGCGGCGCGATGGAGGAAGGCACCGCGCTGGCGCCGGGTGAGCGCATTACCGTGCCGACCGGGATTGCGGTTTATCCGGCCGAGTTGTTCAAATTCCCGCCGCGCAGCTTGGTCGAGAAAAGCTACGACGTGGTGCGCTGGACCGAGTTCGAGCGCGGTGGGCATTTCGCCGCAATGGAAAACCCGGATGAATTTGCCGCCGAGGTGCTGGCGTTCGTCGCGCAGGTCGGTGGTGCAGGCTGATGGCAAATGTTGCGTGGGCATCGCGATGAGTGATGCACCCTCGATGGGCCTGTTTGAGCGTTATCTGACCTTATGGGTCGCGATATGTATCGTGGTAGGCTTGGCGCTGGGGCAGGCCATTCCGGGCGTGTTCCACACTCTCGGAAGCGCGACGATTGCCGATATTAATTTGCCGGTGGCGATCCTGGTGTGGCTGATGGTCATCCCGATGCTGCTGAAAATCGATCCGGCGGCGTTGCGACATGTCGGGGTCCACTGGCGCGGCATTGCAACGACGGTGGGGATCAACTGGCTGGTCAAACCATTCTCGATGGCGCTGCTGGGATGGCTGTTCATCGGCTATCTGTTCCGCCCGCTGCTGCCGGCCGGGCAGATTGATGCCTATATTGCCGGGTTGATCCTGCTGGCCGCCGCACCCTGCACCGCGATGGTGTTTGTGTGGTCCAATCTGGTCGACGGCGAGCCGCATTTCACCTTGTCGCAGGTGGCGTTGAACGACACGATCATGGTGGTGGCGTTTGCGCCTCTGGTGGCGTTGCTGCTTGGCTTGTCGTCGATTGCGGTGCCGTGGGACACGCTGTTTCTGTCGGTGGTGCTGTATATTGTGGTGCCAGTGATCATCGCTCAGCTGTGGCGACGCGGTTTGCTGGCGCGCGGCGCGCTTGACGTTCGGTTGCGCCAGCTTGGGCCGCTATCTCTGGCGGCATTGCTCCTGACACTGGTGCTGCTGTTTGGCTTGCAAGGCGAACAAATCATCGCCCAGCCGATGGTGATCGCATTGCTCGCGGTGCCGATCATCATCCAGGTCTATTTCAATGCTGGGCTGGCGTACTGGCTCAACCGCCGCCTCGGCGTGGCATGGTGTGTAGCGGGGCCGTCGGCGTTGATCGGGGCGAGTAATTTCTTTGAACTTGCGGTCGCGACCGCCATCGCATTGTTCGGCTTTCAGTCCGGGGCGGCACTCGCAACCGTGGTTGGCGTGCTTGTCGAAGTGCCAGTGATGCTGTCGGTGGTGGCAATCGTCAAGCGTTCGCGGGGCTGGTACGAGCGCGGGTAAAACCGTTGAATTGACCTTGCGTTTTCTACCAACCCCGCCATTCTAATCCCAAAATGCGGCCAATGACGCCGCCGACCTGGGAGGGCAGAATGACGCAGCAAGACGTGCGGGCCGGACTGAACGTGAAACGCCGTGGCGTGTTGGCGGGGGCTGCAACCATGGCGATGGCGGGGTCGGCCCGCGCCCAGAAGCGCGATCCGCGTGAACTTCGTTTTATTACTGCCGCTGGCCTGACCGTACTCGATCCGATCTGGACCGCATCGCTCGCCACGCTCAACCACGCTTACCACGCCTATGACACGCTCTATGGGATCGGCCAGGATCTGTCGCCACGGCCACAGATGGTCGCCGGGCATACCGTGTCCGATGATGGCCTGGTGTGGGAGTTCAAGCTGCGCGAGGGCTTGTGGTTCCATGATGGCACCCCGGTGCTGGCGCGCGATGCGGCGGCATCGATGCGGCGCTGGTGGCGACGTGACTCGTTTGGCCAACTACTCGCCGCCGTCGCCGATACGCTCGACGCGCCCGATGACCGCACCATCCGCCTCAAGCTGAAGCGCCCATTCCCGCATCTGCTGACCGCCCTGTCGCGGGTTGGCGCATTGACCTGTTTTGTGATGCCTGAACGCCTCGCCGTGACCGATGCCTATACCCAGATCAAGGAGGTCGTCGGCAGCGGGCCTTATCGCTTCCTCGCCGATGAGTTCAATGCCGGCAGCCGCAGCGCCTATGCAAGGTTCGATCGCTATGTGCCCCGTCAGGAGCCTGCCGAGCGCACCGCTGGCGGAAAAGTCGCCCATTTCGAGCGCGTCACCTGGTACACCATGCCCGATCCCGCCACCGGCGTTGCCGCGATGCAAAAGGGCGAGATGGATTGGATGGAGTTCGTGCCGCATGATCTGATGGAGTTGATCGCGAAAAGCCGTGGCGTGGCGCTGCACGCCAAAGATCCGTACAATTGGTATGGGATTGCACGTTTCAACCTTTCGCAGCCCCCCTTCAACAATGTGAAGCTGCGCCGTGCGGTGCTGGCGGCGGTCCGTCAGGAGGATTTCATGGCTGCCGCCTTTGGCGACCGGCCGGAGATTTGGCGCATTTGTAAGGCGATGATGCCGTGCGGGGTTCTGGATGTCAGCGAAAATGGCCAGGCCGATATGCCGGCATTATCCGATGCTGCCGCGCGGCAGGCGATTGCCGCGTCGGGCTATAACGGCGAACGCACGGTCATTCTGGCGCCGATGGATTATCCGCAATTGGGCGTGTTCGGGCAGGTTTCTGCTGATCTGTTGAAGCGAATTGGCATGAATGTCGATTTCCAGCCAATGGATTCCGGCACCATGACCCAACGCACCACCAACCGCGAACCGGTGGACAAGGGCGGCTGGAGCATGTTCATGACCTCGGGCTCGATGGTGTCGATGATCAATCCAGCGTTGAACGGCTATATTCGCGGGCAGGGCGCCAAAGGCTGGATCGGGTGGTACGATAAGCCCGAGATTGAGGTGGCTGCGCAACAATGGCTGGATAATTCGGCTGGCGTGTCGCAACGGGACTTATTTGACCGCATGCAGCGCATTTTATTTGCCGACCCGCCATTCCTGCCGCTGGGCCAATATGGCGTCTATGCCGGCCGGGGCCGCGATATCACCGGCATATTGGACGGCTCCGGGTCTTATCCGTGGAACGTAAAGCGCGTGTAAAGCGGCTGAAAATCCGAGGACGGGCTTGCGCTTTTGGCGGATGCCGCCATTCATGATCCATGAAACGCGGTGCCAAATGCCGCCATCCTGGGAGGGTAGAATGACGCAGACATCCGGACATGCGGGACTAAAGGTAAAACGCCGTGGGCTGATAGCCGGCGCTGCCGCGATGGGCATGGCAAAATCGGCTGGCGCACAAAAGCGCGACCCGAAGGAATTGCGCTTCATCACCGCGGTCGGGCTTACGGTGCTCGATCCGATCTGGACGGCGTCTCTCGTCACCACCAACCATGCCTACGGGGTTTACGACACGCTCTATGGTGTGGCGCAGGATTTGTCGCCGCGCCCGCAAATGGTCGAAGGCCATACGCTGTCCGATGATGAACTGACCTGGCAGTTCAAGCTGCGCGTCGGGCTGTGGTTCCATGACGGCGCCCCGGTGCTGGCGCGCGACGCGGTGGCCTCGATCAAGCGCTGGTGGCGGCGGGACGCGTTCGGGCAGTTATTGGCGGACGCCACTGATACGGTCGATGCGCCCGATGACCGCACCATCCGTATCAAGCTAAAGCGCAAGTTCCCACATTTGTTGATCGGCCTGTCGCGGGTTGGCGCGCTGCCCTGCTTCATCATGCCCGAACGCCACGCCCTGATCGACCCCTATACCCAGGTGAAGGAAATGGTCGGCAGCGGGCCGTATCGCTTCCTCGCCGATGAATTCAATCCCGGCAGTCGCGCCAGCTATGCGAAATTCGATCGCTACGTGCCGCGCCAGGAACCGGCCGAACGCACCGCCGGTGGCAAGATCGCCCATTTCGAGCGGGTGACCTGGTACACCATGCCGGACCCCGCCACCGCAGTGGCTGCGCTGCAAACCGGAGAGATGGATTGGCTCGAACAGGTGCCGTCCGACCTTACCGAACTTATGGGCAAAACCCGCGGGGTCACTTTGCAGCCGAAGGATCCCTATAACTGGTACGGCATCGCGCGGTTCAACCATCTTCAACCGCCGTTCAACAACATCAAGCTGCGGCGCGCGGTTTTGGCGGCGGTGCATCAGGACGACTATATGCGGGCGGCCTTCGGCGATGATCCGAAGACCTGGCGCCAATGCAAGGCGATGATGCCATGCGGGGTTGCAGATGTGACCGAATTGGGTCAGGCAGACATGCCGGCGCTGTCGGAAGCGGCGGCCAAGGCCGCGGTGGCGGCATCGGGCTATAATGGCGAGCGTACCGTGGTAATGGCACCGATGGACTATCCCCAGCTTGGCGCATTCGGCCAAGTGAGCGTCGATTTGCTCAAGCGCATCGGCATGAACGTCGATTTTCAACCGATGGATTGGGGCACGATGATCCAGCGCACCACCAGTCGCGAAGGGGTCGAAAAAGGCGGATGGAGCCTTTACCACACATCGGGCTCCATGCCGGGAATGCTCAATCCCGCCCTCAACATGTATATTCGCGGCCAGGGTGGGAAAGGCTGGACGGGTTGGTACGAAAAGCCCGAAATCGAAGCGGCATCACTGGAATGGCTATCGAGCACGCCCGGCACCTCGCAGCGCCCGCTCTTTGATCGCATGCAGCGGGTCCTATTTGCCGATCCGCCATTCCTGCCGCTCGGGCAATACGGCGTCTATACCGCGCGACGTAACGATATCAGCGGGATTCTGGATGGATCGGCGTCCTATCCTTGGAGCGTGCGGCGGGGTTAAAGCGGGGGCGGGGGGATGTCAGAATTCATTCTCGGCCATGAACCCGCCATAAGGCTCGGCGTCTTTCTCGGCATTCTGGTGGCGATGGCGGTGTGGGAGGCGCTGGCGCCGCGTCGTCCCCGCAGCGTCTCGCGCTGGCGGCGTTGGCCGAGCAATCTGGGACTTGTGGTGCTCAATACTGTTGTGGTGCGGCTGACGATTCCGGTCACCGCCGTCGGCCTTGCGGTGCTGGGCGAGCAGCGCGGTTGGGGTGCGCTGAACGCGGTGGCGCTGCCTGGCTGGGTGGGGGTCATCGTCGCAGTCCTGGTGCTCGATCTGGTGATTTATCTTCAGCACGCTATGTTCCATGCGGTCCCGGCGCTGTGGCGTTTGCACCGGATGCACCATGCCGATCTCGACTTTGATGTGACCACCGGCGCGCGGTTTCATCCGATCGAAATCCTGCTTTCGATGGGATTGAAACTCCTGGTCGTGGCAGTATTGGGTGCGCCGCCGATAGCGGTGCTCATGTTCGAAATTCTACTCAACGCAACGGCCATGTTCAACCATGGCAATGTCGGGCTGCCGACTTGGCTGGAACCGGTGCTGCGCTGGATTGTGGTGACGCCCGACATGCACCGGGTGCATCATTCGGTGGTGCCGCGGGAGACCAACAGCAATTTCGGCTTCAACCTGCCATGGTGGGACCGGCTGTTCGGCACCTATTGCGCCGAGCCCACCGGCGGGCAGGCGGGCATGACCATTGGTCTGGAGCGCTTTCGCGATCCGGACGAGTTGCGGCTCGACAGGATGTTGGTGCAACCGCTGGTCGGGACTGATTGACCGACGGGGCGAGCCGCCTGCCTGATTGCCGCAAGGTGGCCCAATATTCGGGGATGTGCGTGACATTGGCGGGGAACCGCGATAGCGTTTTGTCCACATTTGGCTGGGGGCGATATGTCGGACTCGAACGACGGCGACGGCAATCAAGCCGACAGCTTCACCGATACCTCGACCCAAAGCTGGTGGGATCGGATCATGGGAGGGTTGGTTGCCGCCCTGATCGGGTTGATCCTGGTGCCGGTCGCGGTGATTCTGCTCTACTGGAACGAAGGCCGCGCCGTGGAGGCGATCCGCGCGCTGAGCCGGGGGGCGGCGGCCATTATCGAGGTGTCGGCGGCAAATCTTGATCCCGCTGCCGAGGGCAGGCTGGTTCACCTCACCGGCATGCTGAAACCCGGTATTGCTGCCCGTGACCCGGTCTTTGGCGTATCCGGGGATGGTTTGGTCCGTCTGGCGCGGCGGGTGGAGATGTTTCAGTGGACCGAAGAAATCTCGACTACCAGCCAGTCCAATGTTGGTGGCTCGAAAACAACCGAGAAAACCTACAGCTACAAAAAAGCCTGGTCCGAAATCGCGATCAATTCCGCGAATTTCAATGCGCGGACCGGCCATCAGAACCCGGCGATGCCGGTGGCGTCGCAGCGTTTCACCGCCGGCGATGTCCGGCTTGGAGCCTACAAGGTCGGGCCGGCTTTGCTCGAACATCTCACGGGTTTCTCGGGCTTGCAGCCGAAAGCCGTGCCGCCGACGGGCTATCAATCGGTGGCTGAGGGATTTTATCGTGGCCAGAACCCGGCCGATCCAGCGGTTGGTGATATGCGGGTGAGCTTTGCGAGTGTTGCAGCGCAAACCGTGTCGGTTGCGGCAGCGGTAGCAGGCGGCATTTTGACGCCCTATCGTGACGCGACTGGCTATACGATCGCGCTGCTCGAAGCCGGCGATGTCAGTGCCGCCCAGCTCTTTCGCGACGAGGCGAAATCCGAAAGCGTGCTGACCTGGGTCCTGCGCGGCATCGGATTTGTGTTAGTGCTGATCGGGTTTGTTTGCATGACGCGGCCGTTGACGATGCTGGCGGCGGTGCTGCCGATCCTGGAAAGCGTTGTCGGGGCGGGCGGTTTTATTGTCGCGGTGACCCTTTCGCTGCCGATTACCCTGCTGACAATTTCCGTCGCCTGGATTGTACACCGGCCGCTGCTCGGGGTGGGATTGCTGGTGGCGGCGATGGGATGGTTGGTCCTGCTGCGCTATTTGACGCCGCGACGGCCAGTGCAGGCTTTTCGTTGAAATCGGCCATTTACTGCACTTGCCGCCCTGCCGGCAATTTTCTGATCGGAGACCCACCATGACCACGTGTTGGACAATGGCGGCCGCGTTGGGCCTGGGTTTGTCGTTGCTGGCTGCGGCGGCGCCGGCGCAAACGCTCCGCATCGGGATTGGCAGCGACCCCGACATACTTGACCCGACCTTGTCGCGCAGTGTCGCGGGTCGGCAGGTATTCACCGCGATGTGCGACAAGCTGATCGATATCGACGCGAAGCTGAACTTCGTGCCCCAGCTCGCGACTGCCTGGACATGGAGCGAGGATGGACGTGCCCTCACGCTGAGCTTGCGCCCGGGGGTGACGTTCCATGATGGTGCCACGATGGATGCCGCCGCGGTGCAAGCCAGTCTTGAGCGCCATTTGCGGATGGCCGGTTCGACCCGAAAAGCTGAACTCGGCCCGGTTGCAGCGATTGACGCCATGGGGCCGCTCACGGTGCGCATCACGATGAATTCGGTGTTCGCCCCGCTGGCCGCGGTCTTGTCGGACCGTGCCGGAATGATGATGTCGACCCGCGCGGCGGCGCAGACCGGCGAGGCGTTTGCTGCCGCGCCTGGCTGCGCGGGGCCGTATAAGTTCGTCCGACGGATTGCGCAGGACCGTATTGAGCTCGAACGCTTCAAAGAACATTGGGACGCAGGCCGGTTTCATTTCGACAAGGTGATCTATCAACCGATTACTGACACCACCATCCGCGCTGCCAATCTGCGCGCCGGCAGCCTGGAGATTATTGAGGCGGTGAATCCGACCGATATCGCGGCCATGGCCGCCGATAAGCGGGTCAAATTGCATATCAGCCCTGGATTAGTGTCCGGCTATATCGCGATCAATGTTGGCAATGGTCGCCGTGCCGAGGGCAAGCTCGGTCGCGACAAGCTGGTGCGCGAGGCGCTTGATGCGGCGCTCGATCGCGAGATCCTCAATCAGGTCGCGTTCAATGGGGCCTATATTCCCGGCAACCAGTCGGTCCAACCGGAAAGCCCTTTCTACAGCGCCAATGTGCCGGTGCCGCCACGTGATCTCGCGCGTGCCAAAGCTTTGCTGAAACAGGCTGGGCTGGAGCAGGTGAAGGTGCAAATGTCGGTTCCCAACACCACCGAATTCC
Organism: Acetobacteraceae bacterium; assembly: GCA_025360065.1. GTDB lineage: Bacteria > Pseudomonadota > Alphaproteobacteria > Acetobacterales > Acetobacteraceae > CAITOL01. The sequence goes on along the minus strand of JANYCX010000191.1, from coordinate 539 downwards.
GTCAGGCGGCGGAGGTGATCCAGGCCATGGCGCGTGAGGCAGGGATCGACATCGAACTCGCGGTGGTTGAGGTCGCCACGCTGCTGAAGCAATGGACTGATGGCGATTTCGAATCGCTGATCATATTGTGGAGCGGGCGCACCGACATCGACGCCAATCTCTATAATTTCAACGCCTGCGGCATGGCGCTGAACGGCGGGCGTTATTGCAATCCGGAGGTTGATCGCCTGCTGAACGAAGGGCGTGGCACGACCGATTTTGCGAAACGCAAAATCGCCTATGACGCGGCGGCCAAAATTTATCTCGACGATCGGCCCTACATCTATTTGTGGAACGGGCGGTTGATTGCTGGCACCTCAGCGCGGCTGGACGGGCTGATCATGGTACCGGATGGGATGTTGCGGTTACGCGATCTTCGCCTGCGCGATAACTGATCCGGCCTAATACCAAGCGCCGTTGACCCATGAGGTATGGGTCAACGGCGCTTGGTATCAGTCTTTGCTTGGCGCACCGCCGCCGGCCAACCGGGTGCGCAATAC
>JANYCX010000140.1 GCA_025360065.1 Acetobacteraceae bacterium | reverse complement strand
GGCGATGGCCAAGGCCGAGGCCGGGTTCGGTGTGGAAGCCATCGCCATCCGGGCCGCGATGGGCAAGGGCGTTGGTCATCGCGCGCAGCACGCGCACATCTATCGCCCCATCGCTCGACGAATGCAACAGCCCCGCGAGCCCGCACATACTAGTCTCCCACCGGTATTCTACCGGGCGCTGTTACATACGACATTTCGTCGTTGGGCGGAAAGCCAGATGTGCAGGATAGGCCAGCGCCAGTTTCAAATTGCTGGACAGGCTTCCGCCAGGGCTTCGTCGAGATCGCGGATGATGTCAGCGGCGGATTCAAGTCCAATCGACAGCCGGATCACGTCCGGCCCGGCGCCGGCAGCGATGCGCTGCTCATCGCTCAGTTGTCGATGGGTGGTCGATGCCGGATGCAAGATCAGGCTGCGGGTGTCGCCGACATTGGCGAGGTGGGAGAACAGACGAACCGACTCGACGACCTTGATCCCGGCCTCGTAGCCGCCTTTGACGCCGAAGGTGAAGACCGCACCGGCACCGCGGGGGAGGTATTTCTGGGAGAGCTTATAGTACGGGCTATCCGGCAGGCCGGCATAGGACACCCAGGCAACGCGCGGGTCGCCTGCGAGAAATTCCGCTACTTTTTGGGCATTGGCGACGTGGCGTTCCATGCGCAGCGGCAAGGTTTCGATGCCAGTGATGATCAGGAATGCGTTCATCGGGGCGAGCGTCGGGCCGAAATCGCGCAGGGCCACGGCGCGGGCCTTGGTGGTGAAGGCGAAATCGCCGAAATTCTCGTAAAATTTAAGGCCGTGATAGGCCGGCTCCGGTTCCGTCAAGCTGGGGAAGCGCCCGCCCTGGGACCAGTCGAACTTGCCGGACTCGACCACCACGCCGCCGAGCGAATTGCCGTGGCCGCCGAGGAACTTGGTCATCGAATGCACCACGATATCGGCGCCATGCTCGATCGGACGGCACAAATAGGGGCTGGCCAACGTGTTATCGACGATCAGCGGCAGGCCGGCGGCGTGGGCGACATCAGCGATCGCTTGGATATCAACGACAACGCCGCCCGGATTGGCCAGGCTTTCGACGAATATGCCCTTGCAGCTCGGCGTCAGCGCGCGGCGGAAATTCTCCGGGTCGGTCGGATCGACGAAATGGCAGGTCCAGCCGAGCTTTTTGAACGACAGGGAAAACTGGGTGAGCGAGCCGCCGTACAAATTGCGCGATGCGATGAATTCGTCGCCCGGGCTGAGCAAGGTGAAGAAGGTCAGAAACTGCGCCGCGTGGCCCGAGGCGCAGGCAACCGCCGCCCGGCCGCCTTCGAGCGTTGCGACACGCTCTTCAAGCACGGCTACGGTAGGGTTGCTGAGACGGGTGTAGATGTGGCCGAAATCATGCAGGTTGAACAAGGACGCTGCGTGGTCAACATCCTGGAAGACGTAGGCCGTGGTCTGGAAAATCGGCGTGGCGCGGGCGCCGGTGGTGGGATCGGGCGCCGCACCAGCGTGAATGGCCAGGGTTTCAAAGCCATACGTCTGGTTCGCGGCCTGCTTGCGGGGGCGCCGCAATTTTGCCAGCGGGGGTTCCGGAGGGCGGTTGCGAATGAGGCCGGAATTGACCCCCGACCAAGACAATTCGCCGCCGAGACGGCTGAACTCGATCTTCGGGCAGCGATCCATGATGACTTCGATGCCGGCAGCCTGGCCAATGGCGGCGGCTGCATCGTTGCGGACACCAAGCTGCGCCCAGACCACGCTGGCACCGATGGCAATCGCGTCCTGCATGATACCGGGCAGCGCGTCCGACGCCCGGAAGACATCGACCATGTCGAGCTTGTCGGGGATGTCCTTGAGGCTGGCATAGATTTTCTCGCCAAGCAGGGTCTGGCCCGCAGTGCCGGGGTTGACCGGGATCACCCGATAGCCCTTGCCCTGCAAATACTTCATCACGAAGTAGCTCGGGCGATTCCAGTTCGAGGACGCGCCAATCATGGCGATGGTTTTGACGCGCTGGAGGATGGCGCGGATCGAAGCGTCGGAATAAACAAGAGCGTTCATCGTGCTGTCCTTAAGCGTGGTCGAGGGAGTGGTAACGGCGACCGAAATAGACTAGGCCCTGGCCGCTGGAAGCGACTTTCAAGGCTTGGACTTCACAGATAAAGACACTGTGGGTGCCGACTTCGCTAACCTCGGTGACCTTGCAATCAAGCGACACCAGCGCGTCTTCGAGCACCGCACAGCCGGTTTCCAGCGTGCTCCACTCGGCCCGGCCAAAACGTTCGGCGTAGTCGCCCTCGGTCATGCCAGCGAATATCGGGGAGAGGTATTCCTGTGCGGCTTGCAGGACGTTGATGCAGGCGACGCGGTTGATCTTCAAAGCCTCATTCGAATCCGAATTGCGATTGAGGCATACAAGTAAGGTTGGCGGGGTGTCGGTTACGCTGCACACAGCAGACGCGGTAAAGCCACGCTTGCCGCCGGGGCCGTCAGTGGTGATGACATTCACGGCGGCGCCGAGACGTGCCATCGCCTCGCGATAGGTTTGCTGCGTGACCATTGTGGGTTTCCCGTCGGTATTCAAAGATCATGCCCTGGTAGCAGGGGAAAGCAAAGCGGGCGGCTGGCCTGTTAATGAGGTGGCCCCCGGAAACTGGACAGGTAGCGAAAAGAGAGTCTTCCCTTTGATCGGCCATCTGGCCGAAGGTGAGACATGACGAATACACGGAAGAAACACGGGGCTGAGTTTAAGTCGAAGGTGGCGCTGGCGGCGGTCCGTGAAGAGGCACGATCGCCGAGTTATCGAGCCGGTTTTGGCGTTCACGCCATGACCCGGCCCGAGCGGCTCGCGCTGGTGGACGATGCCGATCCAGCCCTGCCGGGGGTGGCGCAATGCCGTTTGCTGAAGATCGCGCGCCAGATAATACCAAGTGCCTGATCTGTTGACTCTCCACGGGATTCCCAACGGGCGTGCTTTGTGATTCCCTTCCCCCCAGCGTCGATTCGCTGTTGGGGATGGTATTATGGGTTCAGCGATCAAGATTTCACGCGGCGATCATACT
>JANYCX010000100.1 GCA_025360065.1 Acetobacteraceae bacterium | reverse complement strand
CCGGCGGCCGGCCGGGTGTTGCGCCCGGTATGTCGGATATTGGGGGTGCCGGTGGCGGTGATCGCGACAATTGCGCCGGGTGCGGCGGATGAATTGGGTGTGCAAGCGCTGGAGGTTTGTGGGGTGGTTTCGTTGGTGATGGGCGGGGTAGTGCCGGTGGGTCCTGATCGGGTAGGTTTTTCGACGAGCGGAGAATGATGCGGGTATTGGTTTGTCAATTTTGTTACGATATAGCAATTAAATGGAGTGAAGGTGCTTTGGCCGTGAGACCGCAGACCACCGAGGCACCTGGGCAGTTCCCTTTTTGGTCACAAAACACGACGCTCACCTGCCCTATTTGCTGCCCCCCTCCAACTGCCTTAGGCTAAGTCAAAATCAACCGGGAACCGACCATGAAACTCCGCCAAGCGCTCATGTTCTGCACGGCCATGCTGCCTTTCGCGGCTGGGGCCCAGCTCAAACCCGCCACCGGCAGCCTGACCATCGCGCTGGCCGCCGAGCCGACCACGGCCGATCCGGTGCGCTATGCGGCGGGGGTGGACACCTATCTGATCGGCAATGTGTTCGAGCAGTTGTTGCGCCCGGACCAGGACGGCAAGCAGTTGAACTGGCTGGCGGAGAGCTACAAACTTGGCGGCACGGCGGAAAAGCCGGTGCTGGACGTCGCCATCCGGCCTGGCGTGCTGTTCCATAATGGCGACAAGCTCACCTCAAGCGACTTCGAGTTTGCCTATCAGCGACTGCGCGATCCCAAAGACAGCCGCTGGGCGCATTTGCAGGCGATGGTCGAAAGCTTTGAGGTGATTGATGATCTGCATTTCCGCATCCGCTTCAAGGAACCCGATGTTTCCTATCTGATCGGCAATTTGCAGCTTTGGGCGGTGCCGAAAGCCTACACGCAGAAAATTGGTCTCGACGGGTTTGGCCAGGCGCCGATCGGCACCGGGCCATGGAAATTCGTGTCGTGGACGGTGAAAGACGAGATCAAGCTGGAAGCCTTTGACGGCTACTGGAACCAGGAGCATCGGCCGAGGGTAAAAAACCTCACGATTAAATTCATCCCGGAGGATCTGACCCGGGTTGCCGCCTACAAGACCGGGGCCATTGACTGGATGGATGCGGTGCCGCCTTCGATGGGTGCCGAGTTCAAAACCTTGCCCAATACCACCACGATATCCTTCAATACCGGTAATAACCTGTTTTTGAATTTTGCCAGCCATTTGCCGAACTCGCCGTTCCGTGACGTGCGGGTGCGGCGGGCGGTGGCGCATGCGATTGATTTCGATGCCATTATCAAGCGGGTGCTGTTCGGCCAGGGCGAACGTTATGCCGAAATCGGCCCGGGGGCGGCTGGCTACGATCCGACCCTGAAACCGCTGCCATATGATCCGAAGAAGGCGCGGGAATTGCTCAAGGAAGCCGGCTTTCCAAACGGGTTCGATACGCCGTGCTACAATCTTACAACCCCGCGTGAGTCCAATGTCAAGGAAATGGGCGAGGCATCGTTCGCCTATTTGTCCGCGGTTGGCATTCGCTGCCAGGTACGGCAGTTGGAATATGGCGCGTGGATTAGCATTGGGCGGCGCGGGCGCACCGGCCCGCCGGAAATGGACGGGGTGATCAGCTGGATGTGGGGGCAGGGCGTGCCCGGCGATCCCGGCATTCCGTGGGCCGGACATTTGCATAGTTTCGAGGCCGGCACCGGCTGGGGCAGCTATTCCTATACCTCGGTGCCCGAAATTGACGCGATGATCCAGCAGCAGCGGCGGATGCTCGATCCGGTCGCCCGTGAGGCATTGTTGCAGAAAATTGCCCGCATCAAGCATGACGAGGTGCTCGGCGGCGTGACCACCTATCGCCCGCTGGTGACGTTCGCCTGGCGCACCGACAAGGTGACCTTCAAGCCGTGGCCAACCCCGGGCATCTGGCGGAATTTCCAGGAGCTCGGGTTGAAATAGCCGTGGTGACAATCCTGCCCGATTTGGGGTATGACGCGGGCTATGTTCCAAATAGGCAGGCTTAGTCGTGGCGCCGGGCCGCTATACCATCAGGCGGCGGCGCAACTGCGGACGGCTATTGTCGAGGGACGGATAGTTGTTGGCGCCGACCTCCCGACCGAGGCGGATCTGGCGCAGGGCTTGGGGGTGAGCCTGATTACGGTGCGCCATGCGTTGCGCGATCTGGCGGCCGAAGGATTGATCAGGAAGCGCACGGCCAAGGCGGCGGCGGTGATTTCCCGGGTGGCGATCGCGACAATTGCCCAGCCGCTCAATAGTCTGGCCGATGTCATCGCGGTCACTGACGGGGCGCAGCTGCGCATTGCGGGTTACGGCCGCCGCCTGTCGGATGAGGCGGCCGCGGCGTTCGGGCTGGATGGGACGGTGGAACTTTACTGCCTGCGCGGCTGGATGTTCCGCGATGGCGATCCGATCAGCGAAGTAACGATCTTTTTCCCGCCGGAAATCGGCGCCCGGCTCAACCGCGGCGATTTCGACGATGTGGTGGTGTTCCGCTCGGTGGAAAAGCGGCTTGGCATCAAGCTGTCGGGCGCGCGCATCACAGTATCGGCGGAACTTGCCGACGCAGCACTGGCACGATCGCTGAAAACCCAGGCTGGCACCCCAGTTCTGGTTAACCGCATGTTGTGGCATGCCGCCGATGGCAGGCCGGTAGAGTTGACCATCGCGCGGCACCGGGCCGATCGTTACCGGCTGCGTTACGATGTATCCTGATCAGCGATCTTTCACCACACCGATCGTGGCGCCCATATTGATGGTTTCGCCGGCGGCTTTCACCACCTGGGCGACAATGCCGCTCGCCGGGGCCTCGATTTCCACCACCGCCTTGTCGGTTTCGATTTCGGCGACGATGTCGCCCTTGGCAACGGTCGCGCCGTCATCGACGGTCCAGCGCACCAGCTTGCCGGAACTGATGGTGAGGTCGCCGAACGGCATGCTGATCAGCGCGCCTTTCAGCGTGCCAAGATTGGGCGCCGGCGGTGGGGCGGAAAGTGGGGCGGCGGCGATAATATCCTCAATCGGCGCCTGCACGCCGTCCGGCCGGCCTTTCCAACGCCACGGTGGCGTCGCTGTGCCGGCAAGGACTTCGCGCACGCGGATGGCTACCCGGTCGGCGTTGACCAGCATCGCGCGTTCGAGCGCTGGGCCGAACGGGTGGGTGACAGGCGCGGTATGCAGCCGGGCGACCGGGGCATCGAGGTCATTAAAGGCCAGTTCGTTCATCGCCTGACCGATTTCCGCCCCGACGCCCATCATCGGCCAGCCTTCATCGACAACCAGCAGATGATGGGTTTTGCGCACGCTCGCTGCCACCGTATCGACATCGAGCGGCTGGATGGTGCGCATGTCGATCACCTCGACCTCGATGCCATCACGGGCGAGGGCCTCGGCGGCTTCGAGGGCGCGATGCACCATTTGGCCGGTGGCGGCGATGGTGATGTGGTGGCCCTGGCGGGCGATGCGGGCGAGGCCGAAGGGAACGTAATGATCGCCGTCCTGCACCGGGCCTTTGCTGGCAAAAAGGGCTTTCGGTTCCAGCATCAGCACTGGATCTCCAGCGCGCAAGGCGGTTTTCATCAGCCCCTTGGCGTCGGCAGGGGTTGACGGCATGCAGACGATCAGCCCGGGAATATGCGCCCACATCGAATGATAGGTGCCGCTATGGTGCGGGCCGGTGCTGCGTACCGTGCCAGCGCCAACGCGGATCACCATCGGCGCGTTCATCTGGCCGTTGCTCATGTAGCGCAACTTGGCGGCCTGGAGCGCGATCTGGCCACCGGCCTCGAACAGGAAATCGGCAAACATCAGATCGGCGATGACCCGAACCCCGGTGGCCGACGCACCGAGGGCGGCGCCGGTGAAGCCCTGTTCGCTGATCGGCATGTCAACGACGCGGTCTTCGCCGAATTCCTGATAGAGACCCTTGGTGTGGGCGAAGGTGCCGCCGCGTTCGCCGATGCCCTCGCCAAAATAGAGAATGTTGCGGTTGGCGCGCATTTCCTCAGCGATGCCGTCGCGCACCGCGTCAAGCCAGGATGTTTCGCGGGCTTGGGTGGCGGCGCGTGGGGCGATCGCCTCGGGCGGGTTGATCGGGTCGGCATAGGTGTGGCGGAACACAGTTGCGGGGTCGGGTTCGGGCGATGCACGGGCGAAATCGACGCTGTCTTGCACGACGTCATCGATGCGGGCATCTATTTCGGCGATCTGGTCGGCGGTGGCGATGCCAAATTCGTCGATCAGGCGCGCCCGGAAAGTGGTGACCGGGCAGCGCGCGGTCCAGGCATCAACTTCTTCCTGAGACCGATAGCTGCCGGTGACCGGATCGCCTTCGTGATGGCCGACGGTGCGGTAGGTCTTGGCCTCAATCAGGGTTGGACCAAGGCCGGCACGGGCGCGAACCGACGCGATGCGCACTGCTTCCCACATCGCCAGCACGTCATTGCCATCGACCGCCACGCCGGGAATGCCGTAGGCAGCAGCGCGGGATGCGACTTCGGGGTTCAGGGTGACCGAACTGAGAGCGGTGGCGGTGGCGTAAAGATTATTTTCGCAGACGAAAATCACCGGCGCCCGACGAAACCCGGCGATATTCAGCGCCTCGTGAAAGCCGCCATGATTGGTGGCGCCGTCGCCGAAAAACGCCACCCCGACATCGCCAGTGCCACGGAATTGCGCGCTGATCGCCGCCCCGAGCGCGTGCGATGCGCCGGCCGCAACCACGCCGTTGGTGCCAAACAGCCCGATGCTGCGATCATAAAGATGCATGGTGCCGCCACGGCCGCCAACCGCGCCGCCATGCTTGCCATAAAGTTCAGCCATCAGAATCTTCGGGTCCATGCCCTTGGCCAGCGCGTGGCCATGGCCGCGATGGGTCGAGGTGATCCAGTCCGATGGCCGCAAATGTGCGCAGACCCCGGTCGCGACGGCTTCCTCGCCGATATAGAGGTGGAGAAAGCCGGGGGTTTCGCCGGTGCGGCAGGCGATCTGGGCGGCCTGTTCGAAGCGGCGTAGCAACGTCATGCGTTCGTAGAGTTGCAACATTTCCGGGGCGGTGAGGCCGGCGGGGAGGGGGGGATTGTTGGGTCGGCGGGCCATATCCATTATCCTTAAAAGCAAGGAAGGTCTTCTTTTTGTGAACAAAAAGAAGCAAAAAAACTTCCGACTTGGTGGCGGTCATGGTGGGACGTATTCGGTTAACGGCCAGCGTGGCACGACGCCTTCGTTCACGACGTTGCCCGGACGCGGCCAGCTTCCGCGTAAAATGGCCACCAGATTCTCAACTCCTCCGGCGGAGACATCCTGGCCTGACTCCACCGATCCGGCAGCGACATGCGGGGTCGCGATCACGTTCGGCAGACGCAATAGCGACAGGGCAGGCGGCGGGGCATCGGCGACAAAGACATCGACGCCCTCGAACGTATCGAGGCCCGCGCCAGCAATCCGGCCTTCACGCAGGGCCCGTTCCAAAGCTGCTTCATCGACCAGCGCCCCGCGCGAGGTGTTGATCAACATTGCCTCCGCCCGCATGAGGCGTAAGGCTGCGGCATCGATGATGTGATAGGACTCAACAGTCAGCGGCAGGTGCAGCGATACATAATCGGACTGGTGCAGAACGGTCGCCAGATCGGCGATTTCGACGCCTGCCATCGCCGGTAGGTTGCGCCGCCTTGTCGCAATCACCCGCATCCCAAAGCCGAGTGCCCGTTGGGCGACCAGCCTGGCGCTATGCCCAAAGCCAACCAGTCCCAACGTGCGCCCAGCGAGGCGGCGGTTGCTGCGCGACAGGGCATGGGCGTCGCCATACGCACCCGCCTGCATCAAGGCCGCCATTTGCGGCAGGCGACGCACCAAAGCCAGCAGCAACGCCATGGTGTGGTCAGCCTGTTCCTCGGCGCAAAAACTCGGGACGTTGGTAACCACGATGCCGCGTTGGGTCGCGACATCGACCGCGATTTTGTCAGTGCCGGCCCCCAGGCGGGAAATCACCCGGCATTTTGTCAGACCGTTGATCACCTCGGCCGGCAATGCAGCGGAGATCACGAACAGCGCATCGCAATCGGCGGCATGGGCGAGGATGGCGGTCGGGGTGTCGGCTTCCACCTCGATCGGTTGGATGCCATAGCGGCGATATTGCGCTGCCTCGAACGCGCCGACCGGGAATAATTGCGCATTCAGGCGCAGAATTTTTTGCGTCGGCACCTAGCCCTTGACCCCGCCGGCGGTCAGGCCAGACGCGTATTGATCGACAAAGAAATAATAGACCAGCGCCACCGGTACCGAGCCAAGCAAAGCGCCGGCCATCAGCGGCCCCCAGAAATAGAAATCGCCGCGGCTGAGCTGGACAATAACGCCGACCGGAATGGTTCGCTCACTGCTCGCGGTGACCAGGGTCAGTGCGTAGATGAATTCATTCCATGACAAAGTGAAGGCGAAAATCCCGGCGGATAATATGCCGGGGCGGGCGAGCGGCAGAACGATGTGCCACATCGCGCCCAGCCTGGTCAGCCCGTCGATGCGGCCACTTTCCTCCAATTCGGTCGGGATGGTGCGAAAATAACTCGCCATCAGCCAGGTGACGAATGGCACCAGGAAGGTTGGATAGACCACCACCAGCGCCCAGATGCTGTCATCAAGGCCGATATTGGCCATCACCTGGATCATCGGGATGAACAGCAGACTGGTCGGTACCAGATAGGTGACGAAAATCGCGGTGCCGATCAGTTCGACGCCCGGAAAACGCAGCCGGGCCAGCGCGTAGCCGGCTGGGACCCCGAGCACCAGCGAACTGATGGTCCCCGACGCCGCCACCGCCATGGTGTTCAAGGTCCAGGTAACGAAATTGGTTTTGGCGAACAGATAAACGAAATGGTCGAGGCTGGGGTGCAGCACGTAAAGCGGGCTATGGGCACCGTCATAAATGTCGCCATCGGTTTTCAGCGCGGTGACCGCCATCCAATAAAATGGGCCGACCAAAAAAAACAGCGCCAGACCGAGCGGCAGATAGAGGAAGAACGCGCGTTCAAGCGTCCTGCGCCGGTTGGTGATGGCAATCATGCCACGTTCTCCTTTGCGCGGCTCACGCCACGACACTCCGGCGCACTCGGCGCAATTGCCAGATGATCAACGGCAACAGGATCGGCAACATGGTGAGCGATATTGCCGCCCCTTCGCCGGTGTTGCCCGCCGATAGCGCGGTGCCATAGCTCAAAGTCGCCAGCACATGGGTGGCGTTCATCGGCCCGCCTTTGGTCAGGCCGTAGACGATGCCGAAATCAGAAAACGTCCAGATCGTGGACAGCACCAGCGTGGTCAGCAGCACCGGCATCACCAGCGGCAGGGTGACGTAGCGGAAACGATGCAGCTTGCCGGCGCCGTCGATGGCGGCGGCGTCGTAAAGTTCAAGCGGGATTGCCTGCAAGCCGGCCAACACCGAAATCGCCAGGAACGGGGTGCCGCGCCAGGTGTTGACGATGATGACCGAGAACATTGCCAGATCAGGATCGGTCAGCCATGGCAAGCCGGTCTTCGAAATCCCGGTCTGGGCCAGGACATAGTTAATCACGCTGAAATTCGGGGTGAACATCCACAGCCACGCCATGGTGCCGAGCACCGTCGGCACGATCCACGGCAGCAGGATTGCCGCCCGCACCAGCCGGCGGAACGGAAACGCCTCGTTCAGCAGCAGCGCCAAGCCGAGGCCGAAACATAATTTTAGCGTCACCGACCCGACGGTGAAAACCAACGTATTGCGCAAGCTCTGACGATAAATCTGGTCATCCCACACATTGACGAAGTTGCCGAAGCCGATGAACCGACCAGACTCCGCGAGAGTCTGGTCGGTCAGCGCGCTATAGACCGCGACGCTGAGCGGGTAGGCCACCAGGCCGGCCAGTAGCAGCACCACGGGCGCCACCAGCAGCAGGCCGAGCGTGCGCTCGTTATCGACAATCCGGCTGAGCACAAATTTATCCTGCGCGCTTTTTGACGATTTGTTCGTATTCGCGCGCCGCCCATTTCACCGCCTCGGCGGGCTTTAACTGGCCGGTGCAGGCCTTGGCGAACATATCGACCAGGATATACTTGCTCACCGCTTCGGCGGCTGCCGGCGATGGCGGGCCGGCGAAGCCTTCGAGCCGGTTGAGCTTGTTGAGGTCCTTGAAGATTTTCAGCTTTGGATCCTCCGGCCAGACATCGAGGCTGTCCATGCCCTCGAAGGTCGGAATGAAATAGGATTGGCCGGTTTTGGTCCATTTCACCAGGAAGGATTTGTCGAACCAGGCGCGCAGGAATGCCATCTGGCCGGGCCTGTTCTGGCTCGACGCGAAGGGAAGCCAGGTGTTGATGTTGTAGCTGGCAAAGCGCCCGGCCGGACCGCGTGGCCACAGTCCGTGGTTCATGTTCTCGGCGATGTTTTTCATTGCGGGGTTGGTGCCCGATGCCGCGCGGGCGGCGAGATAGATGGTGTTGACGTTGACGGTCGCCGAGCATTTCCCGCCCAGGAAGGCTTGGTTGTTGTCAGGGTCAAGCCAGGCGGTGGTGCCGGGGATAAAGTATTTATAGACCTCGGCATACCATTCCACTGCGGCGAGAGTTTGCGGCGAATCGAGCGCCACCGTTTTGCCGTCGGCTTCGAACTCCTTGCCGCCGAACGCCCACAGCACCGGGTAGTTGGTCGACCGCCCGTCACCGGAAGCGTGGCCCAGGGTCATGCCGATCGGGGTGTTTTTAGCGTGCAGCAGCTTGGCCGCTTTCAGCAACTCATCGAACGTATCCGGAAATGCATTGATCCCTGCTGCGGCGAACTGGTCCACCCGGTAGTTCCACGCCGCCGGCGCCTGGCCCAGGCACAGGCTTTTCCAGCGACCGCCGACCATGCAGGCATCCTTGGCAACCTGCATCCAGCCGCCATAGTTCTTGCCGATTTCCTCGGCGAGATCGGTGACATCGGCGAGCTTGGGTGCATAAAGCAGCGTATCGAACTCCACCCCGATCGACAGATCGGCGCCACGGCCGCTGCCGACCACGGCCGCGGTCTTGGTGCCAAGCTCGTCACCCGCAAGCCGTTCAATGCGAATTTCCATGCCGGTGTCGCGGGCGACATCCACCGCGAGTTGATCGAGCATGGCGTTGGTTTCGGGCACGTAGAATTGCCCAACCAGCACGGTGAGCTTGGTGCCCTTGAGCGAGTTCTGCGCGATGGCGGGGGTCGCCAAAAGTGGCACGGCGGCGGCGCTGGCGATTAGACGGCGGCGGGTGAGTGCGGAATTCTTGGTTTCCATTGGCGTTACGTCTCCCTATGTTTTGTTGGATGTTTAAAAGTCGCGGGCAAACCCCACCACCCAGCCACCATCGACGGCCAATATCTGGCCGGTGATGTAGGCGCTGTCGGGGTCGGCGAGAAACAACGCGGCGTGGGCGATTTCCGCAGTTTCGGCAGGTCGCCCCATTGGGATATGCGACATCAGCCGGCCGTGCAGTTCCTGTTCTTCACTGGTCGCGTCATTGATCCAACTGCGCCAGCCATCGGTGGCGGTCGAGCCGGGGGCAATCGCGTTGACCGTGATGCCGTGCTGGGCAAGCTCGATCGCCATGGATTTGGTAAGGTTCACCACCCCGGCCTTGGCGGCGACATAGGCCGATTGCAGCCGCATCGGAACCAGACCGAGCACGGAGGCGATATTGATGATCCGACCATAGCCTTGGGCGATCATCGGGGCGGCGACTGCCCGGCTGACCAGGAAAACCCCGCCGAGATCAATCTTCAGCAACTGGTCCCATTGGGCGGTGGTGACCTTGTCGATGGTCAGCCGTTCCCCCGGCTTGGTGCCGATGCCAGCATTGTTGACCGCGATATCGAGCTTGCCATAGCGGGCCAGGATGGCGGCAATCGCGTCCGCGATGGCGTGTTCGTCGGTCACATCGAGCGCGAGCGCCATGTGGCGCTGGTCGGTTAGCGCATCATCGGGGGCGGTGACATCTGAATAGACCACCGACGCCCCTTCGGCGGCGAGGCGATCGGCGATGGCGCGGCCAATACCGCGGCCGGAGCCTGTGACGAGGGCAACCCGCCCGGTCATGTCTACCCGCATGCCGACCTCCCTATGCTATCCGCCGCGCATTTCCATCGGGCGATTTTTTATATTATTATAATGATCGCGCGGGGCTGTCCACTGCTAATCACGCTCCGGCCTCGCGTTCCCGCCTGAGTTTCTGCTTGCTGTCCCTCACCATTGGCATAATCATCGGTCCACGCACGCGGAGGACTTCATGCACGACCTTATCCTTACCAATGGCCGGGTTATCGATCCTGGGCAGAATCTTGATAGCGTGCTCGACATTGCCTTCGCCGATGGCCGGATCGCCGGGATCGGCGCGGAGCTCGGCCCGGCCCGCGAAACCCGCGACGTTACCGGCAAGATCGTGGCGCCGGGCCTGATCGATCTGCACACCCATGTCTATTGGGGCGGCACATCCCTGGGCGTTGATCCGGATGCCTATGCCAAACCATCCGGCATCACCACGCTGATCGATGCGGGATCGGCGGGCCCAGGCAATATCGCCGGATTTCGCAAGCATGTGATCGAACCCGCCGAGGTACGTATCCTGCCGTTCCTCAACATCAGCTTCGCCGGGATTTTTGGCTGGGCGCCGGGGGTGAATGTCGGCGAATGCACCGATCTGCGCCTGCTCAATTCCCGCATCGCCCTCGCCGTCGCCAAAGCGCAATCCGATCTGGTGGTCGGCATCAAGGTCCGTGTTGGCAAGGGCACCTCAACCGACCTTGGCATGGCGGCACTGGCGATCGCCCGCGAGGTCGCCGAGCATGCCGGGCTGCCTGTCATGGCCCATCTCGACGATCCACCGCCGTCACGCGGCGAGGTTCTGGGTCTGCTGCGCGGCGGTGACATCCTGACCCATTGCTTCCGCCCGTTCCCCAATGCCCCAGCGACAGCTTCTGGCGATATCGAGGCCGACGTACTGGCGGCGCGCGCCCGCGGGGTGATCTTCGATATTGGCCACGGTGCGGGCTCGTTCGGGTTTGCGTCGGCAATGGCGATGGTCGGCAAGGGGTTCCTGCCGGATGTGATTTCATCGGATGTGCACGCCCAATCGATCGACGGGCCAGCCTTTGATCTGTTGGTCACGATGTCGAAGTTTCTCCATCTCGGCGTCGGGGTTTCGGATATCCTGCGCGCGGTCACCATCAATGCCGCCAAGGCGGTGCGCCTGGATGATCGCGGAACATTCCGCCCGGGTACCCTGGGCGATGCGACCGTGCTTGCGATCGCCGAGGGCGCATTTCCGTTGACCGATGCGGTCGGGCAGACGGTGATTGGCCGACAGAAATTTGTCTGTCACGGCGCGGTGCTGGGTGGGCGCTGGTGGCACTGAACCGCGTCAGGGTTTTCTTGACCCATTCGCCCGACATGTTCGCCAATTTCTATGGTGACCGGGCGCTGACGGCGCTGCGTGAGCACGCGGATGTCGAGGTCAACGAAACCGGCATGGTGCTTGCCGATCCGGCGGCCTTGGTGCGGGCCGCTGGCGACGCGCACATCCTGGTCGCCGATCGCAGCACGCCAATCGGCGCGGCGGTTTTTTCGGCAATGCCGGGGCTGGTGGCAGCGTGTCGGGTGGCAGTTGATATCAGCACCATCGATGTCGCCGCCGCGAGCCAGGCCGGCGTGCTGGTCACCCGCGCCACGCCAGGCTTTGTCACCGCAGTGTGCGAACTGGCGCTGGGATTGCTGGTTGATCTGGCGCGCGGGGTGTCATCGGCGGTGATGGCTTATCGCCGTGGAGTTTCCCCGGCTTTGCTGCGCGGTCGGCAATTGGCGGGGGCAACGCTGGGCATAGTCGGCTATGGCGCGATCGGGCGGCGGCTGGCTGAGCTTGGGGTGATGCTGGGCATGAAGGTGATTATATCAGACCCCCATCAAACCATTGACCGCGAAGGCGTGCGACAGGTGGCGTTCGCGGCGCTGCTGGGCGAGGCCGATTATGTGGTTTGCCTGGCGTTATCAACCGTCGACACCGCTGGCCTGTTCAATGCGGCAGCGTTTGGCGCGATGCGGCAAGGGGCATGTTTCATCAATTTATCTCGCGGTGAACTGGTCGATGAGCACGCCTTGGTAGCGGCATTGGATCGCGGCCAGCTTGGTGGTGCGGCGATGGATGTCGGCCGCGCGCCCGACCAGCGCCCGAGTCCGTTTCTCGCCGCCCGTCCCGATGTGATCGCCACCCCTCATATCGGTGGCCTGACGTTGGAGGCTGCCGAGCATCAGGCGTTTGATACAGTGCGCCAAGTTGCGGCACTCGCCGCTGGCCGTCTTCCCGATGGCGCGGTGAATGCCGAGGCGGCAACACGATGGCGGAGCGGCCTGCTGAACGGGTGACGCTTCACCCAAAAAACCCATGCAGATACCACCGAAGATTGCCGGTCGTCGCATCCTCCCCATCCCCACTGCGAAACAGCCAGAACCGCGCCCCGCCGCCATCTTCGACCACGAAATAATCCCGCACCGCGGAGGTTTCTGCCGCATCGCACCACCATTCGCCGAACACCCGTTCCGGCCCATCGGCGCGGCTTATGCGGCGGGCCTTGCCGCGCCAAGTGAACTGCACCGGCGGCTGGTCGGGCAGCAGGGCGATGGTGTCAACCGGTTCGGGGCGGGCGAGCAGCCTTGTGGGGCGCGGATAGCCCGGCCAGGTGGCGCCGGTCGCGGGGGCGAGGGCGGGGATGCGGCGGACGCTGCGCTCGGGGATGTCGCTTTCCACCGGGGTGGCGCGATAAAGCCTGGTGGGGCCTAGCCGGTTGGCGAGCGTGTCGATCAAGGCGGAGACATCGTGGCCGCGATCTTGCCGTAAGCTGTTGGCCTGGCGCCAGGCGAGCGGCTCGGCCAAAGGGGCGGCGAGTGTCATCGCTTCCACCCCGAAGCCGGGATCGAGCTGGGGCAGCCTGTCGAGCAGCAATTTCGCCAGCCGGCCAGCCTCGCGGATCGGGCGGGCAGTGCCGATGCGGATGGCGGCCAGGCTGGCATCGACGCGATGGAACACCAGATCGAGCCGGCGGGCGCCGAGGCCGGCCGGCTCCAGCGCGGCGCAGATTGCCTCGGTCAGCGCGTGCGTGGCGTGGGCGAGGGCGTCTGGCGTGCCGATCGGCTCGGCAAAATCATGGCGGATGCGGATGATCTCGGCCGGCGCGATCGGCTGCATTGGCTCGGGGCTGCGACCCAAAAGCTGATCGAGGCGCAGGCCCGGGCTGGGGCCGAAGCGGCGGGCGAGGGGCGCGCGCGGGGTGGCATCGAGATCGGCGACAGTATTAAAGCCAAGACGGCGCAGCTTGATGACCAGATCAGGATCGAGCCGCAGGGCGGCGATCGGCAGGTCGGCGATGGTCCGGGCGGCGAAACGCGCGCACGCATGGGCGGCACCGATGCTGTCGGCAATCGCGGTCTGGCCGGTAATGCCGGCCTGGCGCAGGCGGGTGCACAGATCGGTGCACAGCCCGTCCTCGCCGCCCAGCCGATGGGCGGCGCCGGTAATGTCGATCAACAGCCCGTCAGGCGGATCGCGCCCCACCAGCGGGCTATAGCGCCGCAGCACCCACAACGCCAAGCGGTCCAGCGCGGCTTCATCGGCGGGGGGATCGGCCGGCACGATCACCAGTCCCGGCACGCGCGCCTGCGCCTGGGCGAGCTTCAGGCCGGGGCTGATGCCAAGGGCGAGGGCTGCGTGATCGGCGGCGGTGACAATCCGGCTGCCGCCATCGGTGCCGGCGCAGACCAGCGGCGTTTCAAGCGGCACGCTCTGCTGGCGCCGCCACCGATCGGTCGGCCAGGTCGGTAGATAAAGCGAGACGACCCTCGGCATCACACGCCTCCATCTCCCAAACGGCGGTGGCACCACCGCGGCTGCGCACCAGTTCAACCCGCCAGCGTGCCCGGCCAATGCCCTGCACCGGCAAGGGCGCGGAGGGCGCGGCGGCGATCCGCCAACTGGTGACGGCCGCACTGGGCTGGGCGAATTCCGCTGCATCCGCCGCCAAGCGCCAACGTCGCAGGATGAAGGCGGGCACCCCCGATGCCTCGGCGGCGAGTTGCAAACGACGCGACGCTGTCATCGGCAGGCGTGCAACTTCGCCCACCACTGCCGCCAATCCGGGCTGGCGCAGTCCTTCTTCGAGGCATAGCAGCACCCCCGGATCGTCGTCCGGTTCGGCGTAGATGACGCGGTCGGGATGCAGGCCGACGCCGGCAAGGGCTGGGGCGAACAGGTCCCGACCGCGCGCGCACCACAGCACCGAGCCTTCGAGCCGTGCCAGAATTCCGCCGATGAACAGCGGGGCGGCGGCAGATTGCGGCGTGTCGGTGACCTGATGCACCGCGCCCAGCGCAAGCCCCCCTTGCGGCAAATGCAGGTCGAGCGCGGGCACGCCGAACGGCAACACGGCATGGGTTGGGCGGCCGGCCTGTTGGATGCGGGCGATCCGGGCGCGCATATCTTGCAGAGCGCGCTGATTGGGTCTTTCACGGTTGGGGAGAGGGGATATCATGTTCTTAGTTTGTTCTTTTTTGACCGCGCAAGTCAACCGTCAAGATAGTGGCCGCGCAAAGATTTGTTACATATTGCCATATGACTTTCCAATGGACACCTCGTAAAAACAGCACATGATCAAGACAATCACAACTTTACCGAGCGTTATTCAGATCATGCGCCTGGACGCGGAGCGCCGGATATCGACCCCGCCTTTAGAGGGTATTGTAAAAATAACGGCGGACATGATCGCCACCCAGGATGATGGGGTGTTCGAACTCGCCCTGAGCGATGCGGCCTGTATTGACGGCTGGTATCCCCTGGAAACCGACAGCGAGGCTGAGTTCCGTTGGACCGGCCCGGAACCGATCGCGACCATCGCGCTGCACTTGGCGCGGCGCGACTATAGCGTGTTTGTTACCTATGACCGCCCGGTGACGCTGACCAATGAGCGCTTTTCGGTGTCTGCGAACGGGCAGGCGCTCGTAATTGAGGTCGAGGCGATCAGCGCGGTGGCGCGGCAGGCGCGCTTCACCATCCCAGCCACCTTAATCGGCGACGGTGCTGTGCGTTTAGCGATTGACGTTGGCGCTGTGATGCGCCCGAGCGAGCATGGCGGGGTGGACGAACGTACCCTGGGGATCGTGGTGGGACGGGT
>JANYCX010000092.1 GCA_025360065.1 Acetobacteraceae bacterium | reverse complement strand
ACGCCGATCGTGCTGGTGCTGACCATAACGATGCCGTTCTATGCCGAGCGTTACTGGATCGATCTCGGCATTTTGGTGCTGACCTATGTCATGCTGGGGTGGGGCCTGAATATTGTTGTCGGTTTGGCCGGATTGCTCGATCTTGGCTATGTCGCGTTCTATGCGGTTGGCGCCTATTCCTACGCATTGATCGCACAGAATTTTGGCCTGGGCTTTTGGTCTTGCCTGCCGCTCGCCGGCATTCTGGCGGCATTTTGGGGGGTATTGCTCGGCTTCCCGGTGCT
The DNA here is from genome assembly GCA_025360065.1 of Acetobacteraceae bacterium. GTDB lineage: Bacteria > Pseudomonadota > Alphaproteobacteria > Acetobacterales > Acetobacteraceae > CAITOL01. The sequence goes on along the minus strand of JANYCX010000092.1, from coordinate 9,160 downwards.
GCGCCTACGCGGCGATTATCTGGCGATCGTGACCCTCGCGTTCGGCGAAATCATCCGGGTGGTGATCCTCAACTGGACCACGCTGACCGGCGGGCCGAACGGGATGTCGGGCATTCCGCGGCCAACTTTATTCGGTCTGGTGTTCAATTCCGGCGGTGGTGAGGGCAGTTTCGCCGATTTCTTCGGGATCGAGCCGAGCATCAGCCACCGGGTGATCTTCCTGTTCTATGTCATCCTTGGCCTGGCGCTGCTGACCAACTGGGTGTCGCTGCGCCTGCGCCGGCTGCCGCTGGGGCGGGCGTGGGAGGCATTGCGTGAAGACGAAATCGCCTGTCGTGCGCTGGGGATCGATGTCACGGTCACCAAGCTCACCGCATTTGCGATCGGGGCTGCGTTTGCAGGTTTTGCCGGCGCATTCTTCGCCACGCGGCAGGCGTTCATCAGCCCGGAAAGCTTCACCTTTATCGAATCGGCGATTGTGCTGGCGATTGTGGTGCTCGGCGGCCTGGGCAGCCAATTGGGGGTGGCGCTGGCGGCGATTGTGATGATCGGCGGCGGCGAGATGTTCCGCGACTTTCAGGAATACCGCATGTTGATCTTCGGTGGCGCACTGGTGCTGGTGATGGTTGTGCGCCCGCGCGGCTTCCTGTCGGGCCGTACGCCGTCGGTTTCGCTCGGCGCCAAGAAAAAGATCGGTGCCGATCTGATGACCGAGGGGCACGGCTGATGGCAACCCCGCTCCTGGCCGTTGATCGGCTGACCATGCGGTTCGGCGGCCTGACTGCGGTCGATGCGCTGTCGTTTCAAGCTCGCGCCGGCGAAATCACCGCCGTCATTGGCCCGAACGGCGCCGGCAAAACCACCGTGTTCAATTGCATCACCGGGTTTTATCGGCCCACCGAGGGCGCGTTGCAATTGACCCATGCTGACGGCGCAGGTTTTGCGCTGACCGCGATGCCAGGCCACCTAATCACCGGGCGGGCCAAAGTTGCGCGCACGTTCCAGAATATCCGCCTGTTCGCCGGCATGACCGTGTTGGAAAACCTGTTGGTGGCCCAACATAATTTTTTGATGCCGACGGTGATTAATGGCCTGCTCGCGGTGTTTGGCCTCGGCGGCCATGCGCAAGCTGAACATATCGCCATCGAAAAAGCCAAGCTGTGGATGCACGCGACCGGGCTGACCGCGCGCGCCGACGATCCGGCCGGCAGCCTGCCCTATGGCGATCAGCGCCGGCTCGAAATCGCGCGGGCGATGTGCACCGACCCGGAATTGCTGTGCCTCGATGAACCGGCGGCCGGATTGAATCCGCGCGAAAGCGATGAGCTGTCCGATCTTCTGGTGCGCATCCGCGACGGGCGGGATGTGGTGGGCCGCAGTTCCATCCTGCTGATCGAGCACGATATGGGCGTGGTGATGCGGATTTCCGACCATGTCGTGGTGCTCGATCACGGGCGCAAAATCAGCGATGGCACTCCGGCGGAAATTCGCGCCGACCCAAAGGTGATCGCGGCCTACCTTGGCGAAGGTGACGAAGACGAGGTGGCGGCATGAGCGCGGTGCTCAGCCTGTCCGGCGTCACCACCTTTTACGGCGCGGTGCAGGCGTTGCGCGGGGTTGATCTGGTGGTCAACGAGGGCGAGATCGTGACCCTGATCGGCGCCAACGGGGCGGGCAAATCCACCCTGATGATGACGATCTGCGGCACCCCGCAGGCGCGCGACGGCAAAATTCTGCATCTTGGCGATGATATTTCCGCCATGCCGACGCACCAGATCATGCGGCGCGGCATTGCCCAGTCGCCGGAGGGGCGGCGGATATTCTCGCGCATGACGGTCTATGAAAACCTGCTGATGGGCGCGCATGGCAAGCCGGAAGCCAGCCTGGGCACTGAACTGGATCAGGTTTTCACTCTGTTTCCGCGCTTGAAGGAACGGCTGGCCCAGCGCGGCGGCACCTTGTCGGGCGGCGAGCAGCAGATGCTGGCGATCGGGCGGGCGCTGATGAGCAAGCCGAAGCTGCTGCTGCTGGATGAACCCAGTTTGGGGCTGGCGCCGTTGGTGGTGAAGCTGATTTTCAATGCGATCCGTGAATTGAACCGAACCACCGGCCTCACGGTTTTGCTGGTCGAGCAGAATGCCTTTCAGGCGCTACGGCTGGCCCATCGCGGCTATGTGCTGGTCAATGGCCAGATCACCATGGCGGGCACGGGCGCCGATTTGCTGGCGCGGCCGGAAATTCGCGCGGCGTATCTGGAGGGTGGTGGCCACTAACCCGCGAACAGCCGGCCATCCCACCAGGTAGGTTCGGGGAGTGAGTGTCCGATGCCCCTTGCCTCCGGATGCGCCGGATTGATCAAAATGTTGGTATCCATCCGCGCCACCACGCTTGGCACGATCAGCACCGCACTGCGGGCCTCGCGCACCCAGGCACGGCCGAATGCGCGGGCGATTTTGCAATTTGCGTCGTGCCAGCCGGGCAGGTTGTCCTTGGTAACCATTTCGTAGGCGATCCCGTTGGGGATGGTGATGGTAATGAAATGCTGGCGGGGTGGCAGCGCGCCACCGGCATGGACGAGTTTTTCCAGCATCGCGGTCGCGTAGTTGGTGCTGGCATAGATCATCGGGCTGGTCAGGCTGTTCCAGCGGCCGGGTGCCAGGGTCGATCCGGTAGCGTCATAGATCGGATACTGGCCGTGCGGGTCGCCGATCCGGTAGCAGGTTAATACCCGATCCAAAATCACAGGGCGCTGCCATGCTCCAGCCGGCCGAGAATATCTTCCACCAGGCGCGCCCCGGCGCCGGTGCAGCGGGCGACATCGACCGGGGTGCGCCCGTCGAGCAGTTGGTGCGGGGTGCGCAGGAAGCGGCGCGCCGAGGCAGCATCCTGATAGATCTCCATCGTGCGCTCCCAGACCAGCGCCAGCCGCGCAACGATTTCGCTTTCCGCCGGGCTGAGATGCTGGCCGCGTTGGCGGCGGGTCCAGGTCGCTTTGGGAACGATCAGGAAGCGGAACTTGCTATCGTCGGGGGCGATCTGGTCCGTAACCTGATCGAGGGTGGCAAGCGGCAGGCCGGACTCGATTCCACCGATGACCCCCATCGGGGTCGGCGCGGTGACAAAATCGAGCATAGCGGCCTCCTGGGTTCAATTGATCTTAAATATAGGACCAACTGAGGCAGGGCACAAGATAAATGTCAGGCGGCTGGTCGTAACCCGCCCAGCGCGCCTTCAACCCGCCCGCGCAGTTTGCCGATCTGGGCCACCCCCATGAGCCGCCGATCGAGGAAGGCGAGGGTCGCGTCGTCGTCATGGGCGAGCCAGAACAGCAGCGTGCTGGTCCACACCCCGGCCAGGATGGCGCGCTTGGTGTACCAACTGAAATCGGCTGAGGTATCGCCAGCCGCATGCCAGATTGCATCCACGGTACGGGCGGTACTGCGCGCCGCCAGTGGTGCGTAGCGGGGCAAAACGAATACCCCCAACGCGCGCCGCATGGCGTCCTTATGCGGGGCTGCATTGGCAAGGCGGAGCGCTATCAGGGTCCGCACCCGCCGGCTGAGCCGCTGATCGGCGACACCTTGGGCAATGGCCGCAGCGTCCATGTCGCGGTCGGCGAGGTCGCACCATGCGTCGAGCAAGTCAGCCGTGCCGCCGGGGAACAGCAATTCGGCGTCCAGCCGGTCATAGCCTGCCGCCACCAGCGCTTCCCACCGCCAGCCATGGTTTGCGATGTGCGGAAGTAGCGCGCGCAAGGCTGCGTCGCGCTCCGGGCTTCGCTCGGGGGTCATGTCCGCGCCTGCGCGGCGCGGGCCAGTTCCTCGTTAAAGCCGAACAGCGAGAAATCCTGCATGCGCATCGGGTACATGATGCCATCGAGATGGTCGAATTCGTGCTGCACCACGCCGGCATGGAACCCGGTGACCTCGCCACCCACCGGGCGGTTGTCGGTATCGACGCCGGTGTAGCGGATGCGCCACGACCGCGGTACGGCGGCCCGCAGGCCGGGGATCGACAGGCAGCCTTCCCAGCGCAGCCGCACATCGTCGCCGAGCAGCTCAACCTGTGGGTTGATCACCACGCCATGCGGCAGGACGGTGATATCCTCGGCGTCGGCGGTGGCGCGATCGGGGTTGACCCGGAACACGAACAGCCGCAGCGGCATATGCACCTGCGGGGCGGCGAGGCCGGCGCCCTGGGCGTCTTCCATCGTCTCGATCATATCGGCAACCAGGCGGCGGATTTCCGGGGCGGTCGGGTCTTCAACCGGGGCTGCGTGCTGCAGCAGGACCGGGTGGCCCATTCGGGCGATTTTCAGGATGGCCATGGGATGCTCCACTTAAACAGCAGGGGTTGGAATGCTGGGACGGCCATGGTATAGCGCGCTTCTTCCTGGACGGGCAGCCGTCTCGGAGCGTTTTTTGCCGCCCCGATACGCGGGGCGTCTCCCTGAAAGGAGCAGTCGGCCCAGTGCAGGTTCTCGTTCGCGACAATAATGTCGATCAGGCGCTCAAGGCGCTCAAGAAAAAGATGCAGCGCGAAGGTATTTTCCGCGAGATGAAGCTGCGTCGCCATTTCGAGAAGCCGTCGGAGCGTCGTGCGCGTGAAGCCGCCGAGGCCGTGCGCCGCGCCCGCAAGATGGAGCGTAAGCGCCTGGAGCGCGAAGGCTTCTAATTCAAGGCGTTATCGCCAAGCCGATTGGCGGCAGTGGGGCATCCCACTGCCGCTTTTTGTGTTTCAGGCGGGTAAGGCTGTCGCGATGATGTCAGCGACCTGGGTCTGACCGAGGCCGCGCAGCCCGGCGATCACGCCCTGGCGATCGGCGACGCTGCGGTTCTGGCTCATTTTCCATTGCGCCTCGATTTTGGTGGAGCGCAGCCGGAAGGCGCGGATGCCGCGCAGCATGCCGTCCATATAAGCGGCTGGCGGGGTGTCGGGGGTAAAGCCGAGCGGGTCGTGCACGGACAATCCGCGCAGGATGTCCAGGGTTCCCGCTGCATCATCGACCGGTTCCAGCACGCCGTGGACGTGGATTGCGACGTAGTCCCAGGTTGGGACCGCAGGCTGGGCCGCATACCAGCCCGGCGCGATATAGGCATGTGGGCCACCAAAGATTGCCACAGCCGCGCCACCCTCGAACGCTGCGCATTGCGCGTTGGGGCGGCCGAGATGGGCGGACAGCACCAAGCCATCGCCGTCACGCGCCACCAGGAACGGGATATGGGAGGCGTCCATGCCGGTTTCGGTACGGGTCACCAGCACACCGAAGCTGTTGTCGGCGATCATCGCGGTGATTTTGTCGAGATCGGTTTCGGTGAAGGCGGGGCGCAAATACATCGAAGGCTCCTGTTGGCGGTTGGGCGGCGATAGGCTGGAACTGGCATATCACTCCAGACCAATTGCGCCAGCGGCCCGTTGCCGCACGGAAGGGATTGAAAATCCGCTTTTGCGCCGTTTATTTCTTTATCGTAATTAAACAAATAAAAATATAGGGTGCAGTTCGAAACCGAACTGCACCCCAGGATGGACAAGGCCGCTGAGCGAATACGCCAACCGCCAGACATTGCCTTCTTCGAATTTTCACCCAAAGAAGACGCGGGCCTAGCCGACCAGTTCAGTCCCTGCGAAGAAATAAGCGATTTCGGCCGCCGCTGCTTCCGGACTATCCGAACCATGCACGGAATTGGCTTCGATGCTCTCGGCGAAGTCCTTGCGGATGGTGCCAGCATCGGCATTGGCGGGGTTGGTGGCGCCCATGATCTGGCGATTGGCGAGGATGGCGTTTTCGCCTTCGAGCACCTGAACCACGACCGGACCCGAGGTCATGAAAGTTACCAGATCGCGGAAAAAGCCGCGCTCGCTATGGGCGCCGTAAAAGCTTTCGGCCTGGGCGGTGGTCATGTGCAGGCGCTTCTGGGCGATGATGCGCAAACCTTTAGCCTCAAACTTGGCGTTAATGGCACCGGTCAGATTGCGCCGTGTGGCGTCGGGCTTCAGAATGGAAAACGTGCGTTCAATGGCCATGGGGGAGCCTCATAGGAAAGGGGTTCAGCCGGTTTGGCTTGGCTGGCGCGCCTTTAGAGCAGCCATCCGGGCACCGCAACCCCTTCCCGAACCGACCCTTGGACGGCTAAACGACGGGCCATGAGTCTTCTTATGATCCGCGACCTGACAATCCGCATGGCGGGCCGCCTGCTGATGGACAACGCTGCCCTGGTGATCGACCCCGGCCGGCGCGTGGGCCTGGTGGGCCGCAACGGTGCCGGCAAATCCACCCTGCTGAAAGCGATTTCTGGCGAATTGCAGCCCGATGGTGGGGAAATCCGCATTGCGCGCAACGTACGGGTCGGTCAGGTGCGCCAGGAAATGCATGACGGGCCAGAAACCCTGATCGAGATTGTGCTGACCGGCGATCAGGAACGCCTGGCCCTGCTGGCCGAGGCTGAAACCGCGCCGCCCGAACGGCTCGCCGAGGTGCATGATCGTCTGGTGACAATCAGCGCCGATAGCGCGCCGGCGCGGGCGGCGACCATTCTCGCCGGGCTGGGGTTTGATGCTGCGGCCCAGGCGCGGCCGATCAACTCGTTCTCGGGCGGCTGGCGGATGCGGGTGGCGCTGGCGACGGTGCTGTTTTCGGCGCCCGAATTGCTGCTGCTGGATGAGCCGACGAACCATCTCGACCTGGAGGCGACGCTGTGGCTCGAAACCTGGCTGATGCGGTTTCAGGGGGCGGCGATTGTTGTTTCGCATGATCGCGGGCTACTGGATCGGTGTGTCGATTCCATCGCCCATCTCGACCAGGGCAAGATCAACCTGACCCCAGGCGGTTATGAGGAATTCATCCGGATCCGGACCGAGCGCGCGGCCCAGCAGGCCGCCAACGCGGTCAAGATCGCGGCGCAAAAGGCCCATATGCAGGCCTTTGTTGATCGCTGGCGCTACAAGGCAAGCAAGGCGCGTCAGGCCCAGTCGCGGATGAAGGCGATCGCCAAGTTGCCGCCGGTGGAAGCAGCACTCGACGAAACCACCACAAGGTTTAACTTTCCGGAACCTGCCGATATCGCGCCGCCGATGCTGTCGCTGGATCGGGTGACCCTGGGCTATGGCGATACGGTTGTGCTGCGCGACGTGTCGCTGCGGATTGACATGGAAGACCGCATCGCGCTGCTCGGCGCCAACGGCAATGGCAAATCGACGCTGGCAAAAATGCTCGCCGGGCGGATGGCGCCAATGAAGGGCGAGGTGCGGCGCAGTCCCAAGTTGCGGGTGGGCTATTTCGCCCAGCATCAGACCGATGAGCTGGTGCTGACCGAAAGCCCGATCGATCATATGCAGCGCGCCTTGCCGGCAGCCACGGTGCAACAGGTGCGCAGCCAGTTGGCGCGGTTCGGGCTGGACGCGGATCGGGCCAATACCAAGGTCGGGTCATTGTCGGGCGGGGAAAAGGCGCGGCTGCTGCTGGCGCTGGCCACGCGGGACGCGCCGCAATTGTTGATTTTGGATGAGCCGACCAACCATCTCGACATCGATGCGCGGGAGGCTTTGGTGCGGGCGCTGGCCGAGTTCGGCGGGGCGGTGTTGCTGATCACCCATGACCCCGATCTGGTCGATCTGGTTGCCGATAATCTGTGGCTGGTGGCTGATGGCACGGCTAAGCCGTTTGCCGGCGATCTGGACGATTACCGGGTGGTGCTGGCCGAGCGCGCGCGGGGACCCGCCAAGCCGATCGATCCGGCCAAGGCCCTGCGTAACGACCGGCGGGGCCGGGCCGAAGCCCGCGCGCAATTGGCGCCGTTAAAAAAGCGGGTGGCCGACGCCGAAAAGCGCATGGCAACGCTTGCGGCCGAGCGGGTGAAGATCGAGCGTGAAATGGCCAATCCGGCGATCTATCAGCCGTCACGCAAATCCGAGGCGCTGGCGACACAGACGCGGCTGACCGCGATCAAACGGCTGGAGGCGGTGGCCGAGGCTGAGTGGCTGGTAGCGGCCGAGGCTTTGGAGACTGCGGATCTGGAACGGGTGGAGTAATATATAATACCAACGGCGCTCTATCGGTCAGCCTCTAGGAGCCGCCGGCAGGATCGGGCAGCCGGTAGATCGAATGTTTCCGGGTCTGGTCGCGATAGACGGTTTCGAACCCGAATTTGGTGAGCGAGCTTCGGTGGCGGTCATTGACGTAGGCGATCACTGAACCGTGGGTACGGAAGTGTTCCATATTATTGGATAAAAAATTTTCGAGTATAGATGCGTCAAACGGATTGTACATATAGACAATGGTTGGCGCCGGCGCGATTTTATATCGCGCAGCGTCGGCCAAAATATAAGTGACGTTTTTCGTATTTAGTTTCTTGTTATTGATCTCCGCAATTTCGATTAACTGGGCGGAGAACTCAATTCCAACGATATTTTTGAACCCAAAACTCCATGCAACGTAATTGCAGGACTTGCCCTTGCCTGAACCGAGATCGAGGAAGTTTTGGAAGGTCGGATCAACGCGCAAAGCTTCCGAGACCACAATCCGGAGGTCGATCCCAGCGGCAGCTTCGTAGCTGAAGGCGTTCGCGTGTGATGGGTGCTGGTTCGTCGCAAGATCGGCCTGCTCAATCACCCCACCAAAGTCCAGCCGGTGCCACCGATCGAAAGCAGCGTCGCACAGGGCCTCGATGCCCGTCGCCACAACGCTGCCAAACGACCGCATCTTCATGATCCGCGGCTTAGCGAACCACTTGCTGATGCGCTGGCGCGTCGTATTTCGGAAAGGCATGTCTAGAGCGCGATCCAGACGATCAACGACCGAACTGGTAAGGTCCGCCAAGCACCAGCGCACGCCGATAGGCCGGGCGCGCCGGGATCTGGGCGGCATAGCGTTCCAGGTTGGGGTAGGCCGCGAGCAGTCGGCTGGTGGTGCAGGATTATCATGGCAAGCCCGTTCACTATGTTATTCGATGGCTACCAGTTCCGGCGGCAGTTTTAAAGCACTTCTGCCCGCTCCTGAACCCCTGCCGCGTCCGCGCCTTTGTTAATACATCGTCTCAATCAACCGAGCCGGCCCGGTCGCATCCAACGCCGCGCCATCCATCGCCCCCTTGGTGATGTCGGCCAGGATGGTGCCGTTGCTGGGCAGCGTGCTGCGCGCGATGTGTTTGTCCGGGTTCCAGAG
>JANYCX010000085.1 GCA_025360065.1 Acetobacteraceae bacterium | reverse complement strand
TGTTCGGCCATGAATTCTGTTGCGAGGTGGTCGAAAACGGTCCTGGCAACGCTGGCACATTCAAACCGGGCACCTTGGTAACCTCAATCCCTGCGACAATTGAAGGCACCACTGTCATCGGCCTCGGCTATGCCAACGATCACGCCGGCGGCTATGCCGAGCATATGGTCTTGGCCGAACGCCTGCTGCTGGCCATTCCCAACGGATTATCCGCCGAGCACGCCGCCTTGACCGAGCCGATGGCGGTAGGTTGGCACGCGGTGCAGAAGGCCCGGCTTGAACTCGACGACGTGCCGCTGGTGATCGGCTGCGGCCCGGTTGGGCTTGCGGTGATCGCCGCGCTCAAGATCAAGGGCGTGCACCCGATTATTGCCGCCGATTTCTCAGCCGGCCGGCGGGCGTTGGCGCTGAAAATGGGCGCTGATATCGTGATCGATCCGGCAGCGCAATCGCCGTACACATCCTGGATCGATGCGGCAACCCCGACCGATTTCAACCCCAGCCGCTACGAGGTCCTGTTCGGCAACCCGTCCAAACGGCGTCCGGGGGTAATTTTTGAATGCGTTGGTGTGCCCGGGTTGATCGAGCAGGCGATGGGTGGCGCGTCGGTCGGTGCGCGCATCGTGGTGGTTGGTGTGTGCATGGAAGGCGACCGGTTCGAGCCGTTTTTCGGCATCGCCAAGGAACTCAACCTGCAATTCGTGCTCGGCTACTCGCGTGAGGAATATGCCGACAGCCTGCGCCACATCGCCGAAGGGCTGATCAATGTCGCGCCGCTCATCACCGGCAAGGTCGGGCTCGATGGCGTCGCCGGGGCGTTTGCCGATCTGGCGAACCCCGAGCTGCACGCGAAGATTTTGGTGGAGCCGTGGCGGTAGGGCAGGCGCCCCACCGCCAAAATCCAACTACGCCGCCGCGCTGGCGCGGGCCTTCATCCGTTCGACCAGGGCCACAATGTTCTTGTTGTCCGGGTTGATCGGCTGGCCAACCTGGGCGCCGAATTCGAGGAACACGCACAACAGAATATCGGCCAAGGTCATGCGGTCGGCGACAATGTAGTTGCGTCCGGCGATCATGGCGTCGAGCTTGACCAGCCATTCCTGCGCGATCGCCTTAAAGTCATCGGCGGCTTGCGGGATGCAGTGGATGCGGTTTTCGAACATCTTCAGGCCCGCGCCGAAGCGAAAGCCATTGCCGAGTGGTTCGATGATATTGAGGTCGAGGCGTCTTACCCACATCCGGGTTTCGGCGCGCTCGACCGCATTGGTGCCGATCAGCGAGGTGCCGCCGCCGATTTCATCGAGGTATTCGCAGAGCGCGGTAATCTCGGAGATCACCTGGCCGTTATCGAGTTCCAGGCACGGTAGCTGCCCGAACGGGTTCTTGGCCATATAGGCCGGTTGGCGGTTTTCGCCGCCGCGCAGATCGATCTTGGTGCTGTCGAGGGTGATGCCCTTTTCGGCGGCGAAGATGCGGACCACGCGGGGGTTGGGGCCGACGCTGTCGTAGAATTTCATGGTTTCTCTCCCAGGTTAGGTAAGGCAAGCAGTTCTTTTTATAAACAAAAAGAACCAAAAAAAATTTGTCGGAAACCCGATATTTAGTACCCCAGCGCCAGCCCATCCTTACGCGGATCGGACCCGCCGACCAGCACGCCCCTGGCATGGTCGATATAAATCGCCTGCCCACCGCCATGCGGCCCAGCGGCTTCCTGGACGTTGTGCCCAAGTGCCCGCAGCCCGTTGGTGACGGTGCTGGAAAAGCCGCGCTCGGCCTCGATCGGACCCTGGTAGCCGAAGATGCGGGGGAAATCGATCGCCTCCTGGATATCCATGCCGTAGCGCAGGAAATTATCCAGGAACCAGCTTTGTCCGACCGGCTGGTAATGCCCGCCCATCACGCCATAGGGCATCACCGCGCGGCCATTTTGCGTCACCATGCCGGGGATGATGGTGTGCATCGGGCGCTTGTTGCCGGCAATGCAGTTGCGGTGGCCGCGTTCGTAGCGGAACCCGAAGCCGCGATTTTGCAGCATGACGCCGGCATTGGGGGCGAGGATGCCGGACCCGAAGCCCTGGAACAGCGAGTTGATGAACGAACACGCATTGCCGTCCTTATCGACGACGCACAGATAAACCGTGTCGGCGTGGACCGGGCTGGCCGAGCCGGCGTCGGGCAGGGTGGACATCGCGCGGTCATCGCGGATCAGTTTGCGGAGATCGCCAAGATATTTGCGGTCCAGCAGTTTCTCCACCGGCACATCGGCGAGTGACGGGTCGGCGAGGAAGGTGTCGCGATCGCGATAGGCGAGGCGGGCGGCTTCGAGATGGCGGTGGATGCGGGTGACGCCCATCGGACCGTCGGGTGCGTCGCCATAGCCTTCCAGCATGCCGAGCAGCATCAGCACCAGCAGGCCCTGGCCGTTGGGCGGGCATTGCCAGACGTCGTGGCCATGCCAGGACAAGGTGATCGGATCAACGAATTCGGCAACTGTGCGGCCGTTAAAGAAATCTTCCTCGGTGTGCAGCCCGCCACGGGCGCGCAAGGTTGCCACGATATCGGCGGCAACGCTGCCCTCGTAAAAGCCGCGCGATCCGTCGCGGGCGATTGTCTTCAGCGTCGCGGCCAGCGCCGGCAGACGGAACATGTCGCCCGATTTTGGCGCCACGTCGCCGGGCAGGAAGTCGTGCGATCCGCCGAGGCGCAATTTGTCCACCGCGCCCGCCCAATCCTTGGCGACCTTGGGGTGCACTGGCCAGCCATTTTCGGCCATGCCGATTGCCGGGCGCAGCAATTCATCGAAGCCCTTGCTGCCGAAGCGGGCCAGCAATGCTTCCCATGCTGAGATCGCGCCGGGCACCGTGACCGAATGAGCTGAGGTATTGATCGGGGCTGCCATCTGGGCCGATTCGTAGAAATCGATGTTGGCGGCGGCAGGCGCCCGGCCGGAGCCATTCAGGGCGTAAACCTTGCCTTCTTTGGCGGGGGCGTAAAGGCAGAAGCAATCGCCGCCAATGCCGGTCGAGGCCGGTTCGACCACGCACAGCACCGCCACGGCTGCGACCGCGGCATCGAGCGCGTTACCGCCCGCCCGCAGCACATCGAGCGCGGTCAGGGTTGCCGCCGGCATCGACGTCGCGGCCATTCCGGAGTTGGCGTAAACCGGGCTGCGGCCTGGAAGTTGGAAATCGCGCATTCGCGCCCCTTTCGTGTCGAAAATAATGACAGACGCTTGCCTCGGCGCGGCGCGCTTGGCAAGCAGGAACAATGATGGGGGCCAATGATGGTGGCGAGTTACGAAGAATTCGAACGGATCGATATAAGGGTTGGTACCGTGATCGATGCCCAGCCGTATCCGGAGGCGCGCAAGCCGGCGATCAAGCTATGGATCGATTTCGGCGGGGAGATCGGGGTGAAGACATCATCGGCGCAGATCACCGTGCATTATACCCCTGACGTCCTGATCGGACGGCAGGTGGTTGCCGTGGTGAATTTTGCCCCGCGCCAGATCGGCAAGTTCATCAGCGAGGTGCTGACCCTGGGGGTGCCCGACGACAATGGGGCCGTGGTATTGCTCAACCCGAACCTGGCGGTTTCCAATGGCGGAAGGATGTTTTGATGACGCAGCGCTATTACACGGTCACCTGGGACCAGCTCCATCGCGATGGTCGCGCGCTGGCGTGGCGGTTGATCGAGAAAGGCCCGTTCATCGGCGTGGTGGCGGTGACCCGTGGCGGGTTGATCCCGGCCGCGATCGTGGCGCGAGAGCTGGATTTGCGGCTAGTCGAAAGCGTGTCGATCCAGACTTATCATGGCGATAGCGCCCAGGCGCGCGCTGAACCGGTGGTGACCAAATATCCGACGGCCGCGGGCGATGGCACCGGGTTTTTGGTGATCGATGATTTGGTTGATACCGGAACGACGGCGAAAATTGTCCGCGCGCTGCTGCCCAAGGCGCATTTCGCCGCCATCTACGCCAAGCCCGAGGGCAAACCGCTGGTGGATGACTATATCACTGAGGTAAGCCAGGATACCTGGATCCTGTTCCCGTGGGACACCGAGTTGCAGGCGGCGGTTCCGTTGGTGAAACGCGATAAGGCATCGGGGCCGGAGCAGTAGGGTTTGTTCACATTTTGTTGAGCATTGTATCTTAGTGTTGCTTTTGTGGGAAAAAAGACCATACCATGTCAGCGGAGCAAGACCTCCAGGAGGAACCCAATGCGCCCGGCGAAAATCGCCATCCTCGTGCTGCTGATCGTGAGTGCGGTGCATGTCGCCTCGCCCTACGCCGCGGCATGGCGGATGTGGACAGCAGCGTTGAGCGGTGATTCCGACACGTTATCCGGCTTGATCGACTGGGATGCGGTGCGCAGCGGGATCAAATCCGATATCGCCGACGGCATTGTCGGCATGCGGGCGCATGATGTGGTGGCGACAAATACGCTGGTTCCGTTTGGCAGCAGTTTCATGGCCGGGATTGCCGGCAATATCGTTGATCGCGATGTCACCCCGGAGCGGCTGGCGATTGCGCTGCGGGCGCTGAAAAAATCTGGCGGCGTGGGCGGCAGCATCACCAAAGCCTGGTTTAGCTGGCCCGACCGGTTTGAAATTGCCCTGCACATGCCCGGCCAAGCGGATGATGACCCGCCTTTACGGGTGGAGCTGAGGTGGCGCAGCCCGATCGAAAAATCCTGGGGCTGGCAGATTGTTCGCGCTTGGGTGCCTCAGGATTTATTGGAACAGGCGGATTTCGACGGATAACGACAGCGCTACCCGCGCTGGATCAGTTCGATTTTATACCCGTCCGGGTCTTCGACAAACGCAATAACCGTGGTGCCAAACTTCACCGGGCCGGGTTCGCGGGTGATCTTGGCGCCAGCCGCGCGCAGCTTGTCGCAGGTGGCATAGACATCGGGCAGGCCGATCGCGAGATGGCCGAAACCGGTGCCGATATCATAGCTCTCGACGCCGTAATTATAGGTGAGTTCGAGCTGGGTATGCAGGGGATTTTCCCCGTAGCCGAGAAACACCAGGGTGTATTTGCCGTCCGGCACATCACGGCGGCGCAGTTCGGTCATGCCGAATGCGTCCATGTAGAATTTGACGCTACGTTCGAGGTTGCCGACCCGCAGCATGGTGTGCAGATAGCTGTTGGGCTCGCTCATGATGGGGCTCCGAAATTATTGGGGTCAATGCCGAGCAGGAAGATGCCGCCTTGGTTGGCGGCGGCAATGCTTTCGGACCGGGCGACCAGAATAGTGGCTTCCGCCTCGAACGCCACCCCGCGCAGGCCTGCTGCGATGGCTTGTGCGATGGTTACCGGGCCAATGGTCGGCAGATCGGCGCGGCGGTCCTGGCCGGGCTTCAACATTTTAACCAGCACACCGCCAGGGCCTGGGCGGCGCAAAGCCCCCGCGCGCTGTAGCATGGCGTCGGTGCCTTCGATGGCTTCAAGGGCGATCACCAGTCCCTGCTGAACCACGCAGCCCTGACCGGCATCGGCGGCGCCAAGCAGTTTGGCGACCGTTACCCCGCGTGCGATATCGACCATCGCCTGGGCATCGGGGGCGGTGACGGTCAGCAATCCGGCCGGGCCGAGCGCTTCGCCCAAAATGTCATGGGCGGCGATGACGGAAAACCCTTCCTCACCCAGGATGCGGATCACCGCTTTCAGCAAACCGTCATCACCGGCAAACGCAGCGCGGCCGATCCGGGCGAGCAGGCGGGCGCCGTCCGCATCGGGGCGCATATTGAGCAGCGATGGACGGCGGATCGGCCCGATCATCACCAGGTCCTGGCAGCCTTCCGCCTTGAGGGCTGCGATAATCTGGCCAGCAGCGCCGAGGCGGATCACCTGATGGTCAAACGGCGTAATGACCGCACGCTCGGCAAAGCCTTCCAGCCCGACCACGAACACATCGCGGCCGGCAGCGCGCGCAGCCGCACCGACCCGACCAGGGAGCGGGCCACTGCCGGCAAGGATGCCAAGCTTGCGCATCGCCCCGGTCAGCTATCGTCTTCCACATCGACCGCCTTGCTGGCGCGGATCAGGCCGCGCTTGCTGGGGGCGGCGATGAAGGCAAGCATTTCGGCGACCAGCGGCCCTGGATTGGTCTGGCCCTGCAATTCCGCCAGCCGCTCGGCGAAAACGCCATCGCTGCGGAATAATTCCAGGAAAGCCGCGCGCAATTCCCGGATCGCGGCGCGATCATAGCCGCGCCGGCGCAAGCCGATCACGTTCAGGCCGCCGAGCCGGGCGCGATTGCCGAGCACGGTGCCGAACGGGATGACATCGGCCTCGACACCCGAAACCCCGCCGATCATCGCACCGCGCCCGATGCGGACGAATTGATGGATCGCCGCCCCGCCGCCGAGGATCGCCCCGTCATCGATGGTGACATGGCCGCCGAGAATGGCGTTGCTGGCGATAATGACATTGTCGCCGAGCTGGCAATCATGGGCGATATGGGCGGTGGACATCAGCATGCAATTGGCGCCCACCCGGGTCAGCCCGTGGCCTGTGACAGTGCCACGGTGGACGGTAACGTGTTCGCGCACCAGCGTGCCGGCGCCAATTTCGGTCCGGGTGGGCTCGCCCTGGTATTTGAGGTCCTGTGGCGGAAGTCCGATGCTGCAGAACGGATAAAGCGTCGTGCCGGCACCGATCGCGGTATGGCCATCGGCTACAACATGGGAAATCAGGCGGCTACCATCGCCGATGCTGACATCGGGGCCAATGGTGCAGAACGGTCCGATCTGGACATTGACACCAAGAATAGCCTGCGGGGCGACGATGGCGGTGGGATGGATGTCCACCCCGGATCGCGCAGGCTTGTGGGTAAGGGGCAACGCGGCGGCATCCATGCGGGGGGACTTTCGGGACGGATCGGGCGCGATGGATGCGCGCCGGCAGGCTTAAGACAAACTAAACGCAAGATCGCGTCAGCTCCTATTCAATGATTATTGCGCGCTGTTGCGGCTGAAGTACGGCGGAACAATGGTCGGATCAGCCCTCGGGAACGCGATTGCGGATCATCGCGGTATAGGTTGCCTCGGCCACCACGACACCGTCCACCTTGGCTTGGGCCGCGAATTTCCACACCATGCCGCGCTGATGGCTTTTGGCGATATGGATGCGGAGCTGGTCCCCGGGGGTGACCGGGCGGCGGAATTTCGCACTATCGATGGACATGAAATAGACCACTCGGCCACGGGCATCTGGACCGAGGGTTTCGACGACCAGCACCGCAGCGGTCTGCGCCATCGCTTCAATGATGAGCACGCCCGGCATCACCGGATGGCCGGGGAAGTGACCTTGGAAGAAATTTTCATTCACCGTGACGTTCTTGATTCCGATTGCAGATTGGCCGGAAATGATATCGACGACCCGGTCGATCAACAGGAACGGATATCGGTGCGGGATCGCGGCCATGATGCCGACGATGTCGAGATTGTTGGTGACGCTTTTTGCGTCAGGCTGTGAAGTGTCCATGTCTGCTTAGTCTGACCTTGTTTGATTGGGGGGCGGGCGGGCACCGGCTTCGGCCCAGCGTTTCAGCAATGCGACCTGACGGAAGAAGCTTCTGACCTTCTGCGCCGGGCTGCCGACCAGTTCCTGGCCTGCCGGCACGTTCGCCATGACCCCCGACTGGGCCCCGATGCGGGTTTTGCGGCCGATGGTCAGATGCCCGGCGATGCCTGCCTGCCCACCGATGACGACGAAATCTTCCAGCACCGTCGATCCTGAGATCCCGACCTGGGCGACGATCACGCAATGCTGACCGATGCGAACATTATGGCCGATCTGCACCAGATTATCGATCCGCGTGCCTGCGCCGATCACGGTGTCCTGCGCCGAGCCCCGATCGATGGTGGTGTTGGCGCCGATTTCGACATCGTCGCCAATCCGTACCAACCCGAGCTGCGGCACGCTGACCATGCCGGTTGGGCCGGGGGCAAAGCCAAAGCCATCCTGGCCAATGCGCACGCCGGGATAGAGCACCACGCGTGCGCCCAGCAGGGCGTGGCTGATCGTGGACTGCGCACCGATCCGGCAATCAGCGCCAATGACGCAGCTGGCGCCGATGACTGCGCCCGCCGCGATCTGGCAGCCTGGGCCGATCTCGGCATCGGGGCCAATCACCACCAGGGGGCCGATTTCGGCAGTTGGATCAATGCGGGCGGTTGGTGCAACAATGGCCGAGGGATGGGTGCCAGGGTTGACCGTCGGCCGTGGGTGGAACAGCGCCGTTGCCTGCGCCCAAGCCAGATAGGGCGCGCTGGTGACCAGGGCGACGCAACCTGGTGGCACCCGATCACGCAATGCGGGATGGACCAGCACCGCGCCGGCCGCACTTGCCGCCAGCGCATCGACGTAGCGCCGGTTATCGAGAAAGCTGAGGTCCCGTGACGTGGCGGTCTGCAGTGGTGCTACGCCGTGGAGCAGGCGATTTGCGTCGTCCGGGGCGACCGTCGCCCCGGTGGCCTTGGCGATGGAGGCTGCGAGATGCGGCCCGGCCTGCGCAAAGAACCGGGCATCGCCCATCAGCGGCGTGGTCACGCTATTTTGTCGGCTTGGGGGCTGCCGGCGCCGCGACGTTGGCCAACGGTGACACACCGTCCGGCGCGATATCGACCTTCGGCATCAGCTTATTAAGCTCGGCGACCACTTGATCGGTGATGTCGAATTCGGGGGAGTTCAGCGCCACACTTTGGCGATGCATGACAAAGTTGATGCCATGGCTTTCCGAGACCTGGCGGACGACCGCGATCAGATTGGCCTGGATGGCGTTGATGGCCACCTGGGCGGCTTCCTGGATGATCCGGTCGCGGTTGCGGAACAGGCGCTGGGAGGCGGTGAAGCGATCCTGAACCTCCTTTTCGCGGACGCGGGTCTGGTCGGGCGACAATTTCGCGCGATCATTGGCCAGCGCCTTTTGCAGTTCGACAATCGCCTGTTCTTCGGCCTGGGCATCGAGCCCGAGCTTTTCGCGGCGTTCGCCGATGACCTTATCGACCTGCTGGGCGGCGAGTGAGGCGCGCATAGCTTCGGGCAATCCAAAAACCCCGACCAGTGCTGCCGGCGGGCTGGCACCACGCGGTAACTGGGGCAAGGTTGGAATGGGTGGCATCGGCACCTGGATGGGTGCTTCGCCGTCGGTGCCGGCAACCTGCTGGCCCGTCGGAGCCGGCAGGTTCGCGCGCGGCGCCGGACGGGCAGGTGCCGCCGCGGTCGGTGCGCCGGGGCGCGGACCTTGGGCGGCTGGGGCTTGTCCCTGGCCGGGGACAAAATAACCTTGGGCGGTGGCGTCGCGGGCGATGCCTAAACACACCGACATACCGAAAGCGGTTGCGGTCAGAATGCGTAGCGGGCGGGAAAAATGTTTCACTAGAACCTCGTGCCGAAGCCAAAGCGGAATTGCTGGGTTTGATCGAATTTTTTGCGCACGATCGGGTAGCCAAGATCGATGTTGAGCAGACCAAACGGGGTCTTCCATGAAATCCCGAAGCCTATGCCAACCCGGGGGGAGGCACTATCGACGATCGGCACCAGAACGCCGGCGCTGTTGTAAAGCGCGCTGACCTGGCTGAGCGAGCCGATATCGGCGAATACCCGACCGGTGATGCCAAGATCCTGCGACACAGGTAGCGGAAAACGCAACTCCGTGGTCTGGGTCCAGATCATCCGCCCGCCCAGGCTGTTGCCCTGGGTTGTATCATGGGGGCCGGCGCCACCGACCGCGAAGCCGCGCAAATTGTCGCCGCCGAGGAAGAACCGGTCGATAATTTTTTCGCGGGTGTTGCCGAGCGGCTTGAGGTAACCGAACCCCGCCTGCATGGCGATCACCCAGTCACGATTGCCGAAATAACGTTCCAACGGGACGTAGTAAGCGGCATCAATCTTGTTGCGGAGGAAGTTGGTGGTGCCGCCGAGGCCGGCAAAATCAGTACCAAAGCGCACCACGTAGCCAGATTTCGGATCGATTTTGCCGTCGCGGTAATCGAGCGTGATGCTTTGCCCGATCTGCGACAGCACGCTGGTGCCGGCCGCATCCTTGACGTAGAGCGTCGCGCCGGAGCCGACCGAATAGATGCTGCGCTGCTCAACCGTGTAGGTCCAAACCTGGCGCAGATGCTCGGTGAACTCATAGCCGACGCGAACGCTGCCGCCGGTGCGGCGCTGATTATAAAGCGCGATGGATTGCAGGTTGTTCTGAATACGGAAAAGGTCGAACCCGGCGACGAGGTTGGTGCCAAGGAAATAGGGATCGGTTACCGACAGGTTGATCTGGCTTTCCTTCTGCGCAATCACGGTGCTGATCCCGGCATCAATGCCGGTGCCGATCAGGTTGCGCTCGCGGATGCCCGCGGTTGCCAAGGCGCCAATATCGGTCGAATAGCCGCCGCCGAAACTGAGCTCCCCGGTTGATTTTTCATCCACTTCGGCTCGCACCGTGGCCCGATCCGGCGCCGAGCCGGGTTGCGGGGTGATATTGACCGAATTGAAGAAATCCAGGTCGGTAAGCCGGGTCTTGCTGCGTCGCATGAGCGCGGCATTGAACGCATCGCCCTCGGCGAAGCGCATTTCACGGCGGATAACGCTGTCATAGGTGCGTAGATTACCGACGACATCGATGCGGTCGATATAGACCCGGGGACCCTCAGCAACCTCAAAAGTCAGGCCAATTTCCTGCTTTTCAATGTTCCTCTGGACCTTGGCCTGGACTTTCACAAACGCGAGACCGCGGTTCTGGATGGCCGTGGTCATGTTCTGGGTGGTGCGTTCGATTGCGTCGGCATCATACCAGTCGCCAGAATCAAACTCGATTTCTTTGCGCAACGCCTCAATCTCGACCCCTTTGAGGGTTGAGGTGATGTCGATTTTGCCGACCCGGTAGCGCGGGCCTTCGCTCAAGGTGAAGGTGACAAAAAACGCGGACCGATCGGGCGCGAGTTCGGTATTGGCGCTGAGCACCTCGAAATCGGCATAGCCTTTGCCGATATAGAAGCGGCGCAGCAATTCGCGATCGAAATTGACCTTGTCCGGATCGTAGACATCGCTGGTCGACAGCAGGCGCCAGAAGGCCTGTTCGCGGCTGACGATCACGTCGCGCAGGCTGCCTTCGCTGTAGGCTTTGTTGCCGACGAAGGCGATGCGGCCAATCAGCGAGCTTTCGCCGTCATTGACTTCAAACACCACGTCCACCCGATTCTGGCCGACATCGATGATTTTTGGCGAGACGGTGGTGCCAAAGCGGCCCTTGCGGGCATAGAGATCAAGGATGCGCTGGCGATCAGACTGCGCAAGTGCTGGGGTGAAAATGCCACGTGACCGCAATTGCAGTTCTGGGCGCAGCGCTTCGTCGGGCAGCTTTTGGTTGCCTTCAAAGGCGATGCGGTTGACGATTTGGTTTTCCACCACCCGCACGACCAGCAATCCGCCTTCGCGGCGCAGGGTCACATCCTTGAACAGGCCGGTGGCAAAGATGCTTTTCAGGCTGCGGTCGAGACGGTCAGAATCAAACCGGTCCCCAGGCTGAACCAGCATATAAGACCTGATTGTTGACTCCTCGATCCGCTGATTGCCCTCAATCCGGATGCCCGCGATTGTGCCCCCTGGTGCCACGACGGCTGCGAGCAGTCGCTGGTCGCGGGTTTGCGGGGCGGTTTGGGCGAAGCTTTGGGTGACCGTCGCGCCAAAGGCTGCGATTGTCAGAAGAACTGCGGACGCGATCAGCGCCACTCGGGTGCGACTCAAACCGAAACTCTCCCCACTAGATCGCGACACAAATGCCACTTTCGCTGTCATTGACGGCGTAAGACCAGCGGCGATCACACCGCTGGTCGTCTCATTATCGCGTGCCAGTGGAGTCGTATAGTGCCGGGGGACGGCTTGCGCCACCCCAACGGTCAGCCAATCAGACCAGCGACCCAGCGAAACAGGCCGAGATGGCCAAGATCGTTCCAGGTCGCGAAGACAAACAGGCCGATCAACACCGCAAAACCAGCGCGATACCCATATTCCTGGGCGCGAGCAGGCAAGGGGCGGCCACGCAGCGCTTCAAAGGCGTAGAACACCAGATGACCGCCATCGAGCACCGGGATCGGGAACAGGTTCAGCAGCCCGAGATTGACCGACAGGATCGCGATGAACGACACCAGACTGGCAAGCCCGAGGGACGCCACCTGGCCTGACATCTGCGCGATCCGCAGCGGCCCGCCCATATCATCGGAACTGGTGCGGCGGGTAATCATCCCGATCACGCCGTCAAAAGTCTGCACCGTCACGTCCCAGGTCTGGGTCACGCCGGCACCAAGGGCGGCGATTGTCGAGATCGGTTCAAACACCGTCGCGCCGCCGCGCACGCCGAGCAATCCGGTGGCGACCCCGCCGACCACCCGTGTATCAGGGGTAACAACCAGATCGAGCATCTGGCCGGCGCGGTCAACAACCAGCTTAAGAGCCTGGCCGGGATGGCTGCCGACAATTTCCCGCACCTGTTCGAACCGGGTAATCGTCTTGGCATCGATCGAGGTGATCACATCGCCAACCTGCAAGCCGGCTTTGGCGGCCGCGGAACTCGCGACGACTTCACCGAGCTGGGATGTGACAACCGGACGGCCCATGACGGCAAAAAGCCCGGCAAACAGGGCGATCGCCAGGGCAAAATTGGCGAGCGGACCGGCGGCGATGACAATGGCACGCGACAAGACCGATTTTTCATGGAAGGTCTTGCCGGACAACCAAGCAGCGCGGGTCGCATCGTCGGCGTCTTCCGGCTTTTCCTGGCCATGCAGCTTCACGTAGCCGCCCAAGGGCAGCCAGGACAGCTTCCAAACCGTGCCGCGGCGATCCGTCCAGCTGAAAATGGCGCGACCAAAGCCGATCGAAAAGACTTCGACATGCACGCCACGCCAACGTGCGGCGAGATAATGCCCGAGCTCGTGAATGAAAACCAGAACCCCGAGGACGATCAGAAACGGGACAACGCTGTTGAGCGGGGCCGGAAGCGCATCGAACATGGAATTCATTCCTTAGCTTAAGCTGAGATAGAAAGCGGGATGTAGAAAAATGCAACTAAACAATTGATAACAATCGCATCCGGTGGCAAATCACCGGCTCGCGAACCTAAGGCGAGAGTCTTTCCGAAATATAACAACTGGCCGATTTCCCGCACCAAGAATTGTCAATTTTTATGCAGCGTTGGCAAATCGCTTCACGCACATAATGTTAGCCAGTTTCCGGGCCTCGGCATCGCGAGCGATCACGGCGGCAAGATCATCGGCATCAGTCGGCCCCATAGCTGACAAAACATCGGCAACGACAGCGGCAATATTGAGAAAGCCTAGCCGGCGTTCGAGGAACGCTGCCACCGCAACCTCATTGGCCGCGCTCAAGATTGTGGGGGCGCCGCCGCCGGCCTGCAAGGCGTCGCGCGCCAGACGCAGGGCGGGAAAGCGATCCAGATCGGGCTCGGTGAATTCCAGGCGGCCTATCGCGGCAAGATCGAGCCGTGGTGCGTTGGTGGCGATCCGCTGTGGCCAGGCCAGGCAATGGGCAATCGGCACCCGCATGTCCGGGCTGCCGAGCTGGGCCAACACACTGCCATCCTGGTAGTAGACCAAGCCATGCACCACCGATTGCGGATGGATCAGCACGCCAATCCGCGCACTGGGCAGGTCGAACAGGCGCGCGGCCTCAATCACTTCAAGGCCTTTGTTCATCATCGTGGCGCTGTCGATGGAAATCTTCGCCCCCATCGACCACACCGGATGGCGCAAGGCTGCCTCTGGCGAAGCGGCCGCCATCTCGGCATGCGATGCCGTCCGGAACGGGCCACCTGAAGCGGTGAGGATGATCTTGTCGACGGATGCGCGGTTGCCATCGGCAAGCGCCTGAAAGATCGCATTATGTTCGGAATCAACCGGCAGCAAGGTCGCGCCATGGGCGGCCACGGCCCGCAGCATGACTTCGCCCGCACACACCAAAGCCTCCTTATTGGCCAAGGCCACCGACTTGCCGTGCTTGATCGCGGCCAGGGTCGAGGCGAGGCCGGCCGCCCCGGTGATCGCACACATCGTCCAATCGGCGGGCAACGATGCCGCTGCCACCACTGCATCAGGACCACACGCGGCCTCAATCCCGGTGCCCGCCAGTGCGGCACGCAGCTCTGGATAGGCTGTTGGATCGGCCACCACCGCACGCTCGGCGCGCAACGCGCGGGCTTGCTCGGCCAGCAACCGCGCATTGCGGCCGGCAACCAGTGCCACCACCCGGTAGCGATCGGGATTGGCCTGCAATAATTCCACCGTCTGGGTGCCGACACTGCCTGTGCTGCCCAGAACAGTCACGGTTTTTTCTATCGCCACAGCAACCCACCCGGGGCGAAATACCACCCGATCAACGCCGCGACCGGGGCAGCCGTCAGCACCGCATCAACCCGGTCCAGCACGCCGCCATGGCCAGGAATGAGCCACCCCGAGTCCTTCACGCCGAAATGCCGCTTGATGCCGCTCTCAATTAAATCCCCGATCTGCGCGGACAAACCGATCAGGACTGCCAGCAATACCGCCCAGACCCCGCCGACGAATAGTCCAACGCCCACCACCGCCAAAATCCCGCCTGCCGCGCCCGACCAGGTCTTGCCAGGCGAAATTGCCGGCGCCAGCTTCGGCCCGCCAACCAGGCGCCCGACGAGATAAGCGCCAATGTCGCTCGCCCATACCACCGCAAAGACAAACGCGACATTGGCCAAACCTACCGTGCCCTGGTCGCGCAGCCACAACAGCGCCAGCGCCCCAGGGGCAATATAGAGCAAGCCGATCGCCATCAGCCTGGGCGCACCACCGGTCATCCGGTGCCACTCCCACCCCATCGCCGCCACCCCCACAGCAACCAACCCAATGAACCAAACCCCGCCCAACCAAACGCAGCCCAATGCCACCGGCACCATCACCAGCGCCGATGTCACCCGGGTCCGCAAATCGCGCCAGTCGGTCATGGCGTGGCCGGGGGTTGGGAAGGCAAGGAAGAAAGCGCGGGGGCGTTGCCCCCGGACCCCCACCAGGGGCCGAGCCCCTGGACCTCAACCCCAAGGAAGAATGGGGGGAATAGCGAGGGGGGCCGACTCGGTGGTCGATCCAACTTTGTGGCCCCCCTCGCTATTCCCCCCTCTCTTAAGGGTTTGGCGTCCAGGGACCTTCCCTGGCGGGGTCTGGGGCAGAGCCCCTGCGCTTCCTTCCTGACCGTCCTCACCCCGGTCGCGCCCCGAACCGTCGGTTGCGACGGGCGAATTCGGCGAGGGCGGCGGTGAATTCGGCGGGGCCGAAATCGGGCCAGAGCGTGTCGACGAACAGCAATTCGGCGTAGGCGCCTTGCCAGAGGAGGAAGTTGGACAGGCGTTTTTCGCCGGAGGTTCGGATGATGAGGTCGGGGTCGGGGATGTCGGCGGTCGATAGGCGTTCGGCGAAAGTTGCTTCGTCGAGGGCGTCGACCGGCAGTCGTCCGGCGATGATGTCTTCGGCGGTTTTGCGCGCCGCGGCGACGATTTCGGCGCGCCCGCCATAGGAGAGCGCGATGACGAGGTTGAGGCCGGCGTTGTTGTTGGTGGTTTTTTCGGCCTGGGCGATATCGGATTGGATGCCGGGATCGAATTTGGTGCGATCGCCAATGAAGTGGAGGCGGACGCCTTTGGAGTGGAGGTCGGCAATTTCGATGCGCAGGAAGTGGCGCAACAACCCGGTGAGGTCGATGATTTCCGAAAGCGGGCGGCGCCAGTTTTCGCTGCTGAAGGCGTAGAGGGTGAGCCATTG
Source organism: Acetobacteraceae bacterium (assembly GCA_025360065.1). GTDB lineage: Bacteria > Pseudomonadota > Alphaproteobacteria > Acetobacterales > Acetobacteraceae > CAITOL01. The sequence goes on along the minus strand of JANYCX010000085.1, from coordinate 9,311 downwards.
CAGCCCGACCTCGCCAGCGGTACGGACGGCGCGGCGAACCGCTTCGACCCCCGCGCGATGCCCGGCGACGCGGGGCAGGCCGCGTTGGGTTGCCCAGCGCCCGTTGCCGTCCATGATAATGGCGACATGGATGGGCGGCGGCGATTGGCCGCCGGTTGCGGTTTGGTTGTCTCGGACGGGTTGGTTCGCGCCGCTTTGTGTCATTTGACCGACCCTAAACGGTTTTGATTTCTCTGTCTTTGTCCGCGAGCATGTCATCGAGCTTTTTGATGTAGCTGTCGGTAAGTTTTTGGACGTCTTCGGACCAGCGCTTCTCGTCGTCCTGGCTGATGATACTTTTCTTTTCCAGCGCCTTGATCTGTTCCATGCCGTCGCGGCGGACACCCCGGACGGCGATTTTGGCGCCCTCGGCATAGCGATTGGCGGCTTTGGCGAGTTCGATGCGACGTTCGCCGGTCAATTGCGGGATTGGCACCCGGACCAGTTGGCCGTCCGCAGCCGGGTTGAGGCCGAGGCCGCAATCGCGGATGGCTTTGACGGTGGCGGTCACCAGACTACGATCCCAGACCTGGACGGTCAGCAGACGTGCTTCTGGCACGCCGACGGTGCCGACCTGGGACAAGGGAACCTCCGAGCCATAGGCCTCGACCCGGACCGGGTCGAGCAATGCCGGGCTCGCCCGGCCCGAACGCAGGCCGCTATACTCACGGCGCAGGGTTTCGATGGCGCCGTCCATGCGACGGGTCAGATCGGTTTTGATACTCGGCAGATCGGTCGCCACAATAAGCCTCCCTCAGATCATGCCGCTGCGTGCGGCTCATCAATGGTGGTGAAACGGCCCTCGCCACGCATCACCGCCGCGAAGGCGCCTTGTGCGCGGATGTTGAAAATCAGAATCGGCACATGGTTTTCACGCGCCAGGCTGATGGCGGAGGCGTCCATGAAGGTCAGGTCCTGCGACAGCACATCATGATAGGTCAGTTCATCGTAGCGTGTCGCCCCGGCGACCTTGCGCGGATCGGCGGAATAGACGCCGTCGACCTGGGTGCCCTTGAGCAGTGCGTCGCATTTCATTTCGGCGGCGCGGAGGGCGGCTGCGGTATCGGTGGTGAAGAACGGGTTGCCGGTGCCGGCGGCGAAAATTACCACCCGGCCTTTTTCCATGTGCCGTTCGGCGCGACGGCGGATGTAAGGTTCGCAGACCGAGGCCATCGGGATGGCTGATTGCACCCGGGTCGGCACGCCACAGGCTTCAAGCGCGCTTTGCATGCCGAGCGCGTTCATCACCGTTGCCAGCATGCCCATGTAGTCGGCCTGGGCGCGATCCATGCCGGCCGCAGCCCCGGAAATGCCACGGAAAATATTGCCGCCGCCGATCACCAGGCACACCTCGGCGCCCATTTTCACCACGTCGGCGATGTCGGCGGCGATGGCGGCGACGGTTTCGGTGTCCAGACCAAATTCCCGCTTACCCATCAGGGCTTCGCCCGAGACCTTGAGCAGGACGCGCTTATAGGCGAGGTTTTGGGTCATAGTTTCCTGCCGAGCAAAGGGTCGCGATCGCACACCACGCCAAGTCCAGCGTGTGCCATGGCAGTTGCGGGGTCTGTCACAACGCCGCGCGGCTTGCAACCACGCGGCGTTGTAGGAGCAATATCAGCCTGATCGTCATCGCGCAGCGATTCTCGGGCTGATGAAATTGCTCGTCAGGCTTTGCGTTAGACTGGGGCGGGCTGGGCCACACCCGAGGCGGCGGCAACTTCGGCGGCAAAATCGCCAACCTGCTTGTCGATGCCTTCGCCGAGCTTGAAGCGGGCAAAGCCACCCAACCGAGCCCCGGCCTTTTCCACCACAACCGCGACACGGGTTTCGCCGTCATGCACCCAGATCTGTTCGAGAAGAACGACTTCCTGGTAGTATTTCGCAATGCGACCGGCGACCATCCTTTCGATGATGGCTTCCGGCTTGCCCGAGGCGCGGGCCTGATCGGACAGCACGGCTTTTTCGCGTTCGAGCTCGGCCGGATCGACGTCTGAGACGTCCAACGCGGTCGGCACGGTCGCCGCGATATGCATCCCGACCTGGCGGCCAAGGGTTTCGAGTGCCGCCAGTTCGCCCGTGCTTTCAACCGCCACCAGCACACCGATCTTGCCAAGGCCTGGCGCCACGGCTTGGTGGATGTAGGATGCAACGGCGCCATTGGTCACTGTCAGCACCTTGGCGCGGCGCAGCGCCATGTTTTCACCGATGGTGGCGATCAGCTGGACGAGTTCTTCGGCCACGCTGCGACCGGTGCCCGGGAAAGGCGCCGCAGCAATCGCAGTCAGATCCTCACCGACCGAGAGCGCCACCTTGGCGACCTCGTGCACGAAGGTTTGGAAGGTTTCGTTGCGGGCGACGAAGTCGGTTTCGGAATTCACCTCAACCATCGCAGCCCGCCGGGCCGAGGTCGCTACGCCGACAAGGCCCTCGGACGCAACGCGGCCGGATTTCTTGGCAGCCGTTGACAGGCCCTTCTTGCGCAGCCAGTCGATGGCGGCTTCGACGTCACCATCGACCTCGACCAGGGCTTTTTTGCAATCCATCATCCCAGCGCCGGTCCGCTCGCGCAGATCCTTCACCAGGGCAGCGGTAACAGCAACCATAATACGGCTCTCCTATACGGCGGCCGGGGCTTCGGCGATCGGCTCCATCGGTGGCATGGCAGCGATCGGAAGTTCAGCCGATGCGCCGATGTCTCGGCCCGAGGCCTGCATTTCGGCGCTGATGCCGTCCAGCACCGAGCCTGCGATCAGGTCGCAATAGAGGGTGATGGCGCGGATCGCGTCGTCATTGCCGGGGATCGGGAAGGTGACGCCGGTGGGGTCGGAATTGCTGTCCAGGATTGCGATCACCGGAATGCCGAGCTTGGTGGCTTCTTCAACCGCCAGCTTTTCCTTGTTGGTGTCGATGATGAACAGGATGTCGGGCAGACCGCCCATTTCCTTGATGCCACCCAGGGCGCGTTCCAGCTTTTCGCGGTCGCGGGTGATGTCGAGCACTTCTTTCTTGGTCAGGCCCTGGATGTCGCCGGCCAGCATCTCATCAATCTGGCGGAGACGCTTAATGCTGCCGGTGATGGTCTTCCAGTTGGTCAGCATGCCGCCGAGCCAGCGATGGTTGACGTAGTACTGGCCGCAGCGCACCGCGCTTTCGGCGACATAATCGGCGGCGGCGCGCTTGGTGCCGACAAACAGCACGCGGCCACCGGCGGCGGTCACATCACGGACGGCGCGCAGGGCGCGGTCGAGCATGGGCGCGGTCTGCTGCAGGTCGAGGATATGGACCTGGTTGCGGATGCCGAAGATGTACGGCTTCATCCGCGGATTCCAGCGCCGCGTGTGGTGGCCAAAATGGACGCCTGCTTCGAGCAGGCCGCGCAGAGTGAATTCGGGCATCGCCATGAGCGTGCTCCTTTCCTGTAACCGGTTGAACCTCCGCGGGGCCTGGCCTTGCGGCACCGGGTTCTGGTCCTGGGAAGGACCGGAAAGGCGCCCCGCGTGTGAATTACCGGAGGCGAGTGCCGCCGGCGCGCGGGTTCTGCCGGAGATGGCGGGGGAATGCAAGTCGCGGCGGCACTGTGCGGGATGACAGTGGCGATGCGTTCCGCCCAGGCATTCGCTGACGAGGTGATGCCGCGCTTGTGATGGATGTCCGACAATGGGATAGAACGCGCCAAACTTCGGAGTGCCGAAACCATGAAAACCCGCGCCGCCGTTGCCCGCAAAGCTGGTAGCCTGTTGAGCCTCGAAACCGTTGACCTCGAAGGCCCGCGCGAGGGTGAGGTTCTGGTCGAAATCAAGGCGACCGGGATTTGCCATACCGACGAATTCACTTTGTCGGGCGCCGACCCGGAAGGGATTTTTCCGGCGATCCTGGGCCATGAAGGGGCGGGTGTGGTGGTCGATGTCGGGCGTGGCGTGACGACGCTGAAAAAAGGCGATCACGTCATCCCGCTTTACACGCCGGAATGCCGGCAATGTGAGTACTGTCTGAGCCGCAAAACCAATCTTTGCGTCGCCATCCGCGCGACCCAGGGGCGGGGCGTGATGCCCGATGGCAGCAGCCGGTTTTCCTGCGACGGCGAAAGCATTGCCCACTACATGGGCACCTCGACCTTCTCCAACTTCACCGTGCTGCCGGAAATCGCCCTGGCGAAAATCCGCCCTGACGCGCCGTTCGACAAGGTTTGCTATATTGGCTGCGGCGTCACCACCGGGATTGGCGCGGTGATGAACACCGCCAAGGCCGAGGCCGGCTGTCGTGCGGTGGTATTCGGCCTCGGCGGCATTGGCCTTAATGTGATCCAGGGCCTGCGGATGATCGGCGCTGAACAGATCGTCGGGGTGGACATCAACCCGGGCCGCCGCGCCATGGCGGAAAAATTCGGCATGACCGATTTCGTCAATCCGAAGGAAGTCGAGGGCGATATCGTGCCGTATCTGGTGAACCTCACCAAAGGCGGCGCGGACTACACATTCGAATGCGTCGGCAACCCGACTTTGATGCGCCAGGCGCTGGAATGCGCCCATCGCGGCTGGGGTAAGTCGATCATCATCGGCGTTGCCGGTGCCGGCCAGGAAATTTCCACACGGCCGTTCCAGCTTGTTACCGGGCGGACCTGGATGGGAACGGCGTTTGGTGGCGCGCGCGGTCGCACCGATGTGCCGCGCATTGTCGATTGGTACATGGACGGGCGGATCAACATCGACGACCTGATCACCCATGTTTTGCCGTTCGAGAAAATCAATGACGGGTTTGATCTGATGCGCCGCGGTGAAAGCATCCGCAGTGTGGTGGTGTTCTAGGCCGTGCTCGATTTGTGGGATTGGCGGCGCCAGATTGCCGATCTCTATGGCGCCGTCCGCGCTTCGGTCGATCCCGAAGCCGGCTGGCGGCTGTGGCGTGACACCCGCAATCGGCTTTATGCCCATCACAGCCAAACACCGCTTGAAGCTGCGGCTTTGGCACGCTTCACCGGCGTTCCGCTTTATCCGTATGATGCTGGCCTGCGGTTCGTGGTGGGGTTGACCGAGATCAGCGGTCCAGCCTTGACCCTGGAAGCCGGCCATGATGGCGATGTGCGCGCCCACCCGTTCGCCCGCACTGACGGGTTGGCGGCGCTCGGCGGTGAACTTACCTTGTATTGGATCGGCGGCTATGGCGGCGGGGTGTTTTTGCCCTTTAGCGATGCGACATCCGGCCGCGAAACCTATGGCGGCGGGCGGTATTTGCTCGATACGATCAAGGGCGCCGATCTCGGGCAGGCGGCGGATGGGCGGGTGATCCTGGATTTCAACTTCGCCTTTGCGCCGTCTTGTGCGCATTCGGATCGGTTTATCTGCCCTTTGGCGCCTTTGGAGAACCGGTTGACAGAAGCGGTGCGGGGGGGAGAGCGGAACGGAAGTATGTTAGCGTAAGGAAAGCAGGTCTTTTTGAGAACAAAAACAACCAAAAAACTTTTTGATGATAAGGACTTCGTGATGACCGCCACTCCCAAAAAACCCGTATTGCTCACTGGAGCCTCCGGCGCGCTCGGCCGTCAATTGGTGCAGAAGCTCGGCGCCGCTGGCTGGACCTTGGTGATGACCGACATTGCCCCGTTCCCCGACCCAGTCCCGCCCGGCAGCCGTTTTGTGCGCGCTGATTTGAACGACGGCCCGACGGTTCTGCGCCTCGCCGAAGGTTGCGGGATGATCTTGCATTTCGGCGGCATTTCGACCGAGCAGTCGTTTGAGACCGTGATGGGGCCGAATATTCGCGGGCTGTACCATATTTATGAGGCCGCGCGGCGCGAGGGTGCGCGGGTGCTGTTCGCGTCGTCGAACCACTCGATCGGCTTTCACGAGCGTCGCGAAAAGCTCGATGATGATTGCCAGTTCATGCCTGACAGTTTCTATGGGCTGTCGAAGGCTTACGGCGAGCTGATGGGTCGGATGTACTGGTTCAAGCACGGGGTGGAAAACGTCAATGTCCGCATCGGATCGTGTTTTCCGGAGCCGGTTGAGGCGCGGATGCTTTCGACCTGGCTGAGCTACGACGATCTGGCCAAATTGTGCATGCGCGCCACGCTCGCCGAGACAACCGGTTCCTGCGTGATCTGGGGCGCGTCGGACAATAGCCGCAGCTACTGGGGCAGTGACAGCCGGGCGGCATTGGGGTGGCTGCCGACCGACAGCGCCGATACCTATGCCGGGCAGGTCGGTGGGATTGTCAGTGCCAATCCGGTGCAGGAAAAATATCAGGGCGGGGTTTATACGACCTATGATTACTCGCGGAACGCGCCGCCGGCGGGGAAGTTGTTTGGGTGATGGCCTCGGCCCTGGCGGGTCATTCCGCCAGGGCGGAAACCACGTCTGTCTGGCGGAAATCATCACCGACAAACAGCAATGGACATGCGAAATTCATTGCGATTTCGTAGGCGAAGCAGTCGCCGAAATTCAACCCGGCGGGATGAACCCCTTTGCCCCACCGGCCATACGCATCGGCAACCCGGCGCGCGGCGGCGTGGCTAACGCTTTCGACCGTAAAACCCAGGCCCGCAACCAATTGGGCCATTTCATCGCCAATGTTCCGTCGCGCGGAGACGATCAAGGCTTCTGCAAGAGTGCCAGCGGAAATCAGCAACACGTGTTCGGTTTCGAGGATTGCCGCGCAGGCATCGGCCTCAGCCTCATTCTGCAAGATCGCGATCAGGGCGGATGTATCGACTGCAATCACGCCGGCAGGCCGTCCTCGTCATAGAGAAAATCCTGGCTGCGCGCGGCAATTGGTCCAGCCGCAAGTTTCACGGCGGCGGAGCGCCGAACTGCGGCCAGAACGTCACGCCGCGCTTGACGCCCCGGCACGCCAGAGACTGGGACAAGCCGAACGGCGGCTTGCCCGTGGCGGGTCAGGATGATGTCATCCCCGGCTTCCGCGCGACGGACCAGATCAGTGAGTTGGCCTTTGGCAGTGGTCACGGATACTTGCATGATCGCCTCAGCGCGTTTTCGATGTTTATCGGGGTGAGATTTTTTGGACCAATCAATGGTCCATGTCAAGATTTTCCGCCAGAGTGATGCGTGCCATTCCGCCTTCGGCATGCTATCCATATTGGTATGACCACCATTATCACCATCGCCCAGCAAAAGGGCGGCGCCGGCAAAACCACGTTGGCGGCCAATCTTGCGGCAGCGTGGGCGGCGACGCGCCGGGTCACTGTCATTGACATCGACCCGCAGCATAGCCTGACGCGTTGGCACGCTTTGCGGGCGGCGCGCAAAGGCGTGCCCGCCATCACACTCGCCGAAATTTCTGGTTGGCGGTTGGCAGGGGAACTCGACAAATTGCGGCGCGATGCGGACATCATTCTGATCGACAGCCCGCCGCAGATCGATACCGATGCCCGCCAGGCAGTGCGTGCGGCGGATCTGGTGCTGGTGCCGATCCAGCCCAGCCCGCCCGATTTATGGGCGGCGGAGGGTACGTTCGGGCTGGCGAAGGCCGAGAAACGTCGCCTTGCCATCGTGCTCAACCGCGCACCGGCGACCGGAAAATTGCGCGCCATGGTGGAAGCTGACATCGCCACGCTTGGCCAAACTTTGTTGCCGACCGTTCTTGGCAACCGCACTGGGTTTGCCATCGCCTTCGCCCAAGGCCTCGGCGTCAGCGAAGCGGCCCCCAATTCGCGCGCCGCGCAGGAATTGCGTAGTCTGCTTGCGGATATCGAAGGGATGCTGCGATGAGTTTCAATTTTCTGCTGGCCTTTCATTTGATCGCGGCGGTGATCTGGGTTGGCGGCATGGCCTTCGCGCTGATGGTATTGCGCCCGAGTATGGCGATCCTGGCGCCACCTGATCGGCTCGCGCTGCATGCTCAGGTGTTCCGGCGCTTCTTCCGCATTGTCTGGCATGTCATGCCGATCCTGCTGCTGACCGGCTACATCATGCTGTTCAGCATCCTTGGCGGGTTCAAAGGCGTCGGCTGGCCGGTTCATATGATGCACACCGCCGGGTTGCTGATGGCGGTAATATTTATTTGGATATTCTTCGTACCCTGGGCGGCGATGCGGCGCGCCATGGCCGCGGGCGATCAGGCCGGCGCGGTCGCAGCACTTGGCGGCATTCGCCACCTGATTACCGTGAACCTCGCCATCGGGCTGTTGACCGTGGCACTCGGCACCCTCAAATAAGGCGCGGTCCGCAATGTCTGCTGCAACGATTGAAACCGTCGCCGAATACTGGAACCGCCGGCCGTGCAATCTTCGCCACTCGGCGGCCAAAATCGGCAGCCGAACCTATTTTGACGAGGTCGAGGCGCGTAAATACTTCGTTGAGCCACATATTCCTGATTTCGCCGATTTCGGGCGCTGGCACGGCAAGCGGGTGCTCGAAATTGGCTGCGGGATCGGCACCGATGCGGTGAACTTCGCCCGCGCCGGGGCGGAATATACCGGGATCGAACTGTCCCAGGTAAGCTTAGACCTCGCCCGCCAGCGCTTTGCCACCTGTGGCGTGCACGGCAATCTGATCGAGGGCAATGGCGAAAACCTCAGCGACCATGTCCGTCAGGCGAGCTTTGATCTGATCTATTCCTTCGGGGTCATCCACCATACGCCCGACCCTGACGCGATCATTCGCCAGGCCCGCCGCGCGATCCGGCCCAATGGCGAGTTCCGCCTGATGCTCTACGCCCGCGACAGTTGGAAGGATTGCATGATCGCGGCCGGGTTCGACCAGCCCGAGGCCCAGTCTGGCTGCCCGATCGCCAACACCTACACCCAGGCCGAGGCACGCGCTTTGCTGCGGGCCAATGATTTCGGGGCAATTTCGATTACCCAGGCCCATATCTTTCCTTATGTGATCGAGAAATATCTGAACTACGACTACGAATTGCAGCCGTGGTTTGCGGCGATGCCTGCCGCGATGTTTGCAGCCCTCGAGCGACGGTTTGGCTGGCATATGTTGATTGTTGCCAAGCCGAGCTGAGGGGGCGTGGTGGGTGGTTTGTTCGATCGGCTTCCTATGGCGTACGCCTCGGCGCCGCCGCCAGGAATTGCGCCAATTCGGCTAGGGCCTGTTGAGAATCAGGGGATTCCCCAGGTTACGGTGTTCGTGATTCAAGCTCCGAAAGGAGTTTGCCATGGATCGGTTCAGCTTGACGGACGCGCAATGGGAGAAGATGCGGCCTTTCGGCTTGGGAAAGCCGACCGACCCTGGCCGCACTGGAGGGGACGCCCGGTTGTTTGTCGAAGCCGTGCTGTGGATTGCGCGAACGGGCAGTCCCTGGCG